>JAFGIE010000037.1 GCA_016929775.1 Anaerolineae bacterium
TCCGCCTTCCTGCGCGGCATGTGGTGGTGGATCCTGGCGCCGGTGGGCGTGATCGTCCTCCTCCTGACCTCTCTGACGCTGGTCTCGTTCGGGCTGGACGAGGTAGCCAATCCTAGAGTGCGGAGGCGCGTATGAGCAACCCAATCCTCGAGATCAAGGACCTCAAGGTCTACTTTCACGTGGAGGCGGGAGCAGTCAAGGCGGTCGATGGCGTGGACATCGTCCTCGATCCCGGCGTCAAGATGGGCTTGGTGGGCGAGTCGGGATCGGGCAAGACGACCATGGCCCTCGCACTGATGCGTATGATCAAAGAGCCGGGCAAGATCGAGGGCGGGCAGATGCTGCTCGACGGCGTCGATCTGTTGCAGCTGTCAGACGAGGACATGCGCCAGGTGCGCCTCAACGAGCTGAGCATGATCCCGCAGGGCGCCATGAACTCGCTCCACCCGCTGCTCCGGATCGGCGACCAGATCATCGACGGGATCCGGGATCACGACCGCACGCTGACCAAGCCTGAGCTCCAGGAACGGGTGGGCGTGCTGCTCGAGTCGGTCGAGCTGACCCGGCGCGTGGCGCGCATGTATCCGCACGAGCTGAGCGGTGGCATGAAGCAGCGCGCCTGCATGGCGATCGCGATCTCGATGCACCCCAAGCTGATCATCGCCGACGAGCCGACCAGTGCGCTCGACGTCGTCATCCAGCGGCAGGTCATGGAGACGCTCGACCGCCTGCAGGACGAGCTCGACCTCTCGATCATCCTAATCGGGCACGACATGGGCCTCATGGCCCAGTTTGTCGACAAACTGGCGGTCATGTATGCGGGCAAGCTGATGGAGGTCGGTGACACGGACCTGATCTTTGACGATCCGCTGCATCCCTATACTGACCTCCTGATTCAGAGCCTGCCGATCCTGGGGAACAAGGGCGTCTTTACCGGCATCCCCGGGATCACGCCCTCGCTCCTCGACGTGCCGCCAGGCTGTGTTTTCCATACGCGCTGTCCCAAGGCGATGCCCGTCTGCAAGGAGGTCATTCCGGCCTTCCGCGAGGTGCGACCGGGTCGCTGGGTCGCCTGCCACCTTCACGGGGGTGTAGCATGACCACACCACTGCTCGAACTCAGGAACGTCTCCAAGGTCTTTGGCAGGAAGCGCAACATCACCGTCGCGCTCGACGGCATGTCGCTCGCGCTGCAGGAGGACTTTCCGTACATCATCACCATCGCCGGCGAGAGCGGCAGCGGCAAGACGACCATGGGCCTGCTCTTGCTGGGGTTCTACACGCCGACGACCGGGCAGGTGCTGTACGAGGGGCAGGATATCCAGACCCTCGACCGGCAGGGGATGTTTGCCTTCCGCAAGGATGTGCAGGCGGTGTTCCAGGACCCCTTTGCGGTCTATAACCCCTTCTACAAGGTGGACAACCTGCTGAGCATTCCGATCAAGAACTTTGGGCTGGCGCACAGCAAAGCCGCCTCGCGGGAGATGATGGAGCATGCGCTCACGGATGTCGGGCTGCGCCCGGACGAGACCCTAGGGCGCTATCCCCACCAGCTCAGCGGCGGGCAGCGGCAGCGCATCGCCGTCGCGCGTGCGCTGCTGCTCAAGCCCAAGCTGTTGATCGCCGACGAGCCGGTGTCGATGGTCGACGCCTCGCTGCGCGCCACGCTGCTCAAGGCGCTGCGCGCGCTGAATCGCGACTTTGGGATCCCGATCGTGTACATCACGCACGACCTGACGACCGCCTATCACGTCAGCGACTATATCGTGATCCTGTACCACGGTTCGGTGATGGAGGCGGGCGACGTCGACCCGATCATCCGCGACCCCAAGCACCCCTACACGCAGCTCCTGGTCGGGTCGATCCCGTGGCCCGATCCAAAGCGAGCGTGGGGTGAGACGGGTGTCGAGTTTCCCAAGAGCGCTGTCTTTGACGAGCACGCGCCGGGCTGCAAGTTTGCGCCGCGCTGCCCCTTTGTCTTTGAGCCGTGCACGGTCGAGCGACCGCATCTCTATCGCCTCGAGGACGGGCGCGCCGCATCCTGTTTCCTCTATCGCAGCGAAGAGACGGTCGTGCGTAAGGACCTGATGTCCCTCTTTCCGCGCAAGGACGAGACCGTCGCCGCACGTGTATAGACGGGCCTGCATTGCCCCGCGACACCGGGGTGCCGCAAGGCAGCGACCTAGCGCCGCTGCCTTGCGTCGATCTGGGGTATAGCCGATGGTAAGGCGGAGAACCAACTGGAGCGATCCCTGCCCCTGCGGCAGCGGAAAGCGATACCGTGACTGCTGCGGGCGCCCAGCGGGTCCCGTTCGCGTGCTGTACGTCCATCCCGCCAAGCAGGGCGTCGAGCTGGTTGGGAATGCGCCGCTGGGCCGGCCCTATGGCCTGATCCCGGTTGGCGTGCCAGCGATCGTCAACCTACTGCGCGACAATGGGATCCACGTGCAGGGCATCAACCTGCCGATGGAGCGGCATCTGCAGCCCTCCTTTGATCTGCGCGCCTGGCTGCGTGCGCACGAGGGCGCGCAGGTGATCCTGATCGACATGCATTGGTACGAGCACACCTACGGCGCGATCGACGTCGCGCGCGCCTGCAAGCAGGTCCTGCCCGCGGCGTGGACCGTGCTCGGGGGCCTTTCGGCTTCCGCCTTTTCGCACGCGATCCTGGAGCGCTGTCCCGAGGTGGACCTGGTCGTCCGCGGCGATGCCGAGCGCCCGCTGCTGCGGCTCGTCCAGCGACTGCTGCGCGCCGGCGCAGAGGGGCGCCGGCTCAACCTGGGGAGCGTGCCCAACCTCTCCTGGCGGGATGGGGCGCAGATCGTCGAGAATCCGCTCACCTACTGCGCGATGACGCGCGACCTGGACCAGCTGAACTATGTGGACGTGGACTTTGTCGCGCACTATGAGCGCTACTACCTGCACGAGTACATCGTCACCGATCTAGAGCGCGCCCGCACCGCGCTCGACCGCCACCGCTTCCGCGGACGGTGGCTGTGCACAGCGCGCGGCTGTCGCTACGAGTGCTCGTACTGCGGCGGCTGCCGCAGCGCGCACAAGGCGCTTGCCGGGCGGAACGGGATCGTGCCCCGCTCGCCCGAGGTCGTGGTGGACGACCTAGTGCGACTGCGCGCGGACGACGTGATCCAGGCTTCGCTGTCGTACGACATCGCCGAGATGGGCGAGGCGTATTGGCGAGCCCTGTTCGATGGCATTGCCCGCAGCGGGGTCCGCATCGGGCTGTACAACGAGTTCTTCCAGCTCCCCAGTCCCGAGTTCGTCGAGGCCTTTGCCGACCACGCGGATCTAGAGCACTCGTGCGTCGCCCTCAGCCCGCTCTCTGGGTCGGAGCGCGTGCGGCGGCTCAACGGCAAGTTCTACGGCAACGACGACCTCTTGCGCGTGCTCGAGCCGCTGCGCGCCAGGGAGGTCTCGATTTTCTGCTACTTTTCGCTCAACCTGCCCGGCGAGGACGAGAGGACGATCCACGAGGCGGTGAACCTGGCGGAGCAGGTATATGACCTCTACCCGGGTCACCTGCTCAAGATCCTGACCTCCCTGCACACGATCGATCCCCTGGCGCCGATGAACGTCCGTCCCGAGAAGTACGGGATCGACGTGTACATGTCGACCTTTGACCAGTACTATGAGTACTGCCGCAACACGCAGTGGGCGTTGCCAGAGTGCCGGACCGAAGCGTGGCGCGGTTTCCGGGCGAGCGACCGCCAGGCGCGCGATGTGACCCGCATGGCGGACATCTGGGATGCCGCGCGTGAGGGCCGTGAATCGAGTTGGTGGCCCGTCCCGCCCAGCTGGTGAACCGGCTTTCGCATTTGTAGTGAGGAGAAGCAAACCGTATGGCACACCGTTATCTCAAGTACGAGTTCTCGGATGGTTGGATCGCACACTGGCTCGTGGCTGGGCCACACGCTACGCCGGCGGAGGGCGTCGAGCTCTCCGGGGAGGGCGACGCGCGCCTGGACATCGTGCGCCGCTACCACGATCCTGCCTCCGGGATCGACGCGCAGCCGGTCGAGCGCGCCACCTTCTCCGTCGGCGACGCCAAGCTGGAGTGGCGTTATTACCGCTGCCTCGATGACCATTTCGTGGACCTGACCGGGTTCTATCACACGCCCCACTACCTGTGCGCTTGGGCTTATGCCGAGGTCGTCTGCCCCGCGCCGTACGAGGGGGCCTTTGTCTTGACCACGAATGGGCCTGCCGACGTGTGGATCGACGGGCGGCACGTTCACCGCCACGAGCACACCGCACACCAGGCGCCGCGTAGCGTGTCCTTTCAATCCGCGCTGCGCCAGGGCGCGAACGGGGTCTTGGTGCGCTTGGAGGCGGGCGCGATCCGGGCTTCTCCCTTTGTGATGGCGCTGCGGATCCCGGGCTTGCCTGCGCCGAGTGGCGCGCTCGCACGCGAGCAGCAGGCGCTGTGGGCTAGCGGCGACGCCTTCCGCCCCGCTCCGGAGGAGGTCCCGGATGGGGCATCGCTGGACGAGGCGCGGGTCTACCTGCCGACCGCAGCGCCCCTCGCCGCCCGGCAGCGCATGCTGGAAAGCATCTTTGCGGAGGCGCGTGTCGATCAGCGCGTCCATTTCATGGGCAACAAGGTGATGCTGCGCTGGGACCGGGACCTGGCGCGTGGGGCGCAGTATGCGGCGAGCATCCAGGACAACAGGAGCCGGATCTATGTCGAGGCGCAGGATGAGGCCAAAGGGGACGCGCGGATCGACGTCGGGCATCCGGTGCGGATCTGGGAGGGCAGCTATGATGTCGTGATCCGCCCGAGCGGGATCGAGTGGTTCGAGCAGAACACGCGCTACGAACGCCGCATTCCGATCCACATCCTCGACCACGCGTACACGAACGCGCCCTATGGCGCCTACGCCGACCGGCGGGCGGAGGGATTGGCGCACGCCGCCAAGCACCCGCGCAACGTGTACACCGAGATCGCCAAGATGGCCCTCGGACAGTGGTCAGAGGTCGATGTCGACCACGTGATGGCTGCGATCGACGGGATCAACGCGCGCCGGGACTGCAGCGACTTTGACCTGATCGGCCTGCTGGGCGCGCTCTACCGCCACGGGTCCGACCCGGACTTCCCCGACGCCTTGCGGGCGCCGCTCGAGGCGTGTATCCTGGGCTTCAAGTACTGGCAGGACGAGCCGGGCGTGGACAGCATGTGCTACGATACCGAGAATCATAGCATTCTCTTCCACGCCTGTGAGATCCTCGCCGGGCAGCTCTACCCGGATCGCGTGTTTGCTAACGTGGGGCAGACGGGAGCGTGGCATCGGGAGAAGGGCGAACGGCTGGCGCTGCAGTGGCTGGCGGAGCGCGGCGCGACGGGCTTTGCCGAGTGGCACTCGAACTGCTATTTCGAGGAGGACCTGGTCGCGCTGTCGCACCTGCTCGACCTGGCGGAGCACGAGGAAGTGCAAGAGCTGTCGGTCCTGGTCATGGACAAGCTGTTCTTTACCATCGCCGTGAACTCGTTCAAGGGCACGTTTGGCGCCACGCACGGGCGCAGCTATGCGCCGATGGTCCTCAGCGGGCAGCTCGAGGCGACTTCGGGCATCAGCCGCCTGATGTGGGGCATGGGCGTGTGGAACCAGCACATCCGGGGCTTGGTCAGCCTGGCGTGCTCCGAGTACGAGCTGGCGCCGGTCCTGGCTGACATTGCCGCCGATGCCTCGCCGGAGATGTGGGACCGGGAGCAGCATCGCGGCGTGAACACGGTCACCTACCGCACGCCCGACTATATGCTCTCCTCGGTCCAGGACTACCGCCGCGGGGAGCCCGGGTCCCAGGAACACGTCTGGCAGGCGACGATGGGGCCCGACGCCGTGGTGTTCGTGACCCATCCGTCAAGCATGAGCGAGGTGGGGGCGCGGCGTCCCAACTTTTGGGCGGGCAACGTCGTCCTGCCGCGCGTGGCGCAGTGGAAGGACGTCCTGGTGGCGATCCACAGGCTGCCAGAGGATGACTGGATGGGCTTTACGCACGCGTACTGGCCCTGCGGCGCCCTGGACGAGTACCGGCTGCGGCAGGGGTGGGCCTTTGGGCGCAAGGGACGGGCGTACTTGGCCCTCACCGCGTCGCAGGGCCTCACCCTCGTCACCTCTGGACCCAGCGCCTACCGCGAACTGCGCTCTCCCGGCGCCGAGAACGTGTGGTTGTGCATGATGGGACGCCCGGACACGGACGGCAGTTTCGAGGACTTTCAGCGCGCCGTACTGGCCCTCAACGTCGACGTACAGGGCCTCGCGGTGCGCTGCACGACGCACCGTGGGCGGACGCTCTCCTTCGGGTGGGATGAGCCGTTCCTGGTCGATGGCGAGGCCCAGCTGTTGGGGGACGATTTGCACTATGATAACCCCTTCTGCTCGGCCGAGTACCCGTGCGAGCGGATGGAGATCCGGACCAGCGACTACCTGCTGCGGCTGCGGTTCGCGCCGGAAGAGGGCGAGGACGAGGCCTAGTCGCGGCGTTGTCCCGGCGCGGGACGTAGAAAGGACCGAGTGTGCCACTGAACGTGCCGACACGGCACAACGAAAAGCTCAAGGCCCTGGTCGCCGCGATCGACGCCGACGAGGAGCTGGCGCAGTGGTGGCGCTGCGCCAACGTCAACGTCGTCGACCGCCAGGGCATGACCGACCACGGCGAGGTGCACATCCGCATCGTCGCCAACGCAGCGCTCAAGCTGCTCCGCCTCCTCGTCGAGGGGGGCGTGCAGACCAGCATCGAGGCGAACTATCAGATGTCGGTGGATGACGCAGAGGTGGTCGTCGTCGCGGCGGCGGCGCTGCACGACGTGGGCATCGCCGTGCACCGGGACAACCACGAGCAGTACAGCATCCCCCTGGCGGCGATGCTCCTGCCGCCGCTGCTGCGCGACATCTACCCGCCTGCGCAGCGCGTGATCGTGCAGGCGGAGACCCTGCACGCGATCTCGGCCCACCGCTGGAGCGAAAAGTGCCTGACGATCGAGGCAGGCGTGGTCAAGGTCGCGGATACGCTGGATATGACGCAGGGCCGGTCGCGCATCCCCTACGAGATGGGCGAGACCTCGATCCACACCATCTCTGCGGCGGCGATCGACGCCGTGCGCCTGACGGCGGGCGTCACCAAGCCGATCCGGATCGAGATCGAGATGAGCAACTCGGCGGGCGTGTTCCAGGTGGACGAGCTGCTCAAGCGCAAGTTGCGCAACTCGAGCATCGCGCCGTACGTAGAGGTAGTAGCACACATCGAGGGGGAGACGGAGAAGCGTCTCCTCGAGTTCTACAGCCTGTAGCGCGAGAAAGGATCGATCCTTGACCGAGTATGCCGATCGCGATTTCGAGGACTTGGACGTGCCGGAGGAGGGGCCCGTGCTGCCCCCGAGGCGACCTTGGTGGGCCAAAGGGCTCGCCTGGGCGACGGTCGCCCTGGGGACGCTGTACATGATCAACCCCACAGCCGGGGTGTTTGAGCTGCTGCCTGACGCGCTCCCGGTGTTGGGAAACCTCGACGAGGCGGCAGTGCTTTTCTTGATGTTCAGCGCGATGCGCTACCTGGGCATGCGACTGCCCGAGTTCGTCGAACGCTGGGCGCGCCCACCGGCGCAGCTCGCGGCGCCCACGGATGCCGCGCGCCAGGAGCGCGGGCAGACCAGGCATCTGCAGCGCTAGCTGCGGCGGCGCCGACCGGCGCATACCTGCGACCCCCAGGA
>JAFGIE010000264.1 GCA_016929775.1 Anaerolineae bacterium
ACCGGGCAGCCCTACATGGTCGCCTACCTGTGGGGGTGGGGAGCGAACATGGCCCTCGTACTCGCCGTAGCCCTGATCGCCTACCACTTGCGTCTCAACCGGGCGATCCACGCCTTTTGGGGCCAAGGTGATCTATCTCACCGACGGGGCGGTGATGGATGCCGTGCCCGGGCTGATCGACATGGGGATCGACGTCCTGCAAGCCCTGCAGTTCAGCGCCAAGGGCATGGACCCGCGAGCGCTAAAGCACCGCTTCGGCGACCGGCTCTGCTTCGAGGGCGGGGTCAGCGTGCAGACCACGCTGCCCTTTGGCACGCCGGAGGACGTGCGGCGCGAGGTGGAAGAGCTGATGAGTGTACTGGGCAAGGGCGGGGGCTATATCCTCGGCCCGTCGCACGCGGTCCAGGCCGGGACGCCGCTCCCCCTTCGGGGGAACATGGTAGCCATGTTTGATACGGCGCTGAACGTGTATCCCCACCGTCGAGGGGTCTGAGACCGGGAGAGTGAAAAAGAAGGTTGCATGAATCAACGGTCGGTGATAGAATACCAATGCAAGGTCATTCCCTTTGTCGGGAGAAAGGGAAAGTGATGAGTGAGAACTGGAATCACATACTGCGAGAACGCAACGCCCGCTACGTGGTGGACACGCGGGGCCAGCCGATCGCCATTCTGCTGACACTAGAGGAATATGAACACTATCTCGACCTCTTGGACGACGAAGTGGACAGCCAGGATGACGAGTTGGCTGCACGCCTGACACAGGCTGCTACTCGGCCCACCGGCGGTGAACGCCAGGGCTTCCGCGACTATCTGTCCCAACGTCAGACCTCCAATGTCGACCCCCAAGTACAAGGTTGAGCTGCTCGACCGTAGGACGTGTCGTGAGCTAGACCGCATCCACGAACCCGATTTCAGCCGTATCACCACAGCTATTCTTCAACTGGAAGACGATCCCCGCCCCACAGGGTGCCGAAGACTGCGCGGTCTGGAAGGTTGGCGCATTCGCGTCGGCAACTGGCGCGTGATCTATCACATCGATGATGACGGGAAACTTGTCACCGTTGTGTCCGTCAGGCGTCGGCGCGAGGATACGTATCGCTGATCTCTGTTGAGGCAGCGTTTCCGCTGGCGCGCCCGGCAGGCACCTACGGCCGGCGAGCGAATCCTACAGAGCGTTTGACAGGAACCCTCGATGTCTCCAATTCGCTCCCGGTTCGGCGCCCGCACGATTACAATTGCTGTTCTGGTTCTCGGTGCGGAGTGGGTACGGAAGGGTTTGTGGCCTGCAGGGCTTGGTTGAACCTGAACAATCTACTGATCTTTTGGTCCATCCGGCGACGCTAGTTCCGTCTTTACGGGGCAAAGGTGACTGGGGCTCCCAGGTCACCTACGGGTACGATGGCGCAGGACGGCTGCTGACGCCCACGCGCCCCAACGGCATTGTCACTGCGTACGACTATGACGACGCCGGACGGCTGACCGACATCACGCACGACAACGCGCACGGGGAGCTGGCGAGCTATCACTATGTGTTGGACGGGCTGGGCAACCGGGTGCAGGCCGTGGAACATGTCCTGCCGCCGACGCCGGTCACGCACCTGCCGATCGTGATGCGCGACTATGACGGCACCGGGGACGCAATGATGTCGATGCCCGAGTCGAGCCCTGCAGTTCAGCGCCAAGGGCATGGACCCACGAGCGCTACAGCGCCGCTATCGTGGCCATGTTCGACGCAGCCGTCGCGCAGCGAACCCCCTGAGCAACAGCGTTCCGGCGGCGTGCCAGCGGCGTGACGTCGCTGGCACGCTTGCGGTCAGCCCTGGGTGTGACGCTCCTGCGCGGCGCCGTGCATTCCCGCCCTCGATCCCCATTGACAACCGCCCTGCGACGGGGTACAATAGAGATGTGGCATTCTACATAACGGGAAACGAGGTGAAGCAATGTCCCAAGGTGAACGGATCCGGATTGACCTCAACACTGCGGACGTACAAGCCCTACACCAGGTGCCGGGCATCGGCCCGACCCTGGCCCAACGCATCGTGGACGCGCGGCCTTTTGAGCGCCCCCAAGAGATCACGCGTGTCAGCGGGATCGGCCCCCGCACATCCGAGCGCCTAACCCCCTACTTTGAGGTCGCAGCGGCGCCTGCCGGCGAGGCGATCGAGGCGAAGGCGCCTACCGCCGCGCGCCCGGCGGAGGAGCCGGAATCGAGTGAGGAACACGCGGCTGAGCCAGACCTGATCATCGAGCCACCGGATGAGGAATACGCGGCTGAGCCGGACCTGGTGATCGAGCCACCCGACGAGGAACACGTGGCTGAGCCGGACCTGGTGATCGAGCCACCCGACGAGGAACCCGCGGCTGAGCCGGACTTGGTCATCGAGCCACCCGGCGAGGAACACACGGCTGAGCCGGACTTGGTCATCGAGACATCGCATGAGGAACTGGGTGACGAGACGTCGGGCGCAGAGGCGGTCGTGGCGGCGACAGAGCTCCCCTCTCCCGTGCCCGAGGAGACGCCCATCGCGGCTCCCGCCGAGGCAGAGCAAGCTCCCGAGGAACCCGAGGTCGCCGCGCGCAGACCTGCTGTCCGGCGGCGATGGGTGGTCTGGGCAGTCGTGCTCGGCAGCCTGGCGACGCTGATACTGTCCCTGGCGCTCAGCCTGGGCATCGTGGCAGGGGTCAATGGCGGTCGGCTGCAATTCGCCTCGCCGGCGGACGTCGCCAGGGTCCGCGTGCGCGTTGACGGGCTGGAAGCGCAGGCGAACGATCTCCGCCAGGACATCGCCGGCTTGCGCGAGCGGCTGGACAGCCTAGAGGCATTGAGCGGGCGGGTCAGCGCCCTAGAGGGGACGACCGAGGCACTGCGCGACGACGTCGACGGCGCCGCCGCCGAACTCGAACGCGTGTCGGGTGAGGTGAGCGACCTAGGCGACGACCTGTCGGCGCTGTCGGGACAGGTCGATCAGTTGGACGAGCAGGTCGGCGCCCTGCAGACGCAGCTCGGAGAGGTGCAGGGCCAGGTCGAGCGGTTCCAGTCCTTCTTTGCGGGGCTGCGCGAACTGCTCGAGACGCTGTTTGGCACAGAAGGGGGTGGGTCATGAGTGAGACGCCTGGCAACACCAGTGCCCGCTCTGGAAGCCGCCTGGGACGTGCGCTCGGGGCGCTGTTCCGCGTGCTGCTGCGGACGCTGCTCGTGCTGATCCTTGGCGCGGCGCTCGGCGTCGGCCTCTATTTCGGCGCGATCGCCCTCTACCAGCACTACATCGCGCCCGTACAGGTCCACTCTATCCGCCTGGACGTGATCGAGGGACGGCAGACACAGGAC
>JAFGIE010000265.1 GCA_016929775.1 Anaerolineae bacterium
CCGGAGTGGCGGAACTGGCAGACGCGCGCGACTCAAACTCGCGTGGGGGCAACCTCTTGTGGGTTCGATTCCCACCTCCGGCATCGGTTCCCATTATACCGCATTTGGTTCGTTTGCCAAGTGTGGGCGGGAGTCACGCAAGGGGCTGGTCCCTACACCGGGGAGTAGCCTTTTCTTTTGCCCCTTCCGCGAGAGAGAGCGTATGTCCAGGAAACGTACCTGGCTCGTCCCAGCGAGTGCCGCGATCGCCCTGCTGATCGGGGTGGGCCTCGGCCTGTGGTACGGCTGGGAGATCGACCCGGTCGCCTATGTCGATACCGACCTCGCCCATCTGCACCCCTACTACCGGGACGAGGCCATCCTCATGGTCAGCAGCGCCTACGCGCTGGACGGCGATCTCGATGCTGCACGCACGCAGCTGGCGCTGCTCGAGCTCC
This sequence comes from Anaerolineae bacterium, assembly GCA_016929775.1. The sequence continues at coordinate 438 of JAFGIE010000265.1, forward strand.
CCGACCCGGCAACCGCCGTTGCAGACCTCGCCGCGCGTGCCGCAGCGCGCGGCGCGCCTGCGCTGCACCTGCGCGCGCTGGACGGGCTTGCACGCGCACTCGCCTCCAGCGCCCCACCGGGAGACGATCCTAGATGAAGCCCGCCCGGGGACCTTGGCGCACGCCGTGGATCGCGCCCCTGAGCGTGATCGCTGGATTGGCAGGCGGGATCGCGCTCGGGCTGTTGATCAGTTGGGCGATCTGGCCCGTCGAATACACGGACGTCGGGCCCGATTCGCTGCGCCCTGACCACCGGTCGGCGTACATCGTCCTGATCGCACAGACCTATGCCCACGACGGCGATCTCGGCGCCGCGCGCGCCCGGCTTGCGGCATTGGGCAAAGTCGAGCGGGTAAGCGCCGAGGTCGGCGCGATCGCCGAGCGGGAGGTGACCGAGCGGGGCGATCTGGGCACAACCCGCCCCCTAGCTGAGCTAGCGATCGCGCTCGGACACACGCGCAGGGCGCTGGTGGCGTACGTGACGGGCATGTCGCCTGTGGCAACGTGGACGCCTGTGCCAACGCACACGCCGCACCCGACGTCGACGCAGACCGCCACGCCGACGCCCACACCTACAGCGACACACACGCCAACCGCCACGTCGACCAACACTCCCACGCCAACCGCGACGGCGACCAACACCCCGGCGCCGACCGCCACGCCGACCAACACTCCGGCGCCAACCGCCACGCCGACCAACACTCCGGCGCCAACCGCCACTGCGACGGCGACGGCAACGCCCGCCGCGACACGGACGCCGGCGGCGACGCCGACCGCGACGCGGCGACCGACGTGGACGCCCATCCCTACGTTGACCCCGACCCGGCGCCCCAGCCCGACGCCGACCCTGCGCCCCAGCGCCACACCGAGGCCCACGTCGACGCCCACCGTCACGCCCAGCCCAACCTGGACGCCCACCGCGATGGCGACCTCAACCCCGCGCTTCGAGCTCGTGTCTCAATACCGGACCTGCGAAGGGGCGGCGGGGCAGCTGAGGGTCACGGTCGTCGACTGGGCGGGCGAGCAGATGCCCAACGTCGAGCTCCTGGTGCGCTGGGATGGGGGCGACGACCGCTTTGTGACGGGGCTCAAGCCCGAGATCGGCCCTGGCTACGCAGACTTTGACCTGCATAAGGGCGTCACCTATCAACTCGTCGTCATCGGCGCCGAGAGCGACGTGGCGCAAGGCATGCTCGCCGACACGTGCGCCACGGGGGCGTTGGCCTCGTGGGCGGTCCGCTACCAGTGGACCGGACAGGGTGCGCCCTAGCGATGGAAGGCAACCAGCGGGTAGGGCTGGAAAGCGGCGCCGACGGGCGACGGAGGACGTACCTGGCGAGGCTGGGCCGCATCGCGCCAACCGCCGCGGCGCTGGCGATCCTGCTGCTCGGATTTGGGCTCCGCGTCTACAGGCTCGGCGACCAGAACATCTGGTGGGATGAGGGACACGCGATCTGGGCCGCGCGGCAGAGCCTGCGCCAGGTGACCGACATCACCGCGCACGACGTCCACCCCCCGCTCTACCTGTGGATGCTCCACGTCTGGCTGCCGAGGGTGGGCGAGAGCGAGTTCGCCGTGCGCTACCTGTCGCTGTGCGGCGGGATGCTGAGCGTGGCCCTGACCTATGTCGTGGCGCGCCGCCTAACGGGCAGCCGCGCGGCGCTGTTGGCCATGCTGCTGATCGCGATCGCTCGATTCCACATCTGGTGGTCGCAGGAAGCGCGCATGTACGTCTGGGCGACCACCTTTGCTTTGCTCTCGGTGCATCACTTTACGCGCCTTCGGAATGGGCGCAGCCGCGCGTGGTGGGCCTACATCGCCAGCAGCGCCGCCGCCATGTACACGCTCTACCTCTCTGCGCTCGTCCTGATCGTCGAGAACCTGTTCGTGGCGATCACGATCTGGCGCCACCACAGGCGCCGCCGCTTTGTCTTCCACTGGGGCCTCAGCCAGCTGGGGATCTTGGCCCTTTACAGCCCCTGGCTCTACATGGCGATGGACTCGCGGACCGACGTGGGCAAGAGTCCCTTCTCCTTCCGCCTGATCTGGCAGCTGTACGGCACAGTGCTGGTGACCGGGATCTCGACCGACCTGGATCGCTACACGTGGCTGGTCGTCGCCTTTGCGCTCCTGGCGGGGGCAGGCCTATCCCTCCTCGTCCTCAGCCGACGACAACCCCAACGGCACATGCTCGCCGGCTGGGAGGTCGCGCTGCTGCTTGCGCTTCCCCTGCTCGTCCCGCCGCTGGTGGTATACGGGCTCTCGATCCCCCGCGGGTTCTTTTACTCCCCCAAGCCGGAGGCGCGCTACCTGCTGCTCTTTGCGCCCCTGGCATACATCCTGCTCGCCGGGACCATAGCCAGCTACTGGCGCGCGGGGTGGCGCGGACGCGCGCTGTCTGTCGCCGGCGCGCTCTTGGTCCTGGGCACGTTCGTCGGCGTCCTCCCATCACACTATGCGGGCCGTTACCTGCGTGACGAGGTCCAGACCGCTATCGCCACACTGCGGACCTATCGCCGCGCCGACGACGCCGTACTGCTCGTCTCAGGCGACCGCTATCCGGTGTTCCTGTACTACTATAACCGGGCCTTTCCAGAGGGGGCTGGGCCCGACGTGTACCTCATCCCGCAGCACGCCCCCAACCTGAGCGCCGAGACCGTCGAAGCCGAGCTGGGGCCGATCGCCGAGCGCTATGACCGGCTCTGGTTGGCTAGTTTCGAGCGCGCCTTGCAGGACCCGGAGAACCTGGCGGAGAAGTGGCTGGACGCACGGCGCACGCTTGTGCTTCACGTCGCACAGGAGTACAATAGTCTACGACTCTATGCGCGCGCCCCGGTGCAGCCACTCGGGCAAGTGGGCCGCTCGCCGATCGAGCACCCCTACCCGGCGCCGCACGCGCTGGGAGAGGGGCTGACTGTCCTGGGCTACGATCTGCCGACCACCGAGTTCCGGCCCGGGGACATGGCCCGGCCCGGCGTGTACGTGCGCGCCAGCAGCGCGCACAGGCTCGTGGCAGACTGGACCCACAGCAGCGGACGGGTCGTGGAGAGCCAACTGCTCGATGTCCCCGCCATCAGTGGGGAGAACGCGTTCGTGCGCCTAGCCCCGGCGTTTGTCGTATACACGTACACGCCGCCAGGACCGTACGCGATCCAACTCAGGCTGCCGGAGGGACAGGCGACGGGACTGACCGTACCGGCGGGCCAGGTGACGCGCAGCCGGTCGCTGCCCCAGGTGCGCCCCGAGGCGCCGAACGAGGTGTCGCTGCACAGTGGGTGCATCACCTTCCTGGGCCACACGGTGCGGCCCAGGAGCGCGATCCAGGGCGGCGCATCGCTCACCGTGGATCTGTTCTGGCGCGCCGAGTGCGCGATCGAGCGCGACTATACGGTCTTTGTGCACCTGCTGGGGCCATACAACCCGGCAACCGGGGGGCCAGTGTGGGCGCAGGATGACGCCTATCCCCTGCAGGGCGGGCACCCGACCACGCGCTGGGCGCCGGGGGAGACCGTACCAGACCGGCACCGTCTTGACATCCCGCCGGCGATGCCAGCGGGGTCATACCCGATCGAGGTCGGGCTCTATGACGCCGCGTCCGGGGAGCGCGTCGTCGTAGCGGGATCGACCGAGAACCGGATCATGCTCGAGGGGATCGACGTGGCGAGCCCATAGGCGGGCGCCGTCACGTGCGCAACCGTTGACGCGCCGGCGACGCGCCAGGGCCGAAAGCACGCCCGGGTTGGCGCCGGCAGAGCCAATCTATCACACGATATGGAGGGAAACAGGATGCCACTCACGACCACGAAAGAGATGCTCAAGGCAGCGTTGGAGGGCCACTATGCAGTCGGCGCTTTCAACGCCAACAACATGGAGATGGTGCAAGCCATCGTCGAAGCCGCGACAGAAGAGCGTGCGCCCGTGATCTTGCAGGTCTCCCAGGGAGCGATCCGCTATGCGGGCCTGCCCTTTGCCGCTGGGCTGGTCAAGATCGCGGCAGCAAACACCGATATCCCGGTCGCCCTGCACCTCGACCACGGCACGGACTTTGACCAGAACGTGCTCTGCTTGCGCGAGGGGTTCACGTCCCTGATGTTCGACGGCTCTGACCTGCCCCTGGAGGAGAACATCCGGATCAGCAAGACTGTGTGCGACATTGCCCACATCTGCAACATCCCGGTCGAGACCGAACTGGGCAAGGTGCTCAAGCGCGGCGCCACCCCGGAAGAGGTCCAGGATGCGATGGCAAAGCCCGAAGAGGCGCGGCGGTTCATCGCCGAGACAGGCGCAGACTCGCTCGCCGTTGCCGTCGGCTCGGTCCATGCCCTCCTGTCCCGCACAGCCGGACTGGACATCGAGCGCCTGGAAGAGATCCACCAGGCGATCCCCGAGATCCCGCTGGTTCTGCACGGCTCGTCTGGGGTCAAAGAGGAAAGCGTCGTCGAGGCGCTCGACCACGGCGTCGCCAAGGTCAACGTCGCCACCTACCTGTCGCAGGCCTTCACGTTCGCCATGTTCGACCACCTGAAGGCCAACCCGACCGTCGAAGACCCGCGCGCGCACCTGGTGCCGGCGCGCGAAGCCGCGAAGGAGCGGGTTCGCGAAAAGATCCGGCTCTTCCGCTCGAACGGCACGATCAGCAAGGGCGGCGGCTTTGTCAGCCCGCCGACACAGCACCGCGTCGCGGACATCGGCGAGCCCGAGTAGCGCAGCAAGCGTGTCCCCTCCGGACGTGTGCACCTGGAGCGGGACGTCGGCGCAAGCGTGATGTGGAACGGTTCGGGAAAGGCACACCCGACCCGGACCCGCATTTCATTGACCCACCGGTATGCCTGTGATATAATGTTGACCAGAGTAAGCAGTACGTCCCGGGCTGCTGCCGTGGCAGATCGAGCGCACGGGTCGCCGACCGCAACCTTGGGGTGACTGGCTGCGTAATGGGAATGAGCAACTGTCGATAGAGAGGGTAGACGCCGTGACCGAATCCGTGAGCGAACGCACGCCTCCGACGCCAGACAGCGATGCCACGATGCAGACGCCGATCTCGACCAAGCCGCTGGTCTCCAAGGAGACGCGCAAGTCGACGATCATCATCAGCGTGATCGTGGCGGTCGTCGCCATCGCCGTGTTGGTCGGGATCGGCTACCTGATGTACAAGTCATATGACTGGGCTGCTGCCGGGGCTGTCCCGGCGACGGTCCGCCTGCGCGACATCGCTTTCGTGGTGATGGCTCTCGAGACGTTCCTGATCATGCTCCTGATCCTGCTGATCGTCGTCCTGATCGTGGTCGTGATCGTCTTGATCTACGATCGCGTGATCCCGATCCTCGAACAGGTCAACCGCGCGATCAACACCGCAGCCGATACCGTGCACACCGTTCGCGGGACGACCGAGTTTGTCAGCGAAAAGGTGGTCACGCCGCTGATCGAGGTATCGGGCTATGCAGCCGGGATCGCACGCATCGCCAAGGGCATCGCCGGCTTGTGGCCTCGCAAGCGCGGCGCAGGCGAGGGACAGGGCGTTTCGTCGGAGGAGGAGTAGGGAAGGCGCGGCGCGCCCGCGAGGACCTGTGGGGCGCGATCCTGCGCACGATGGTTGTCCGTTGATGGTGGGCGGCGCGTGAACGAGGTGCAGCCCTAGTAAGGTGTAGAGAACCTAAAGGAGTGTGTGAAATGAGCAACAAGGGTGATGTGTCGTCCTTTTTCTCCGGCTTTTTCGTGGGCGCGCTGATCGGGGCAGCCACTGCGCTGCTGCTCGCCCCACAGTCGGGCGAGCAGACCCGGTCCCAGCTCCGTGAGAAGGGGATCGAGCTCAAGGAAAAGGCGGAAGCGACCTACGCCGACGTGATCGAGAAGGTGGAAGCCAGCACCGAAGAACTGCGCGCCAAGACCGAGGAGCTGTCCGCCAAGCTCGACGAGGCGATCGCGCAAGGCAAGGACGAGTTTGCCAAGATCGCCAAGAAGGCCCAGCACGCTACGGTAGAGGTCGCCGAGGAAGTCGAGGAAGTGGCCGAGGAGGCTGAGGAAGCCGCCGAGGCATAGACAGCGGCAAGCCAGACCCGATCTCGAGAGCCGCTCCCACGTTCGCGGGAGCGGCTCTGCTTTGCGTGGGTGGGACGGCATCCGGCAATGCCGCCCCACCAAGGGAGGAAAAACGGATGAGCATCTGCCGTTTGACCATGTAACACCACGCCCCCGGAAGGGTTGCGCCGTTTCGCGACCACATTTACGCGTGCCACAGGATTGTGGTACAATACGGTCCACACCACGAGCGAATTGGGAGGGAGCATGTCAAAGCACCACGTACGTTCCGTCCGGGCTGCGGGCGCGCGCCTCGCCCTCGTCCTCCTCATAGCAGTTGTGGCGGCGGGCTGCATCCAGAGCACGCCCACCCCCGTGCCGGTCACGATCTCGTTCGCCCATCCCAACTATGACACCGAGTACTACCAGCAGCTTCTGGTCCAGTTCAACGAGCTCTACCCCTACATCACAGTCGAGCTGCGCCCCAAGGGCTGGGATATGCTGGGCGGGTTGGGCGCGGGCGACGCCGACGTGTTCCTGACTTCCCAGTTCGCCCTGAGCTGGCTCTCCGAGCAGCGGAGCATCCTCGACCTGACGCCATTCATCGAGCAGGATGCCAGCTTTGACCAGGAGGACTTTTACCCTGGCACCCTTGGCCTGTACACCAGCGAGGGAGAGACGTGGGCGATCCCCGCCGGGGTCGACCTCATGGTCATGTACTACAACCAAGACCTGTTCGACCTGTATGGCGCGCCCTATCCGAGCCTCGGGTGGACGTGGGATGACTTTTTAGCGGCGGCGATGTCGGTGCGCGACCCGACGGCGGACACCTTTGGCTACGTGTCGACCACCGAGGTGTTCGATGCGTTGGCCTTTATCTACCAGCACGGGGGCAGCATCTTTGACAATCTGCAGCAGCCGACGCAGACCACGTTCGACGACACGCAGACGATCGAGGCCCTCGACTGGTACGCCAACCTCTACACGCAGCACAACGTCGCGCCGACGATGGCGCAGATGCGGACCTCCTTTGGACGGGAGGACCCTCGGATTGGCATCCAACTCGGGCGAGTGGGCATCTGGAGCGGGATGCTGTCGGAACGGGGCGGGCAGACCTGGCGCGCCGAGTGGGAGATGAACTGGGGCGTGGCGCCCTTGCCGCGCGACGAACGCACCACGACGTTGACCCTGATCCAGGGCCTGTTCGTCTCCTCGCAGACCAAGCACCCCGATGCGTGCTGGGCCTGGATCTCGTACCTGAGCAGGCAGCTGCCACAGCGGGAGGCGCCCGTGCGGCGCTCTTTGGCCGAGTCGGACGCGTACGAGGAGCGCGTCGGCGCCCACGTCGCCGCCGTGGTGCAGACCTCGATGGAGGACGCGCTGCTCCTCTCGCCCAGGCTCGCCGAGTTCGAGGAATCGCTCGAGCTGTTCACCCAGGCCTTTGCAGCCATCATGGAGGGCAGATCGCCCCCTGAAGAGGCGATGAGCTGGGCGCAGCAGCAGTCCAAGCTCAAGTAGCGATGCGCAGTCCTGCCTACGCCGACTACCACGTCCACTCGCACCTCTCCCCGTGCGCCAAGCCAGGTGCCACTGCGCGCGCCATGCTCCAGCGCGCGGTGGAGAAGGAGATCGCGGCGATCGGCTTTGCCGATCACTTTACGCCCGCGGCTGTCGCGGGATGTCCGTTCTACGACCGCCAGCGGCTGTGCATCGTGCATGCCCTGCGCGACGAGATCGCTGCAACCGCCGGCGACCTGGAGGTGGATGTCCTCGTCGGGGTGGAAGCCGACTATACGCTGGCAGGGCGCGACTGCCTGGACGCGGAGACCCTGGCCGCCGTCGACCACGTGATCTGTGCGTCGAGCCACTTTCACCTGCCCGCCTCCCCCCAACCGGCGGACGACTCGCCGCGCGGACGGGCGGCGCTGATCATGCGCACGGCGCGCGAGGCGCTCTCGGTCCGCGGGATCTCGGTGTGGGCGCATCCCTTTGACTGCAGCCGCATGCGGCCCCTCGTCCCGATCCTGGACACGGTCGACCAGGACGCGTTTGCGGCGCTGATCGCGCTGGCAAACGCCAACGAGGTCGCGATCGAGGTCAACGGCGGGCCCGCCCAGCACCCAGACTACCGCCAGGCGACGGCGCCATTCTACGCCTTAGCCCGCGAGATGGGCGCCCGCTTCACGGTCACCGCCGATGCGCACCATCCCGATCACCTGGATCGCCTGGATTTGGCCTGGCGCTGGGCGGAAGAGATCGGGATCCGCCCGCGCGACCTGCTCACCGCAGACGAGCTGCGAGAGCGACAGAGGAGAAAACGATGACGCGTTTCAGTGGGGTATGGCCCGCATTGTTCACGCCGCTGACCGAGCACGACGAGCTCAACGTCGGCGTTACCCGGCGGCTCGTCGATCACCTGATCGAGGCTGAGATCGGGGGCCTATACGTCGGCGGCGGAACGGGAGAGGGTGTCTTGCTTTCGCTGGCGGTACGGATGCAGCTCGCCGAGGTGGTGATGGAGCAGGTCAATGGTCGCGTGCCCGTCATCGTCCACGTCGGCGCCCTGGCGACCGCAGACGCGGTATCCCTGGCAAAGCACGCCGCCCAGATCGGCGCCGACGGCGCCGCCGCGATCCCGCCATTCTACTATAGCGTCGGCTTTCGCGCCATCGCCGAGCACTACCAGCTGATCGCGAGCGCGTCCTCGCTGCCCTTTTTCCTGTACTACATCCCCTCCACCACCGGGGTGACCCTCAGCGCCGAGCAGATGTGGACCCTCTGCCAGATCCCCAACGTGCACGGCTTCAAGTACAGCGCCTTCGACCTGTACTTGCTCGAGCAAATCCTGTCCCTGGGGGGCGGCGCGCTCAACGTGTTCTGCGGGCCTGACCAGCTCTTCGCTCCCATGCTGACGGTGGGCGTCGATGCCGCGATCGGGACAACCTACAACCTGATCCCACACCACTTTGTGCAGATCTATCGCGCTTTCCAAAGCGGCGACATCGCGAGCGCGCGTGCGCTGCAGTCGCAGGCGAACCGCCTGATCGATCTGTTTGCCCGGCATGGGGGGCTGCCTGCCGCAAAAGAGATGATGCGCATGCTGGGCTACGACTGCGGCGCATATCGCCGTCCTTTCCGCCCCCTCGACAAAGACGAGAGCGCCGCCCTGCGCGCCGACCTGGACCGGATTGGCTTTTGGGAGATGGCTCACTACAAGGCGGGGTGACTGCGCGATGCGGACGCGCATACCTTGTCCGGATCAAAGGAGGTCCACAGCATGGAACCACGCGAGATCGTACGCCGAACCGTCGAATACACGGGCCCGGAGCGCGTCGCAAGCTCGATGCCTCCGCCCTACTGGCACGACTTTTCGCACGGCGGGTATCGCCTGCAGGGCTATGCGCCCCAGTGGGAGGACGTGGGCGGCGGACGACAGGAATACGTCGACGAGTGGGGCAACACCTGGGCGCGGATCGACGCCTACTCCAAGGGAGAGGTCGCGCGCGGCGCGATCCACGACATCGACGACGTCTATACCGCGCCCCTGCCTGACCTCGCCAACCCCGACAACTATACGATGGCGCGCGAGGTGTTCGCTGACCCCGCAAATGACCGGTTCCGGATCGGCGGGCTGCCCGGGTTCCCATTCAACATCGCGCGCAAGATGCGGCGCCTCGACCAGTTCCTGATGGACCTGCTCTTAGAGCAGGACAAGGTCGCCCACCTCCTGAAGCGGATCGAGGACCTGCTCGCTGGCGCGATCGTCCAGTACGCACGCGCCGGCGCAGATGCGGTGATGTTCCCCGAGGACTGGGGCACGCAGAAGGGGCTGATGATCCGTCCCGATCTGTGGCGCAAGGTGTTCAAGCCCGGCTTTGTGCGGCTCTGCTCGGTCGCGCACGCCGAAGGGGTCAAGGTCTTTATGCACTCCTGCGGCAAGACCACGGTGATCATCCCCGATCTGATCGAAGCCGGGATCGATCTCCTCCAGTTCGATCAGCCGCGGCTGCACGGGCTGGACAACCTGGCGCGCTACCACGGGCAGATCACGTTCTGGTGTCCGGTCGACATCCAGACCACGCTGCAGACGGGGGACGCCGCTGCGATCGAAGCGGATGCGCGCGAGATGATCGAAGAGCTCGGCGGGCCCGAGGGCGGGTTCATCGCCGGATACTATAGCGGGAACGAGGCGATCGGGCTCGATCCCAAGTGGCAGGACATTGCCTGCCGGGCCTTCACACGCTACGGCGACTATCGCGAGCGCGTCTCGGCATAGCCAGGACGCACCGAACGGCGCCGCTACCCTCGCCCACCTGCCGACGGACCTCGACTGCCTGCGCGCCCGGTGAGGGCCCACCTCGCGGCTTGAGCGCATCGGCAGGCTGTCCGCAGCGTCGAACGAGCAGCGCGCACGACGGATAGGGTGTGAGGCTTGCCCAGCACGACGTGGTGAGGAGACAAAGGTGGAGATCAAGAGAGCCGTGATCACGGCGGCGGGGCGCAACCAGCGCACGTTGCCCGTGCAGACCCTGATCGACCGCGACGGCACGGAGAAATCGGTGCTCTGCATCCTCGTCGAAGAGGCGCTGAGCGCGGGCGTCGACGAGGTCGCCGTGATCGTCGCCCCGGGCGACGCCGATGCCTTTGCCGAGGTGGTCGGCGACTATGCCGGACGGGTGACCTTTATCACCCAAGAGCGACCGCTGGGCTATGGGCACGCCGTCTACTGCGCGCGCACCTTCTGCGCCGGGCAGCCCTTCCTGCACCTGGTCGGCGATCACCTCTACGTCAGCCAGGACGAGGAGAGCTGCGCCCACCGGTTGGTCCGGATGGCGCAGGTCCAAGAGTGCGCCATTTCGACGGTCCAGGCAACGCGTGAGAGCCTGCTGCCCTTTTACGGCACGATCGGCGGGCGGCGGGTGGCGGGACGCCGTGACCTGTACGCGATCGAGACGGTGGTCGAAAAGCCTACGCCGACGGAGGCCGAACTGCGACTGATCGTGCCAGGTCTGCGCGCCGGGCACTACCTCTGCTTCTTTGGGATGCATGTTCTCACGCCGACGATCATGGACATCCTGGGCGAGCAGGTCGCGGCGCGCGGCGAACAAGGCGGCGTCGAGCTGTCCAACGCGCTTGCCGTCCTGGCGGCGCGCGAAAAGTACCTGGCGATGGAGGATCATGCCCGGCGCTACGACGTCGGGGTACGGTATGGCTTGCTCATCGCACAGCTCGCCCTCGCCCTGAGCGGTCAGGATCGCGAACTGCTGCTCACGCGCCTGCTGGAGCTGCTCGCCCACCGCGAGATGGACGCGGCGGGGAGGTGAGGATGTCCGGTAGGCTGGTACAGACCATCACCGCCCAGGACGCCGACCTGCGCAACCGGTCGCTCGACTCGCTCTGCCGCGGCGTCCCGCTCGACGAACTGCTGCGCCAGTGCGCCGACCTGGAGCGCTTTCGCCGAGACAGCGACAACCTGTACGAGCGCGTGCGCGCCCTCTTTTATCTGTACGCCATCCATCGCTTCCACGTTCCCCTCGCCCCGGGCCTAGGACACCGCGCCCACGCGCGCGGCGGCGCGATCCCCTACGAAGGCTATGTCCACCTCTTGCAGCGCCGCTTCGAGGAGGCGATCGAGACCTTTCTCGCGCGCCAGCGCCGCGACGGACCTAGCGCAGCGCTTTCCAGTGCCCTTGCCGAGGCGTACCACAAGCTGGGTTTCCAGACCCTGGCGGACCAGGTCCGGCGCAGCGTCCGTTCGGTGCGCGGCAACCAGTGGATGTTCCGGATCGGTCATCCCATGGACCACCCCCTGCGCGTGCGCCGTGAGCTGGCAACGCCCGCCGAGAATGGGCTCTACCCGATCCTCTATGAGGCCACGCCGGTGCGCATGGACCTCAGCCACAGCGGGTGGAGCGACATCTTTTTCCTGGGCATGGACTATCCCGAGGGCGCACGGGTGCTCAACGTCTCGATCGACCTCGCCGTACACGGTCGCGACCCCGCGCCCCGCCCGCCTGTCGAGGCGTACCTGCGCGTGATCGACGAGCCTGTGCTCCGCCTGGGCAGCGTCGACCTGCAGCAGACCGCCGAGATCAGGAGCCTGTCCGAGGTCTTTGACTTTGCGCGCGACTACCTGGGCCTGCTCAAGGCTGCCCTGATCGCCGCCGGGATCGTCCCGCCAGGCGTCGAGGGATCGGGCGAGCGGCTCGAGGACCTGCTGACGCAGCTGGTGGGCGAGGGACGCGGGATCGAGCTGATCAGCCGGGTGAACGGCATTCCCAAGGGCTCGCGCCTCGCCGTATCGACCAGCCTGCTCGCCTGCCTGATCGCCGTCTGCATGCGCGCCACGCGGCAGGCGAGCGCGCTGACCGGCTCGCTGGAGGAGCACGAGCGCCGCCTCGTCGCTGCCCGGGCGATCCTGGGCGAGTGGCTGGGCGGATCGGGCGGAGGGTGGCAGGACTCGGGTGGGGTGTGGCCCGGAATGAAGCTGATCACGGGCGAGCTGGCAGCGCCCGGCGATCCCGAGTATGGCATCAGCCGGGGGCGCCTGCTGCCCAGCCACCACATCCTGGGACTCGACCAGGTCTCCCAGGAGACGCGCGAGCGGCTGCAGGAGAGCCTAGTCCTGGTGCACGGGGGAATGGCGCAGAACGTGGGGCCGATCCTGGAGATGGTGACCGAAAAGTACCTGCTGCGCTCGGAGGCGGAGTGGATCGGGCGGCAGCGCGCCTGCCGGATCCTGGACGAGATCGTCGATCTGCTCCACGCAGGCGACATCGACGGGATCGGCGCGGCGACGACGCGCAACTTCCTCGGGCCGATCCAGACCATCATCCCCTGGGCGAGCAACCTCTACACCGAGACCTTGATCGACCGGGTGCGCGCCGCCTTTGGCGACCGCTTCTGGGGCTTCTGGATGCTCGGCGGCGCGTCCGGGAGCGGGATGGGCTTTATCTTTGACCCAGCACACCGGGCGGCGGCGCAGGAACGGCTGCACGCGATCATGCTCGCCGCCAAGCGCGAACTCGAGCGTGCGCTCCCCTTTGCGATCGAACCGGTGGTCTATGACTTTGCGATCAACGCGCGCGGCACGTGGGCGACCTTGCGCGAGGGCGACGCCGCGCTCATGCCGCCCGGCTACTACACGCTGATCCTACCCCGGTTGCTGCGCCAGGACCGCTACACCCTCTCCCCGGCGCGGCGCGCCGAGCTTGACCGCTTTGGCGCTGCCTGCCGCACGCAGCCCGAGCTATCCGGCACCGTGCAGACCCTGTTTGACCAGATCCTGCCCCATCCCGACGGGGACGAAGCGGGCGGACAGAGCTTGCGCTCTATGCTCAAAGAGCTCGGCTTTGACCGCATCCAGCACGAGCAGATCCGGAGCGATCTGCGCAGCGGCAGGATCGGCCTCGCGCAGAACCGCCTTCCGGCGAGCACCGAGATCCGCGACGTCATGCCCGACGACGTCGCCGACCTGACGCAGCCCGACGCTGCCGCAGCGCTAGAGGCAGCGGGCGATGCCGCCCTGCGCGCGGGACAGGTCGCGGTGGTCACCCTCGCCGCCGGGGTCGGCAGCCGCTGGACGCAGGGCGCGGGCGTCGTCAAGCCGCTGCACCCCTTCTGCAAGCTCGACGGCGTCTACCGCACTTTCCTCGAGGTGCACCTGGCAAAGAGCCGGCGCATCGGGCGGCGCTGTGGCACGCCCGTGCCGCACGTGATCACCACCAGCTACCTGACCCACGAGCCGATCCGGGCCTTTCTCGCCGCGCAAGGCTACTATGGCTACACGGGTCCGCTCATGCTCTCTCCCGGGCGGACGGTCGGGCTGCGGCTGATCCCGATGGCGCGCGATCTCCGGTTCGCGTGGGAAGAGATGCCACAGCAACTGCTCGACGAGCAGGCGCAAAAAGTCCTCGACAGCCTGCACGCCGCCCTGATCGACTGGGCGCAGCACGTGGGCGAGGGCAGCGACTACACGGACAACTTGGCCTTGCAGTGCCTACACCCGGTCGGGCATTGGTTCGAGGTGCCCAACATGCTCAAGAACGGCGTGCTCGCGCGCCTGCTGGACCTGTGCCCCGATCTGCGCTGCCTCATGGTGCACAACATCGACACGGTCGGCGCGGACCTGGACCCGGTCGTGCTCGGGCATCACCTCCATTCCGGCGCAGGGATGACGGTCGAGGTCATCCCGCGCTACGTGGAGGACCGCGGCGGCGGGTTGGCGCGCGTGGACGGGCACCCACGCTTGGTCGAGGGCCTGGCGCTGCCCCGCGAAGAGGACGAATTCGGGCTATCGTACTATAACTCGAACACCATGTGGATCGACGTCGATCGCCTGCTCGCCGTCTTTGGCCTGACGCGCGCCGACTTGGGCCGGCAGGACGTGGTCGAGGAAGCGGTGCGCGTCCTGGCGGCGCGCATGCCCACCTATATCACGCTCAAGGACGTCAAGAAGCGGTGGGGGCAGGGACAGGAAGACATCTATCCTGTGGCGCAGTTCGAAAAGCTGTGGGGCGACATGACGGCGCTGCCCGAGCTAGACTGCCGCTTTGTCGTCATTCCGCGGGTGCGCGGACAGCAGCTCAAGGAGCAGGCGCAGCTCGACGGTTGGCTGCGGGATGGCTCCGCAGCGCACGTCGCATCGCTGTGCGAGTGGGCATAGCGCCCCACCACATCCAGCTGGGAGGACAACGATCATGGATCTGCAAGACAAGGTCGCAGTGGTAACCGGCGGCACCAAGGGGATCGGGGCGGCAACGGCGATCGCCCTCGCCCGCGCCGGGGCAGACGTAGCGATCGTGGGCCGACACGCCGATGACGAGGCCCTGGCGACCCGCGCGGCGATCGAGGCTGCAGGGCGGCGCGGCATCCTGCTCCAGTATGACATCTCGGATCCGGCGTCGTGCGCCGCCTGCATCGCGGACACGGTCGCCCAACTGGGCACGGTGGACGTCCTGGTCCACTCGGCAGGCGGCGGCGCGCCGAGCGCGATCCTCGACTGCACCCCGGAGGAGTGGCACTATGCCTTTGACGTCCACGTGCACGCCTCCTACTACCTGTGCCGGGCAGTGGCGCCGATCCTGATCGAGAAGCGAGAGGGGGCGATCGTCCTCGTCTCCTCCGTCGCCGGGATCCGCGGGGTCAAATTCGCGCTCGCCTACGGCACGGTCAAGGGCGCCGTGGCCCAGTTCACGCGCATGTTGGCTTACCAGCTCGCCGATCACAACGTCCGCGTCAACTGTGTCGCGCCGGGCATCATCCGCACCGCCTTCCACGCCGGGATGAGCGCCGAGGCCTACCAGCACAACGTCGACAACCGCATCCCGCTTCACCGCGAAGGCACAGCGGCGCAGGTGGCGGAAGGTATCCTGGCATTGGTGTGCAACGACTATGTCACGGGCGAGATGCTGGTGATCGACGGTGGCTTGACGAGCCGCATCGCCTGACCGCCGGCGCAGGAACCGCACGGAAGGAGAACCGCATGCGAACCTTGATCATCGGGGGGACGGGCAGCTTTTCCGGTAGGATCACCGAGTGCGCCGTCGCACACGGGCACGAGGTCGCGATCTATAACCGCGGGCGGCGCGCTGTGCCGGGCAGCGGCGCGGTGACCGTGATCGAGGGTGACCGGGACGACCTCGGCGCACGCGCCGACCCGATCGCCGCCTTTGCCCCCGAGGCGGTGATCGACGCGATCTGCTTCCGCCCCGAGCAGGCGCGCGACCTGGTCGCCCACCTGGGGCACGTCCAGCGCCTGATCTTGATCAGCACGGTCGACGTGTACGGCGAAGAGATCGGCGCTGCGCCGGTGGACGAGACGCGCACGCCGACGCCGGTCAGCGCGTACGGGATCGGCAAACTGGCGTGCGAACGGGTCGTGTTCGATGCCCTGGGCGCGCGCGCCACAGCCTTCCGACCCAGCCACATCCTCGGACGCGGCTTCCTGACGACGAGCCTGTGGAGCCGCAGCGCGACCCTCGTCGACCGGATCCGCACGGGGCGCGCGGTGCCCGCCATCGACGGCGGACGAAACCTGATGACCCCGGTCTATGCCGGCGACGCCGCCGAGTGGGTGGTGCGCGCCCTCACGGCGCCTGCCGCCGCGGGCGAGGTGTTCAACGCCGTCGGGCCCGAGATCATCTGCCAGGCGCGCTACTATGAGGCGATCGCCGCCGCGCTCGGTGCGCCACTGCACCTAGCCGCCGTGCCCTCGCACGTCTTCCGGCGGCAGTTCGACCGCCCGCCACAGTTCAACTGGCACCGCCCCTACTCTTGCCGCAAGGCCGTTGATCGGCTGGGCTACGCGCCCCGCTTTACGCCGGAAGCCATGATCGCCGAGACAGTCGACCACATGCTCGCCCACGGACTGGTCGGCGATGCGTCCGCCGATCCGTTCGACGACCGCCTGGTCGCGCTGCTCCTGCGCCACGAGGCCGAGCTGGAGGCGCTGCTGGCAGAGAAGGCAGGCTAGCCGCTCAACCATCGTCCCAGGCGCAGCGGCGAGGGCAGCTCACGCCTGTGCCCGGCGCTCCAGGACGCGTACCCATCCCTGCCCACCGTCGACCTGCACCTTGTCGCCGGTATGCAGCGCCATCGTCGCGTTGCCGCAGCCGACAACAGCCGGGATCCCCAGTTCGCGGGCGACGATCGCGGCGTGCGAGAGGGGCGCACCGACGTCTGTCACGATCGCTGCCGCACGCGTAAAGAGCAGTGTCCAGCCAATGTTGGTCGTCGCGGTGACCAACACCTCTCCGGGGCGGAGCTGATCGCCCTCCTCTGGGCTGTCGATGCGCCGCACGAACCCCTCGACGATGCCGGCGGCTCCCGCAAAGCCAGTGACCTCGCCGGCGCCCCGCGCAGACGCGGTCTCTGCGGCAGCGCGCGCCGCACGCGCGTCATACACGTCGCTGCGCCGGTGGGGGTCAGCAGCCCACGCGAACGGATCGAACTGCCCGCGGATGATCGCCGGGTAGGCCGGCAAGGCGCTGTAGCGAGCGTGCATCTCCCGTCGCGCCGGGATGCGCCCCAGCGCCCTGTCATCGCCCGCCAGGATGTCGAGCATCTCGTCCAGCAAGAGGTAAAAAACGTCATCCGCAGGGCGGAGCGCCGCGATCTCGGCGACGCGGAGCGCGAAGGCTCGGATCACCCAGATCACACGCGTCGCCTCAGAACGCGCATCTTCGCGGAGGCGGACGCTTGCCGCGACCCGCTCGATGCGGCGGCGCACCGGGCGCACGTGGCGCGGGCGGCGCGCCTCGAACCGCCGCCAAGCAGCGTCGAACGCAGCGCGCTGCTCTTGGAGCAGCATCTCGGCGTCGCCCGGCGAACGGGCCAAGGCTGCCAACTGCCGGTCGAGCCAGGCTGGGTCCTCGGCGGGCCTGGGAAGAGAGAGCTCCATTTCGTGCGCTCCGCGGTGACCGTAGCGCTGCAGGTAGGTCTCGCCGCTCAGCTCGCCGCGAGCGACCTGCGCAAGGCGCACCAACGGGTCGAGGCTGGCGAGATGCGCGGCGCCGCTTAGGTTGGAGAGCAGCGCGTTCGCGTCAGCCATGCCCATGAGGTCGACGAGATCGCGCCGCAGACGGGCGATCTCGCCCGATTCCAGCGCCGCACGCGCCATGCGCCACGCATCCCCAAAGTAGGGGCGCAGAACCCCCCTCCATAGATCTACCAGTTCGCCTGGGGTGCGCGCCTCGCGGATCCGCCCGTGCATCCTCTCGCACCACGCGGGACAGGCGGCGACGAACGCCTCTATCCTGTCCCTGCTGACACGCAGCGCCTTGCGTACGCGCAGGAGCGAGGGCAGCATCGTGCGCAAGAGCTGGCACCTTGATAGCGGGAGCAAGGGCACCTCCACGCCGTCCGGGATCCGCCCCCACAGGTCCTCTGAGCGCGCGCGCATGATGCGCTCGTCGATGCCGAGCATCTGCCCGAACGAGAGGAGGACGCTCAGGTTGATGTAGGGGCGCCCACCGATCACGCCGATCAACGGGTGCCCCGGCACCTCGAACGGCACAGCCTGGGTATAGATCTTCCACATCGACCAGGTCGCTGGCGTCATCACGTCCGAGATCGCCTCGCAAAAGTTGCTGTTCGTCCACAGGTAGTCGCCCGCCAGACTATCGTTCCACTCCATGCCACTGCTCCTGTAGGCGGCTCACGCCGCACGGCGAAACCGGAACATCGACAGACCACCCATCGCCAGCCCGCCCGCCAGGATCGCGATCCACTGCGTCCAGCCCAGGAAACCCGCCTCGAAATGGAACCAGTAGTCTTTGTACCCCGCCAGCCCCTCCGTGCCCGGGATGACGATAAAGCCAGGCTGGATGGTGACGAAAATCAGCCAGTCCAAGATCAACAGGTCCCACGTCGCAAAGAAGAGCAAGATCAGGGCGCTGTTGGCAAACGCTGCCAGCAAAGAGAGCTCGCCCCCCCGCTCGCGGCGCAGCTTGGCGTTTGACCACAGCACGACCGCGACGGTCAGACCCAAGAAGAGCACGCCGAGGACGATCGTCAGCGTGGACGGAACCTCAGACGCCCCCACCGCCGATTGGATGTCGGGCGGATAGTCACTCACCCAGAGCAGGGGATCGACATAGATCGAGCCGTAGACCAGGACCGAGAGCAGGACGCTGAGGATGGCGCCATCTGTCAGGACACGCTTGACCGACACAGGGCACGCCATATTCCACCTCCCCACCCGATGCCTTGCGCCGACGAGTGCACCAGGCAACCGAAGGACATGACCCCCTCTGCAAGTATATGTCCCCGCCGGTCCCTGTCAAGTGCAGGGCTGTTCATCCCACCCGTTCACCCCCCGATTTCGACCGTTCGCCGGAAAATCGTTGCCTCCCACGTCCCTTTCTGGTACCATAAGACCAGGAACGGACAACCGCGTACACCCGGCATCGCACGATCCCGGACTATCCGCAAAGGAGCACGAACGTGAAACGCTTTCAAGAACGCCTCCACAGTCCGCATCCCTACTTGCTGAGCTCGATCGCCGGCGCACTGACGCTAGCTCAGATCGTCCTCGCTTTCGTCACGCACGGTCCGCGATCGGAGGCCATCGAGTGGGCTGGATGGATCTGCCTGTGGACATCCGCGATCTTTGGCATCGCGCCGATCATCACATTCCGGCGCAAAGGGGGCGTGGCGCGGGGAGAGAGCTATGTCAAGACCACGCGCTTGGTCGAGAGTGGCATCTATGCCATCGTGCGACATCCGCAGAATGGCACTGCCTGGCTCCTGATCAACTTGGGCACGATGCTGGTCGCCCAGCACTGGACGAGCCTCGTTCTGGGCCTGGTCTCGATGGCGCTGGCGTACGTGGACACCTTCAAGGCCGATCAGGCGTGCGTCCTCAAGTTCGGCGACCCGTACAGGCGCTACATCGAGCGGGTGCCGCGCGTCAACTTTGTCCTGGGCCTCGTCCGCCTGGCGTGGCCCAAGGCCAACTCTGAGTCGAGACAGCTATAGGAGGGTTGAAATGGGTGCAGATACGTTCTGGAATGGGGTTGCCACGTACAACGAGGCCTGGTGGCCCCTGCAAGCCGTTCTGATCGCTGTCGCCGCCTTCTTGACCTATCGCGTGGTCGCCAGACCTGGACCACGGACAGATGTGTGGCTGAAGGCATTTCTGTCGATCGCCTTTGCCTGGAACGGGATCGTCGTGTTCTTGTTCTACCTCAGGAACCCGATCTCGATGGCGACCGGCACACCGCTCTTTGTGCTCGTCGCGGTCCTGTTCGCGGTGGACATCTGGGCACAGAGGACAACGTTTCGGCTGCCCGGCACACGCTGGCGCCGGGTGTGGACGTTCGCCTGGCTCGCGTTGGTCGTCGCCTATCCGCTGATCGGCTGGGCCATCCTGGGGCACGCGTACCCGCAGGCACTGCTGCCAACCATGCCCTGCCCACTGACCGTCTATGCGATCGCGCTCGTCGCCGGCGCGGCGCCACACGCGGATCGCATGGTGTTCGTTGCCCTGCTGCCCTGGGCGCTGCTGGCGCTGCCCAAGTGCTTTGGCGCGCTGGACTGCTACGAGGACTGCATCCTCTTTGCATCCGGGGTCTATGGGCTGGTGGTCCTGATCAGAACCTGGAAGAGAACACCAGCCGCCGAGCCAGACGCGGCGCCATCCGTGGCGCGCGCGGACTGAACCCCCACCCAGGCGCTGACGTGCCGCTCTTGGGCCCCGCCGTTGGCGCCGCGGCGGCGGGGCCCGCAGTAGGCCCAGTTACCGGACAGCGGCGTGGAAAGGAAGAGACGCGATGATCGAGACGATCGCAGACTTTGACAGCGCCGAGTCCGGCGTCGGCCTCGTCCTGCAGGATGTGGACGGGCGCTATCTCTTTTTCCTGGCGGGCACGCGCCACACCTGCCCCCCGGGCGAGCTGTTCTACGCCGGCATCGGGGGCCATCGAGAGCCGGGAGAGGACTGGCTCACGTGTGCGCATCGCGAAGCGATCGAAGAGGTCGGCGTAGACGTGGACATCGTGGCTGCGCCACTGACGTGGTACGTGCCTGAACAGGGGGCGATTCAGCCGGTCGCCCTGCGCGACCAGCCGCGCCCGTTTGCCCTGTACGTGATGATCCACCCCCCAGGCACGCCGCGTGCGGGCGCGCGATACCACATCGTGATCTACCTGGCGCGCCTGCACGGCGCGCCCAAAGACCTGCCGCCGGACGAGGTGCTGGGCGTGATTGCCATGACCGCTGAGCAGGTCATGCGGGGCCCGGAGCGCAAGCCAACGCTAGCGGAGCTGCTGACCGAGGGCGCATCGCTGGTCGCGGGACAGGCGCGCATCGACCCTCAAGTCCGCGTCTACCCCCTCGGCACAGCGGAAGCGCTCGCGCACATCCTCCGCCACACCACTTGCCACTGAACGCGATCGCGTATATGATGGTAGCATACCGGTTGGAGAGACGGGCGATGATGAGAGAGACCGAAAGCAGGGGCAAACGGCTCGCCGTCCGTGTCCTGAGCGAGTTCTGCCTGCCTGCGCTTGCCTTCGCCCTCGGCGTCGGGATCGCGACAGGGGATTGGCCCGCCTCGATGGTCACCGGCGTGGCGGTCAGCGGCGCGATCGCGGGGCTGCGCGCGCTCGACCGATGGCTGATCCATCCGCAGCTGGTCCAACTGTCCCCTGATTGGCTGCACCTGGGGCTCGAGATGACCCTCCTGTTGATCGATCATGCCCTCGGCGCGCTGGGAGGGCTCCTCGTCTGCAGCCGGCTCTTTGGCTTCCGCCTGGCTGCCTCTATGGCTTGGGTGCCCGTTGCCGGCATGGTGGTCGCCTTCCCGATCGTACACGGCACCGAGATGGCGCTGCGCTTCTTCCGCCAGTTGAGGGAGAAGGAACGGCAGGAGGCGCAGCTGCTCGCCCTGGCGTCAGAGGCGGAGCTGCGGGCGCTCAAGGCGCAGATCGACCCGCACTTTTTCTTCAACACGCTGAACACGATCGCGTCGCTGATTCACACCAACCCCGACCAGGCAGAGATGACGGTCGAACGGCTGGCAGAGATGTTCCGCTACGTACTCGCCGGCAACCAGCGCCGCACGGTGCCGCTTGAGGAGGAAGTGGCCTTTGTGAACGGCTACCTCGAGATCGAGCGCGCTCGCTTCGGAGACCGGCTGCGCGTCAGCGCCGCGATCGCCCCGCAGGCGTTGAGCGTGCCCGTGCCCAGCCTGATCCTCCAGCCGCTGGTCGAGAACGCCGTCCGGCACGGGCAGGGAGCGGACGGCAGCATCGACCTGGCGATCCGCGTCTCGAGCAGTGGCGGCGAAGTCACGATCGCCATCGCCGACCAGGGACCGGGGATGCCGTCGGGCCCCGGTGCGGAGGCGCATTGGGGCATCGGGCTGCGGAACGTGGACGAGCGCCTGCGCAGGACCTACGGCGAGGCGCACAAGCTGGCGATCGAGGCCAACGAGCCACGGGGCACCGTCGTGACCGTGCGGGTCCCGGCGAGAGATCGGTGAGGGAACGCCCGTGCGAACGCTGATCGTGGACGACGAGGCGCCGGCGCGGGAGCGGCTGAGGCGCCTCCTCGCCGGCGTCGAGGGCGCCACGCTGGTCGGCGAGGCGGCAAGCGGCGCTGAGGCTGTGGAGCTGATCGAAGCCCTGTCGCCTGAACTGGTCCTGCTGGACATCCAGATGCCCGACCTCGATGGCTTTGGCGTGATCGACGCGCTCGAGGCGCCGCCGCTGATCATCTTTGTCACCGCCTACGACGCGTACGCGATCCGGGCCTTTGAGGTCAACGCGCTCGACTACTTGCTCAAGCCCTTCAGCCGCGCGCGGCTGGAGGAGGCCATGCACCGCGCCCGGGCAGCGCTGACCGACAAGCGCGCGTTCACCGACCGGCTGCGCCCCGTGCTGGAGAGTCTGACGGCGCAAGGGCAGTACTTGACCCGGCTTGCAGTGCACGACCGGGATCGGATCCGTGTGCTCGACGCAGCGCTGGTGGACTGGATCGGCGTAGAGGGCGAAGGGGCCTTGGTGCACGTCGGAGGGCAAGCCTACCCGATCCGTCGCACGCTCACCGACCTAGCCTCGCGCCTGGACCCGAGCACGTTCTTCCGCGCCAACCGATCCGCCATCGTCAACCTGAACCATGTCCAGGAGGTGATCCCATGGTTCAGGGGGAGCCACAGGCTGCGCCTGACCAGCGGCGCGGAGGTGGACCTCAGCCGGGCGCAGGCGCGCGCGCTGCGCCAGGTACTGGGCTGGTGACCTGTGCGCTCTGGCGGTTGTGCCCGTGCCCGGTAGCAGCCGCCCGGCGCAGGTCTCGCGGGAGTGGGTTCCTCTACCGAGAAAGGAGCTGGCTGTGGACAGACTTGAGCAGGTGCTAAAGGGAACGGAGGAACGGTACACGCAGCGAACCCCCGAGAGGGAGCAAACGCTGGAGACGCTTGCCGAGGGCGCGCTATTGGCGGCAGACACGCCGGCGCGCGTCGACATGCGGCTGGATCGTCTGGGCCTCGATCGGCCGAGCGCGGCGATGGTGCTAGAGGGAGGCATGGGGTTTGGTTCTCTCCCTCCCACCATCCCAGAGCACGAACTCGATCGCCTCACGCTCGAGCGCATCATCGAGGCAGAAGACCTGATGAGCATCAACTTTTTGGAGCTCGGCTTGTTGGTCGCGCGCACCGTGGGGCGGGTGCACATCTATGAGCCCAGCGGTCGCAGAGCCGGGTACGGCACGGGTTTTATGGTCTCCCCTCGACTGCTGCTAACCAACAACCACGTGCTGCCCGACGCGCTGACGGCGTCTTGCGCCCAGATCGAGTTCAACTACCAGGTCGGCCTCGACGGAAAGCCCCTGCCCACGGTCTTCTTTCGCCTCGTGCCGGGCGAGTTCTTCCTGACCGACCCCACGCTCGACTATGCGCTCGTTGCCGTGTCTCCGCGCCGGGTCGGCGGTCAGGACCCGCTCGCCTTTGGCTGGAACCGGCTGATCGAGCAGCAGGGCAAGGTCATCAAGGGCGAGTACCTGAACATCATCCAGCACCCGGATGGCAAGCCCAAGCAGCTCGTGCTGCGCGAGAACCAGTTGATCGACGTGCTGGATGACTTTTTGCACTACCGCACCGATACGCGCCCCGGGTCATCCGGGTCACCGGTCCTGAACGATCAGTGGGAGCTCGTCGCGCTGCATCACTCGGGCGTGCCGCAGCGTGACGACGAGGGCCAGATCCTGACGCGCTCGGGGGCGCGATGGCGCTCCTGGATGGGCGAACACGCGATCGCGTGGATCGCGAACGAGGGCGCGCGCATCAGCCGGATCGTCAAGCACATCCAGCGGCAGGCGCTCTCGCCAGACCAGAAGCGTCTGCGGGCAGAGATGTTCGAGGCAGAGCCGCCGCGCGCGCTGGTAGCCATGCCGGCTGTCTCTGTGGGCACAGCCCCGCAGGAGCCAAGACCCACCGAAGGGACGGGAGCGGCGACGCTGACGCTGGGCGAGGACGGCAGTGCGACGTGGAGCATTCCGCTGCAGGTCACGGTCCGCATGGGTGCGCCCACCGTCCCGACTGCGCCCCCTCCCAGCGGCGCCGAACAGCCTGCGATCGCGCCTCCGACCGCGCCGCCGGAGGACCGCGAGCTCAGCGAGGCGCTGGCCGCGCTGGCGGAGGCCCAGGAACGCGAGTACTATGATGAGGAAAGCGACCTGGCGGCGCGAGAGGCCTACTATGCGGGACTCGCGCTGACAGAGGCGCCAGCCGAGAACTATGCCCTGCTCAGCACGCTGGTCCAAGAGACCCACGCGAACTGCCCACGCTACAGCCCGCGGCGCTACGTCTACCCGTGGGTCGACCTGCAGCCAGACCTGACCGTGGCGAGCATCTACTCCGGTCTGACCTACGATCCCGAGGACTTTATCCGGGAGGACTTTGCGATCAGCCAGGAACGGGCCCTGGAGGTGCAGGAACTGCTTCTCTCCGAGTCGACCTTTGGCGTCGAGAGCCTGACGACCGAGCTGGACCTGCTGGAGGCGCGCCTGCCCTATAACTGCGAGCACGTGGTCCCGCAGTCGTGGTTCGGCAAGCGCGAGCCAATGCGTGGGGACCTGCACCATCTCTTTGCGTGCGAGTCGGGCTGCAACAGCTTTCGCGGCAATCGCGCCTACTTTGACTTTCCTGACTACGAAGAGGCACTCCGCGACCAGTGTGGCAAGCTCTTGGAGAACCGGTTCGAGCCGGCTTCTGGCAAAGGCGCCATCGCCCGGGCGACGCTCTACTTTTTGCTGCGCTACCCGCGCGAGATCAACGACAGCGAGGGCGAATTCGGGCAGGAACGCCTCTCGACGCTCCTGGAATGGCACGAGCAGTACCCGGTGACGCTGTACGAGAAGCACAGGAACGCCGCGATCTTTGAGGAACAGGGCAATCGCAACCCGCTGATCGACTTTCCCGAGTGGACGTCCAGGATCGACTTTACCTTGGGCCTCGGCTGATCGGGCCGCGTTCGGGCAGAGAAAGGAACAAGAACACCTACTGGATGGAGACGGCGTAGGCGAGATCTGGTTCGTCAACAACATGAGTCATCGACTGCTTGCCCCTGCATCAAAGCCATGGTAGAATGGCCCTTTATAGCAGCACGCTTGGCAAGGAGACGATATGGCCGACCAGATCACAGCCCGCAGCGAGGACTATGCCCGCTGGTACACCGACGTCGTGCAGCGCGCCGAGTTGGCAGACTATGCCCCGGTACGCGGCTGCATGGTCATCCGCCCCTACGGGTACGCCCTCTGGGAGAACATCAAGGCGGGCCTCGACCGCCGCTTCAAGGAAACGGGACACGTCAACGCCTACTTTCCGCTGTTCATCCCCATGAGCTTCCTGGAGCGGGAGGCGGAGCACGTCGAGGGCTTTTCGCCCGAGCTGGCGGTGGTGACACACGGCGGCGGGAAAGAGCTGGAGGAACCGCTGGTCGTGCGCCCGACCTCGGAGACCATGATCGGCGAGATGTACGCCAAGTGGATCCGCTCCTACCGCGACCTGCCGGTGCTGATCAACCAGTGGTCCAACGTCGTCCGCTGGGAAAAGCGCCCCCGCCTCTTCCTGCGCACCACCGAGTTCCTGTGGCAAGAGGGGCACACGGCGCACGCCACCCGAGCCGAAGCGGAGGAGGAGACGCTGCGCATCCTGGGCCTGTATGCCGACTTTGCCGAGCGCGACGCCGCGATCCCGGTGATCCAGGGCCGAAAGAGCGAGGCGGAAAAGTTCGCCGGCGCCGTGACCAGCTATGCGATCGAGGCGATGATGGGCAACGGCTGGTCGCTGCAAGCGGGGACGTCGCACTTTTTGGGACAGAACTTTGCGCGCGCCTTCGACATCACCTTCCTCGACGAGAGCAACACGCTGCAGCACTGCTGGACGACAAGCTGGGGCGTGAGCACGCGCATGGAGGGCGCGGTGATCATGGCCCATGGCGACGACCAGGGCTTGATCCTGCCGCCCAAGATCGCGCCGATCCAGGTCGTCGTCGTGCCGATCTGGCGCAACGACGCGCAGCGCAGCACCGTGCTCGAGGCAGTCGAGGCGATCAAGTCCGTGCTGGGCGGGCTGCGCGTCGAGGTCGACGCGCGCGATGGGGTCAGCCCGGGCTGGAAGTTCAACGAATGGGAACTCAAGGGCGTGCCCGTACGTATCGAGATCGGGCCACGCGACGTCGAGAACGAGCAGGTCGTCCTCGCGCGGCGTGACATCCCGGGACGAGAGGGCAAGACCCCGGTCCCCATCTCGGGCCTGCGCGCCCAGACTGACGCGCTGCTCGAGACCGTGCAGCGGGCCCTCTATGACCGGGCGCTCGCCTTCCGCGAGGAAAACACGGTTGAGGCAGCGGACTATGCCACGCTGCGGGAGGCGGTAGTAGACGGCAAGTTCGTGCGCGCCTACTGGTGTGGGGACCCGGCGGACGAGGTCCGGCTCAAGGAGGACACCAGCGCAACCAGCCGCTGCATCCCGATCGACCAGGACGCCGGGCCCGGCGTGTGCGCCATCTGCGGCAAGCCTGCCACCGAGCAGGCGATCTTTGCGCGCGCCTACTAGCTCTGTCCGATCCTGAGCGATACCTGACCAACCCGTGAGCAAGGGGATCGACCCGTGACCGATAACAAGCCAGATTGGACGAACGAGCGTGACGAGGGAGGGCGGCGACCGCCATTGATCGTGGCCCTGGCGCGACCCTTGATCGAGGTCCTCGAGACCGTTGCGCCCGCCTTTGTGATCGCGCTCCTGATCAACCTCTTCCTGGCGCAATCGACCTACGTCTATGGGCACAGCATGGAGCCCAACCTGCACACCGACCAGCGGCTGGTGGTGGAAAAGGTCAGCTATCGCCTGCACGCCCCGCAGCGGGGCGACATCGTCGTCGTCTCGGTCCCGAACTCAGAGATCCCGCTGATCAAGCGCGTGATCGGCCTGCCCGGCGAGGTGATTGCCATCCAGGACAACCACGTCACGATCGACGGTGTGCCGCTGGACGAGGCGTATCTCGACGACGTCGTGCAGCGAGACTATGGCCCGCACGAGGTGCCCGCGGGGCACGTCTTTGTCATGGGCGATAACCGCGGCGCCTCCAACGACTCGCGGTACTTTGGCCCGGTGCGCGAGGACCAGATCATCGGGCGCGCCTGGTTCTCCTACTGGCCCCTGGGCGAGATGCAGTTCTTCCGCTAGGCGGCGCGATGACCATCCGGGCTGCGTTCGTCCACGTGAACCTGATTGCCCGGGACTGGCGCGCCCTGGCGGCGTTCTACAGCGAGGTCTTGGGCTGCACGCCGCTGCCCCCCGAACGCGACCTGTCGGGGGAGTGGCTCGACCGCGCCACAGGCCTCTCTGGAGCGCACATTCGCGGCGCGCACCTCCGCCTGCCCGGCTACGGCGACAACGGACCGACGCTGGAGCTGTTTCAGTATGACGAGCAACGCGCGCCCGCCGAGAAGGCGCCCAACCGTCCCGGGCTCGGGCACATCGCCTTTGCCGTCGACGACGTGCGCGCCGCATGTGCGGCGATCGTCGCCGCCGGGGGCGGCATGCTGGGCAAAGTCGTGACCGTCGAGGTCTCGGGGGCAGGGACGATCGAGTTCGCCTACGCGACCGACCCTGAGGGGAACGCGATCGAGGTACAGCGATGGATCGCCTAGCCGGTGCGCCATCCTTCCGCGCCACCCTGATCCTGCACAAAGGACGCTTGGCGATATGCAGGCTCGCACCGCACGACCCCCTGCCCGCGCAGGACCTAGGCGCCCCCTTCTGGTCGGTCACGCGCACCTCGGACGAGCTCTCCGTGGTGCTGCCCGAGGACGCCGTCGGCGCCGGATGGCGGGCCGAGCCCGGATGGCGCTGCCTGCAGGTGGCGGGCCCACTCGACCTGGCGCTGACCGGAGTCCTCCACGCCCTGAGCGCGCCGCTTGCCGCAGCTGGCATCCCGCTCTTTGCGCTCTCGACCTTCGACACCGATTACCTGCTCGTGCGCGAAGACGACCTGGCGCGCGCGATCGAGGCGCTGGCTCGAGCCGGACACCAGACGACCGGCGGAGGGACCTAGCCGTGGGCGGCGCGCCGCAGGGCACAAGGACCTACCGCACCGCCGTGGTCCTGCTCCCTCCGCCGGAACGATGGGGGCCAATCCAGGCCATTCGCGCGCAGCACGATCGCCACTACCGGCGCTGGATGCCGCACATCACGCTGATCTACCCGTTCCACCCACGCGAGGCGTGGCAGGCGGACCTGGCGCCGCTGACGCGCGCGTGCGCCGGGATCGCGCCCTTTGAGGTCGCGCTGCCCGCGTTCGGGACGTTCGACCACGGGCGCAGTCACACGCTGTGGCTGGCGCCGACGCCCGTAGCGCCGCTGATCGCCCTCCAGGAAGCGCTGTGGCGCGCCGTCCCCGACTGCGCGGACACGCGCCGCCACGGCGGCGGGTACACGCCGCACCTCAGCGTGGGACAGGCGGGCGGGGCGGGCGCCGCAGCGGCGCTCCTCGCAGCGCTGGAGGCAACGTGGACGCCGCTGCGCTTCACCGCGCACGCCGTGCACCTGATCTGGCGAGGCGATCCACCCGACGACGTGTTCCGGATCGGGCGCGAGATCGCGCTCGGCGCGGCAAAGCCGGCGTCCTGGTGACGGGGAACGCCGGACAGGAAGCGAGGCGGGAGGCAAGGGCATGGCAGGCTGTATCTTTTGCGAGATCGTCGCCGGCAGGCAGCCTGCGAGTATCGTCCACCGCGACGACATCTGCAGTGCGTTCATGGACATCCAGCCGGTCAACCCGGGGCACGTGCTCGTGGTCCCGAACGCACACGCGTCCGCATTGGCTGACCTCGACCCAGCGGTGGGCGCACACCTGTTCCGCGTCGCGCAGCGCGTGGCAGCCGCAGTGCGCGTAAGCGGCGTACGCTGCCAGGGCGTCAACCTGTTCCTTGCCGACGGGGCTGCCGCAGGACAGGACGTGTTCCACGTCCACCTGCACGTCATCCCCCGCTACAGGGACGACGGCTTTGGGTTCCGCTTTGGGCCGGCGTACGGGCGGCGTCCGGCGCGCGGCGACCTGGACCAACTCGCGACACAGATCCGGGAAGCCCTATGAGTGCACACCCGGGACACGCGAAACCGGGCAAGGAGAGTGCAATGGACCACAACGATCGGCGCATTCGCTCCATCTGGTCGCGGCACCGGCGTGGCTTGTCCACAGGCGCCACAGCAGCCCTGCTGTTGACGGCAGTGCTGTGCGTCTCGTGTATCGTCGGCGTCCAGTCGACGCCGGCGGATGCCGTGCCGCCCACCGCGACTTCCATGCCGCCCACCGCGACCCCCGTGCCGCCTACCGCCACACCAATCCCGCCTACCGCGACCCCGGTCCCGCCTACCGCGACTCCGGTCCCGCCTACCGCGACTCCGGTCCCGCCTACCGCCACCCCGGTCCCGCCCACTGCGACCCGGGTCCCGCCCACCGCTACGGCGACGCCGGTGAGCCGGGTGCCACGCCCCACCGGTCCCGGGACCTATGCCGTGGTCGGCGTCGCCCTGGACGACGTGCTCAACGTACGCGCGGGCGCTGGCATCGAACACGCGGTCGTGGGCGCCATCCCGCCCACCGGGAGAGGCGTCCAGGTGACCGAGGGCGCCAAGGAGGTCGACGGCGCGGTGTGGGTGCCCGTCCGCTACGGCAGCTGGACCGGATGGGCCAACGTTGCCTTCCTGGCGCAGCAGGTCGGCGAAGCCGATGAAGCGCTGGCAGTGCGCGCGGCGACGATCATGCGGGCGATCGCGGCGCAGGACCTGAATGTGCTCGCCGCGTACATCCACCCACAGCTGGGCGTCCGCTTCTCGCCCTATCCCTATGTGCGCGTCGAGGACGAGGGCGACGGGCAGGACTTGACATTCAGCGCCGACCAGCTGCCCGGCATGGACGAGGATGACACGGTCTATGTATGGGGCCACTATGACGGCTCCGGGGAGCCGATCGCGCTCACCTTTGCCGCGTACTGGGAGCGATTCGTGTATGACGCCGATTTCTGGCAGCCACACGCGATCGGCTTTGGGGAGACGATCGGCGCGGGCAACGCGATCGACAACATCCCTCAGGCCTACCCGGACGCCACCCTGGTCGAGTACCACTTGACCGGCTTGGACCCCCAGTACGAGGGGCTCGACTGGCGAAGCCTGCGCCTGGTCTTGAGCGAGTGGCAGGGGGCGTGGGTCCTGGTCGGCATCGTGCACGCCGAGTGGACGATCTAGAGCGACGACGCGTGGAGGCGCACATGTCTGACCCGCGGACCCGCCTGCAGGAACTGGTCGCGGCGCTGCGGTACCACAACTACCGCTACTATGTGCTCAACGATCCAGTGATCAGCGACCGGGAGTACGACCTCTTGCTGCGCGAGCTGCAGGCGATCGAGGCGGCACACCCCGAGTGGATCCAGCCCGACTCGCCGACGCAGCGCGTGGGCGCCGAGCCGGTGGCGGGCTTTGCGCGGGTCGAGCATCCGCGCCCGATCCTCAGCCTGTCCAACGCGTTCGACGCCGACGAGATCCGGGCATGGGTCGAGCGCATCGGTCGGCTGCTGCCCGAGGGACAGTCGGTCGCCGATCTACGCTACACGGTCGAGATGAAGTTCGACGGGCTGACCGTGGTCCTCCACTACGAGGAGGGCCTGCTGGTGCTGGGCAGCACGCGCGGGGATGGCGAGGTCGGCGAGGACATCACCACCAATCTGCGGACCATTCCTTCCGTCCCTCTGCGCATCCCCGCCGCTCCCGACGCGCCGCCGGCGCCGCAGCGCCTCGTCGTGCGTGGAGAAGCGTACTTTCCGCTCGACCAGTTCGACGCGCTCAACCGCAGCCTTGAGGAAGCGGGCGAGCGGACGTTCGCGAACCCGCGCAACGCGGCGGCGGGCTCGCTGCGCCAGCTCGACCCGCGCATCACGGCGCAGCGTCCCCTTGCCGTGTTCTGCTATGCGGTCGTCGATGCCCAGGGAGTGACGTTGGGGACCCAGTGGGAGACGCTGGGCTACCTGCGGGACATGGGATTCCCGGTCAACGCGGAAACGGCGCGCTATGCCGACATCGGGCAGGTGATCGCCCACGCCGAAACCTGGATGGAAAAGCGCGACACGCTGAACTATGAGGTCGACGGTCTGGTGATCAAGATCGACGACCTGGCGACGCAGGAGGCGCTCGGCGTGGTCGGCAAGGACCCGCGCGGTGCGATCGCCTTCAAGTTCCCAGCCCGAGAAGCCATCACGCGCCTGCTCGAGGTCGGGGTCAACGTCGGGCGCACGGGCACCCTGGCGCCCACCGCTGTCCTCGAGCCGGTGGAGGTGGGCGGCGTGACCGTCCAGAACGCCACGCTGCACAATTTCGAGGACATTGCGCGCAAGGACATCCGCATCGGGGACGTGGTGCGGATCAAGCGCGCCGGCGACGTGATCCCCTACGTGATCGGCCCGGTAGTTGACCTGCGCGATGGCAGCGAGCGACCAGTCGAGCTGCCCACGTACTGTCCCTCCTGCGGCGAGCCCGTGGTCAAGGTCGAGGGCGAAGTCGCCGTGTACTGCGACAACCCCGCCTGCCCCGCCCAGATCGTGCGCCGCATCGAGTACTGGGTCTCGCGCACGGCGATGGACATCGTCGGGCTGGGGACGCGCATCGTCGAACAGCTGGTCGCCGAGGGTCTCGTGCACGACGTCGCCGACCTGTACGCCCTTGCCCTGTCGGATCTGGTCCCGCTGGAAGGCTTTGCCGAGAAAAAGGCTGCGAACGTCGTCGCCGCGATCCAGCGGTCGCGGGAACAGCCCTTCCAGCGCGTGCTGACTGGCCTCGGGATCCGGGG
This sequence comes from Anaerolineae bacterium, assembly GCA_016929775.1. The sequence continues at coordinate 32,339 of JAFGIE010000265.1, forward strand.
CGTGGGGGGCACGGTCGCCCAACTGCTGGTCGCGCACTATCCCTCCTTTGCCGCCCTGGGCGCCGCCGATGCCGAGGCGCTGGAGGCGATCCCGGGCATGGGCCCGCATACGGCGCACAGCGTCGTACAGTGGTTCGACCATCCCCACAACCAGCAGTTGATCGACAAGCTGATCCAGGCGGGGGTGCGCGGTGCAGCCGAGCCGGAGGCAGGGCGCGCGCAGCGGGAACCAGCCCCGGCGCAGCCCTTGGCGGGCAAGGTGTTCGTGATCACGGGTACGCTGCCCACCCTCAGCCGCAGCGAGGCAAAGGCCCTGATCGAGGCGCACGGCGGGCGCGTGACCGGGTCGGTCTCGGGCAAGACCGACTATGTGCTGTGTGGGGACCAGCCCGGCAGCAAGCTGACCGCAGCCCAGCAGCTCGGCGTGACCGTGATCGATGAGCCTGATCTGCGGGAGCTGATCGGTGAGCGCTAAGCCTGCTTTCGACACCTAGGGCGGACGTGCTGCAACACAAAACTAAGCCCTGAACCGATGACAATTGAACCTTAACAATC
>JAFGIE010000266.1 GCA_016929775.1 Anaerolineae bacterium
ATCGGTCTTGCAGCAGGCGGGGTTGGCGCATACCACCGCAGGCAAGGCGGGGTTTATCACGGGGCTGTACGTGGTGTTCGTGCCGCTGTTCGTCGCCGCAGTGTGGCGCACGCGAGCGCACTGGACCGCGTGGGTGGCGTCGCTGGTCGCGGCGGCAGGCCTGTTCCTGCTCAGCGTGCAGGGCCAATGGACGCTGGCAGCGGGGAATGCGCTCGAGTTGGCGGGCGCCGTGCTGTGGGCCTGGCACGTGATCGCGATCGACCGGTTGGCCAAGGGCTCACATCCGCTGCACATATCGTTGGTGCAGTGCCTGGTGGCGGGCGCCTGGAACCTGGGGCTGGGTCTGGCGGTCGAGGCGCAGACGCTGTCTGGCTTGTGGACGGCGTGGTGGGCGGTCGCGTACGGGGGATTGCTCTCGGTAGGGGTAGGCTATACGCTGCAGGTATACGGGCAGCGGCACGCGGCGCCAACCGATGCGGCGATCATCCTCAGCATGGAGTCTGTGTTCGCGGCGCTGTTTGGCTGGCTCTTGCTGCGAGAGGCGCTGACCTGGGTCCAGCTCACAGGGTGCGCCCTGATGCTGTGCGGGATGCTGCTGGCACAGGGCGCGTCGATGCTGCGTGCGCAGCGGCGCGTCCACGCGCTCGAGGAACCGGCGCCGTAGCCTGGGCACGCCGTACGGCTGGGCGACGTGTGGCGCGGCTCAGGACAGCGCCCCGCCCGCCGGGAGCGAGAGCAACGAGCTATTACACCTACAGCGTCCGGACCGGGCCCCCGGTCCGGACGCGTCGGCTTCTACAAGCGTAGCTCGAGGAGCTGGGCCATCCGGGCGCGGTAGTAGGCGTAGGACGTCCTCGCGTGGTCGCCGCCTGGGGCGGGCACATTCGGAGCCCCGATCTGCGGCGCGTCTAGGTCGAGGTGCGGGGAGGACGCGCTGTCAAAGAGCGACCACTCGTACAGCCGCCGGCGGAGTGCAGTCACGTGCTCCTGGTAGGCAGGGCTGTCGATCAGGTTGCGCTGCTCCGTAGGGTCGGTCTGGAGGTCAAAGAACTGCGTATCGGCGCTGTCTCGGCAGTGCAGGAGCTTGTAGCGCGACGAGCGGACCATGTACTCGCGGGCGTGCGGGGCCTCAGCGAACACTAGGTCATGCTCGGCGGTCCCTGAGGCGAGGTTGATGCCCTGCACGGACGCCGGCGCCTCGCAGCCCGCGCACGCCAGCAGCGTCGGGGCGAGGTCGACGTTGCTGACCAACTGCGTTGCTGCTGTGCCGATGCTCTGCTGTCCTGGGTACTTGACGATCAGGGGTACGCGGACCAGCGGTTCGTACATGTGGTTTCCCTTGAGCAGCATGTGGTGGTAGCCCATGTAGTCGCCGTGATCGCTGGTGTAGACGATCGCTGTGCGGTCGTACAGTCCGCGCTGGCAAAGCAGGTCGACCATCCTGCCGACGTGGTGATCGATCTGGGAGATCGTGGCATAGTAGAGCGACATGACCTGGCGCAGACGCTCCTCGGTGAGCGTGCGGTGGTCAAAGTAGCCGTGTGCGTAGGCGAGGTCGCGCTCCGCACACTGCTCCGTCCATCCGGAGAGCAAGGAAAGGGACGCAGGGTCGTAGCTCTGGTCCCACGGTGCGGGCGGGTCGAAGGGATGATGGGGCTTGATAAAGCCGACCATCAGCAGGTTTCCGTCCCCCTCCCAGCTCGCAAGCGACTTGCACGCGCGGTCCGCAATCCACGTCGTCGAATGGTGGGCCTCGTCGAGGTCAGATGGCAGGGCCCCGAATGTGTCCCAGTAGTGGCGCGGCGCGTGGCGGCGGTATTCGTGGACCTGGTCGAGTAGGTCCACGCCATCGCACAAGCCCTGATCGCGCAGCCAGCGGTGGTAGTCGTCGTCGTAGCGTCCCGCGCCATCCTGTTCCGCCAGCAGCATCTCCTGGAACCCAACGTCGAGGTAGGTGGGCGTGTAGTGCATCTTGCCCACCGCAGCAGTACGATAGCCTGCGTCGCGAAGCAGGCGGGGGAAGGTCGGGATGCCTGCGGGCAGCGTGCAACGGTTGCTCCAACCTAGGTGCTGGTGGACGTATAGGCCCGTGATCAGCGAATAGCGCGAAGGCGTACAGACGGGAAAGCAGCAGAACGCGTTGTCATACCGCACGCCATCGGCAGCTAGGGCATCGATGTTGGGCGTGCGTATGTCGGGGTTGCCATAGGCGCCCAGGCAGTCATAGCGGTGCTGATCGGCGTGGATGATGAGTATGTTGGGATGCGTAGACATGGTCCCCTCCTGTCACAGAGAGACGCATCGAGCTGGGTGGACGTGGCGAACCCTTGGCAGAGAGGGGAATGCCCACGGGGCGTTCCTTACCGCGCCGCAGGCGGTGGTGCGTCCCCGAATCGGTTGCATAGGAGGATCCGACCTGTCCCCCCGTGTGCCGGGATCTCTTTGACGGCGAGAGCCACGCGGTTCGTGGGGTCGAGCGCCGACCAGTAGGAGGCGAGTACCTCAGCGGCGGTACCGACGCAGGGCAAGAGCAACGGATCCCCGGAGAAGCTGGGGAGGGGACGACCATCGCCTTCGTAGGTCGTCAGGCAGTACCCCAAGCCAGGGGGAGGGGGCGCTGGACGGTAGGTGAAGCGATCGGTCTGCGCTGGGTCAGCCCGATTTGCCTTGAGGATGCTCAGCGTGATGGGCCCGAGGGGATCCTCAAAGGAGAGCATGCCGCTGATGCGCGGCGTATAGTTTGGCGCATCCGGCTCTCGCTCCCGCTCAGCCAGGGCCTGGTCGAAGGTCTGGCCCTGCCGCAGGGCGTGGTAGAGCGTGTCTGTCTGGTCTCCGTTGCTGACGAGGTAGATCGAGGGCAATTCGAGCATGGCGCAATAGATGATCAGGCTCGGGTCCTCGACGGCGCCTGGATCGACCGGTTCGGTGCGTAGGGTGGGACCTTCTGCCACAAAACAGCGGTTCTGGCTGTGTGTGCTGCGCCCCATGATCCAGTAGACCTGGAGCCAGGCGTCGGATACCGACGAGCGACCGATGACGAGCCCGCGCCCTGGATAGGGGTTGTCGCGGATATGCTTCTGGAAATCCCGCTGTGCCAAGTCCATGTTGTGTTCTCTCCTTTGCGCGATCTGGACTGCTCGCGCTCCTGAGTTGGGGAACGCTAGGGCCCCTCGGCAATGGCGCGCTGGACTGCGGCATAGGCATCCACGATGCCATAGCCGACGGCGTTGTCCGGGTGCGCTCCGCTGACAGCACAGCGCGGTACACCATGCGTGTCCTCGTCGTAGGGACGCGCGCTCTCGGCGAGGATGCGTTCCGTGACGTCGATCCTGCCAACCAAGGATGGGTTCGCCGACCACATCAGGGCGACGACGCCGACGACGTGTGGGGTCGCCATGGACGTGCCATCGGCATACGCGTACGTGCCGCCCGGATAGGCAGACAGGACCTCGACGCCTGGGGCGAGGAGGTCGGGCTTGGTGCGCCCGCTCTCGTCGACCCAGACTGGACCGCGACTGCTGAACGAGGCGATCCGAAGCGTCGCGTCCACCGCGCCGACGGTGAACACCTCATCATAGATCGCGAGGGGGGCACTGACGCTGCCGCACGCATCGCCCTCATTGCCGCTTCCGGCGACCACGAACACGCCTGCCGCGCGCAGGGACCGAGCAGCGGCGAGCAGCGCGTTGGGGTCGCATCCCTCGAGCTCGGGACAGCCCCATGAGTTGTTGATCATGTGCGCACCGCGGCGTGGATCGCCGGAGACAAAGGGATCGCCTTGCGGTGGGTAGGGCGCGAGCATGAACTGGAGGCAGTCGAGGTAGCGCGGCGGGTTCGCCAGGTTCCGGTCGAGGTTGACGCAGGCGTACCACCGGGCGCCGGGTGCGACGCCGACGGAGCTTCCGACAGCCGACGCCAGGGTGTGTGTGCCGTGACCGCCGTTGTCGGTCGGCGCAGGCGTCTGATTCCACGGATCGAGCCAGTGGTAGTCGTGGTCCCCCTCAGCGCCGAGATAGCCACCGATCAGCTCGGGGTGGTCCCACTGCACGCCCGAGTCGGACTGACCGACGACGATCCCGCGCCCAGTGATCCCCAGCTCGTCCCACACCCGGTCGACGCCGATCGCGGTCAGGTTCCACAGCGGTCCGGTGGGCGGAGCGGCGCGCCCACGGGCTGCCGGCGCGGGGGCGGGCAGTGGGCGGAGCACGGGGGCGTGGAGCACGCGGTCTACCTCGGGCTGTGCCTCCAGCCACAGGCGCGCCAAGGGTCCGGCATGGACCTCGAGGGCGTTGGCGAGATAGTAGGGCGTGTAGGGCACGCCCGCGCGGTCCAGCACGCGCCGGATGCGCTGCTGACTGGCGTCGGCGTGGGCGACGAGGGCGCGATAGACGGCGTCGCGTCGCTCGCCATAGTCATCCACGCGCTCGGCCTGTGCTAGGTCTGCCTGTGCGCGGAGCACGACAAAGAGGTGGTCGCCGTACAAGCCAGGCTGACCGAGGAGCAGATAGCACACCACTGCACCCGCGCACGCCAGCGGCGCGCCGATGCGTGCCAGGCGGAGCCAACGGCGGTGTGTGAGCCGCCTGCCGAGGACGGCAGCGACCAGCGATCCGAGGCAGGACCCGGCAGCGGAGACAGCGGCGGCGCGTGCAGCCCACGCCAACACGTCGCGGGTCGCCAGGTTGAGGGCGAGCGCCAGCTCGTCCGGATCGACGAACAGCATCGGCGCAGCTGCCGCAGCGGCGAGGAGCAGGGCGATCCGCAGCCTTCCGACCGCCTCCGGGCGTCCCTCTCTCAGCCCATCAAACGAGGGCAGGAGCCAGCCAAGCGCTGGCACGACGAGCATGAGCAGCAGCTGTCCCCCATTGAAGCCAAGCGCAGCGCCCATGATCAGCAGGGCGGTGCTGGTGACGGCTCCTCGCACCAGCGTGCGCCAACCCGCCGGCGCGGTGGGCATGGCGAGCGGGTCGCGGAGCGCCTGATCGACGACCAGCGCCGCTGCCCCACCAAAGAGCAGGGCAGAGAGGAGGTCGAGGGCCATGTCGAGAGCCGATCCGAGCGCGCCCCAGATGACCCAAGGGTAGGCAAGCAGGATGGACAGCAGGAGCGCGGGGGCGATGGCCCGTCGTGCGGGGGGACGTTGCAGGCGCCCCTGGCGCCAGAGCACGAGTGCGCGTGCCGCCAGATAGGCAGTCGAACCGAGGATGCTGAGCCCGGCAGCGAGGTGCTCCTGGTTGGCGCGCGCCAGACGCGCCGGGATGAGGCAGGCGGCATACAGCGCTGCCGCCGCCCAGGCACGGAACAGGGCCCTGTACCGGGGTCGCCGCCAGAGGAGCGCAAGGGGCAGCAGCGGCACAAGCAAGAGCGTGACGTGAGCCAGCGAGATCAGCAGCCAGGCCCAGCGAGGCCAGTCAACCCCCAGGGCGACCAGGAACTGCTCGATGAACCACGCGCCCGCGTAGGCTGCCAGCGTGGTGAGGTGGATCCAGAGCCAGCAGAGGACAACCAGCAAGGCGCCAGGCACGTCTCGCCGCAGCGCCTTGGGCGAAGCTGGAGTGGGCGTCGCCATGGGGGCGCCCTACGCTCCACCAGAGGCGATCAGCAGCTCAGGAGCGTCGCTGCAGATGCCCTCGATGCCCACGCGCCGCAGGCCCTCGATCTCGGCAGGGCGCTCTTCGTGCCAGGCAATGATCCCAAGGCCCGCGGCGTGGACGCGATCGACCCACTCGCGCGTCAGCAGCGCGCTGGGCTGGTCGAATCGCTCCCAGCAGGGATGGACATAGGTCGCGCCAACCGAGCCAGCAAGCGCGACGGGGTCGACATCGACGGAGCTAAAGAGCACAGAGGTACAGAGCCGCGGTTCGAGCGCCCGTGTTGCGGCGACCCACTCGGGTCGAAAGGACCCGATCAGGCAGGCGTCGGCCCATTCCGCCTTGTCGAGGCAGCGCACGATCCCGGGTACGGCAGCGCCGTCCTTGACCTCAATGTAAGCGCCGATCTGTTCGTCCTTGCAGAGGGCGAGCACCTCGTCCAGCGCGGGCACGCGCTGTCCCGCGCCGAGATCGATGCGCTGCAGGTCGGCGAGCGTGCTCACGCTGACGGGCCACACGCGTCCATTCGCGTCGGTCAACCGCGCATCGTGCACGACCGCCAGCTGCTCGTCTGCCGTGCACTGGACGTCGAGCTCGACCATGTCGGCGCCGAGCTCGACGGCGCGCCGGAAGCTGAGCAGGGTGTTGTCCGGAGCGTGGGCACGCGCGCCGCGGTGCCCGATCCGGAGGAAGCGGAGCTGCGAGGGCGCGATCTCTCGGGCGAGACGGTCCAGCCAGCGATTGACGCGCGCCGGGATCCATGCCTTGAGGGCGGACCACGGGATCAGCGCGTCGAGGTCGAAGGAGAACGCACGGTCAAAGGCCCAGCTTGGCTCGAACGCCCGGCTGGCGAGGTAGGTGTGCACCAGGCGGTCGTTGTGGGGCGTGTTGGCGATCTGTCCCTCAAAGTAGCGCGCCACCAGGACACCGCCTATGCCAGCCAGTTCCTTGGAGGGCAAGCGTGCGGCGCCCTGCCAGCGCTCGCGATACCATGCCGGTGTGGGCGCAAAGGCGTGCTTGCCCGGTTCGCTATAGACGACGAGGTGGTCGCCTTCGAGGCGCAGCGCGTCGCCCGCCCGCATGTCGTGGTAGTCGCCGTGCCAGCTTGCCTCGCCGCGCACCACGCACCCGCTGCTGTCGACGAATACCCAGACGTGTTCCAGCTCGTAGAGGTGCTGGATGTCCCAATCCCACCAGATCGCGTACTCGATCGCCATCTCCCCTGGCTGGAGGACGATCTCGCGTCCCTTGGTGTAGGAAGGGGATGGCCCATCCTCGCGGAAGACCGTGTATCCTGCCGCCAAGGGGAGAAAAGGTTCGCGGCGGTCAAAGAGGATGTGCGGCGCATAGCGGTGGGCGATGGCATGCTCGGCGCTGTCGCGAGGCGCAGCGCATAGCTCTGCGAGTTGTGGGTCGTCATGCATCTCTCTTCCTCCGTCTGTTGGTCGCGCCGACAAAGTAGGTCGTGAGCGTGCGTGCCGCTCGTGAGTGGGTCCGTGCGGGCGCCACGCTCACCATAGGGGACGTGCGTGTGCCGCGCGGAGCCGGTAGATGGTCGCCCGGTCTGCCCGGAAGGGATTGCCTGGCTGCTCGGGCAAGGCGAGCGCGTGGCTCGACGCGAAGGGCGTGCCCGCCAGGTTCTGGTTGTACGCCAAGGTGAGCAGTGTCTCGAGGTTGAGGACATCGAGGACGTTGTAGGCGAGGAGTGTCTCCAACGCCGCCTCATTTCGCGTGCGCTCGTACTCACGCCACAGGATCACGGCGAAATAGCCATCCACATCCACCAGGTCGCCTCGGTCAATGCCCAGTTGCGCCTCGCACCTCTTCAGCCCCCCGCGGTAGCCAAGGGCGGAGAGCACATAGCGCAGGTCGAGGTGGGCGTGCTCCATCGGGACCCCGAGGTCGGCGCGGATGAAGGGTACGTCAAAGCACTTGCCGTTGTAGGTGACCAGCACGCGATAGCGCGACACGTCGCGCGCAAAGTCTTCGAGGTTTTGCCCGCGTACATAGGTACGCACGTCGACGCCATCATAGAGCGCGATCGTCGTGATATAGTCGCCTGGGCTGCCCAGGCCCGTGGTCTCGATGTCGACGTAGGCGATCGCGTCGCGAAAGTGCGGATAGGTGCGCCAGTGATCGCGAGAGGGGAGTCGCGCGTAAAAGTAGTGGGCGTCGTGGACTGCAAGGCGGTCGGCGGACTCGCGTATGGCGAGACGGAACGTGCGCAGCCTCGGGGCGGACAGGGGTAGGGATGCCTGGGCGAGCGCGGCGGACCAGTCGACGACGCCCGTCTCCCAGAGACGGCGCTCGGTCTTGGGACCGATGCCCGGTATGTGGCAGAAGGTGTTCTGCAGCAACCTGTTCTCCGTTCCGGTCTGCGCTGTCCTGACCTCTTGTCCAGGCGGCGGGCGTGCCGGTCAAGCGCCGGAGTCAGTCCTGTGCGACCTGCAGGGCGCGCCACACGCGTTCCGGCGTGGCGGGAATCGCGTCCAGGTGGATGCCCACCGCGTCGGCGACGGCGTTCAGGATCGCGGGCGCGGTGCCGAGCAGGGGCGTCTCGCCGACGCCGGTCGCGCCAAAGGGTCCCGATGGGTCGGGCACCTCGACCTGGATGTCGTGGAAGCGGCGTGGCATGTCCAGAGCGGTCGGCACGTGGTACTCGCTAAAGCGCCGCGTGCGCAGGCGCGCGCCCTGGTGGACGATCTCTTCCATCAATGCATAGCCCAGGCCCATGTGAAGCCCGCCGGCGGACTGCCCGTAGACCATCGAGGGATTGATGGACTTGCCGGTGTTGTTGGCGGACCAGACCTCCAGGACCTCGATCTCGCCCGTCTCGACGTCCAGCTCGATCAGGGCGACCTGTGCACCATAGCCGTAGGAAAAGTGGGGATCGCACTCGCCAGTGACGGGATCCCAGTCGGTCGTGGGGCGCCGTGACTTGCCGCGGTAGGTCACCTCTGCTTCGACGGACGACGCGCCTGTCTGGGCGCGCAGGGCTTGATCGCGGCGCGCCAGGGCTTCTTGGGCGGCGAGCAAGACGGCATTGCCAGACATGTAGGTATGCCGGGATGCGGAACAGGAGCCTGCATCGGGCGAGGACGCCGTGTCGACAAAAGCCACGCGCACGTGCTCGACGGGGACGCCGAGCACATCGGCGGCGATCTGGGCGAGGGCAGTCGCGACGCCCTGTCCTACCTCAACCGCAGCCAAGTGGACGATCGCACGCACGATCTCGCCCGAAGGGTCGAGCTGGAGGTGAACGCGCGCAGTCGACTTGTCATCAAACCCAAACGAGTAGCCAACGTTCTTGTAGGTGCACGCCACGCCGAGCCCGCGGCGCCGCTCGGGACGTGAGGGCGCGCCGAGAGGGGGAGCCACCCAGCCCTCCTCGCGCTCCTGCCATCCTGCGGCGCGCACCGCGGCAAGCAGGCATTCGCGCGCGCTGGTACCGGCGGGCATGGCGTTCCCGGTCAGCCGGATCGCGCCGTCGACGAGGACGCTGCGCAGTCGGAACGAGACGGGGTCCATCCCGAGCGCGCGCGCCATCTTGTCGATCTGCGCTTCGTATGCCACGGGCGCCTGCGCGGCGCCAAAGCCACGCATCGCCATGCTGGGCGCGTTGTTGGTGTAGACCGTGTACCCGTCGACGCGACAGGCAGGATAGTGATAGGGACCGCTGATGAAGGAGAGCGCGCCGGATAGCACGACGACGCTCGTGCTTTCGTAGGCGCCGGCATCGCTCACGCATTCGGCCTCGAGCGCCAGCAAGCGCCCATCGCTCGCGCAGCCGGTCTTGAGGCGGATTGAGAAGGGGTGACGCTTGCCATGCCCTCGGATCGACTCTTCGCGCGTCCAAACCATCTTGACCGGGCGGCGCAGGACGTGCACAGCCACGGCGACGAGGGGCTGGAGCGACATGTCCTCTCGCCCACCAAAGGCGCCGCCTACGGCGGGCACCAAGACCCGAACGTGCTCCTCGTCGACGCCGAGGATGTGCGCCAGCTGACGGATGTCGTCGTGAGGCCACTGGGTCGCGACGATCAGCGTGATCCGTCCCTGCTCGTCGACGTAGCCGAGGCAAGCCTCCGGCTGGAGATAGGCGTGCTCGGTGCTCTGGGTCTCATAGACGCCCTCGACGATCAGATCCGCGCGCGCAAAGGCGGCGTCTACATCGCCGCGGCGCACAAAGAGGTGCCGGATGAGATTGCTGCCCCGCTCAGAGTGGACGAGGGTTGACCCCGTCATCGCGGCGCGTGGATCTGTGACCGGCAGCAGCGTCTCATAGTCGACGCGCACCAGGTCACGTCCCGCCTGCGCCGCTGCCTCTGTCTCGGCGACGACGACTGCGATCCGGTCTCCGGTCCAGCGCGTCTCGGCGCCGAGGGGGACGAGCACGGGCTGGTCGTAGGTCATGATGCCGTACTCGTTGACGGGGACATCCTGTGCGGTCAGGACACGGACCACGCCGGGGCGGGCGAGCGCGGCAGTGGGGTCGACGGCAAGCACGCGGGCGCGGGGGTGCTGTGCCCACACCGTGGCGGCATAGAGCTGTCCCTCTCGGTCAAAGTCCTGGGGGTACTTGCGTCGACCGGCGACCTTGGCGGCGATGTCCGCCCGTTGCACAGACCTACCGACGGCGCGCGTCACAGTGCCTCCTCTCGCAGGCGTTCTGCCGCCAGGGCGATGGCATCCACGATCTGGTAGTAGCCGGTGCAGCGACAGATGTTGCCCGATATGCCTGCCAGGATCTGTTCACGGGTCGGCTGGGGGTTCGCGTCGAGCAGGGCGAGGGCAGCCATCACCATACCCGGCGTGCAGTAGCCGCACTGCGAGGCAAAGCAGTCGACGAATGCCTGCTCGATGACACGCGCCCGGGCATCCTCCGCAAGCCCCTCGATGGTGGTCACCTCGGCGCCGGCGACCTTGGCGGCGGGATAGATGCAGGACAGAACTGCGCTGCCGTCAACGAGCACGGTACACGCTCCGCACTCCCCCTCGCCGCACCCGATCTTGACCCCGATCGCGCCCAGTCGGTCGCGCAGGACCGGCGCCAGCAGGTCGCCCGGGGCGATCTGGACGCGTACCGGCGCGCCGTTGAGCGTGAACTCGATCTCGGTCATCTGTTGCTCCTCCCGGTCAGCGCTGCGCCGCCGCAGCGATGCTCAGCTCGCGAGCCCCAGTGCGCGCTGTAGCGCACGGCGGACCAGCACCTCAACCATCGCCGTGCGATACGCGCTGCTCCCGCGCAGGATGCTGGATCTGGGATGCGCGTCCTGCGCTGCCAGGCGCGCGGCTTTGCCGATCGGCGCACCGTCGATTGTGGCGCCGACGAGTACACGCTCGGCGGCGGCAGCGCGGAAGGGCGTGGGCGCCACGGGCCCGACGGCGATGCGCGCGCCGGCGACGACGCGCGCTTGGAGGTCTATGACGACGGCGGCGTTGACGATCGGCAGGACGAGCGCGCGCCGGCGTGCGAGCCGCTGAAAGCTGCAGCCTGCGCTGGGCGCCAGCGGACGGAAACGCAGAGCCGTGACGATCTGGACGCAGGGATCGAGCGTGCACTCGCCAACACCGGCGTATAGGTCAGCAATCGGCACCCAGACCTGAGTGTCGAGCGTCGTGACCTGTGCTTCTGCATCGAGGGCAAAGAGCGCCACCGCGCCATCCGCGGCGGGGAGGGCGTTGACCACGTTGCCGACAAGGGTGGCGACGTTGCGAATCTGGGGCCCGCCGATGCAGCCGCACGCATCGGCGAGCAGCGGCGCCTTGGCGCGGATCAGGGGCGAGGAGGCGATCTGGGCGTGCGTCACCGTGGCGCCGATCGTGACATAGCCTTCCATCTCCCGCACACCGGAGAGCCCGGGGACGCGCGTGATGTCGACCATCGCGCGCGCCGGGCATTCGCCTCTCTGTGCCTGCAGCACCAGATCGGTACCGCCGGCAATGACGCGGGCGCTAGGGCCCAGCGCAGCCAGCTTGTCCAGTGCATCGTAGACAGAGGAAGCAAAGACGTACGTATCCCACATAGGGCCTCCCGATCCCGATCCTGTACGCCGATCGCTGCCGACGCCCGCCTTGCCTGGGCTGCGCGCCTACAGGTCGCCCGCCGCGAGCATGGTGAGGAGCGGCGAGTCGTCGATCTCGAGCGGCAGCTCGACGCGCGCGCGGCGTCGGCTGGATTCGTAGGTGGCAAAGATCAGCTCGGTCGCCTGCAGCGCCTTGCGCGCAGAGAGCACGGGCTCCCGTCCGGTCACGAGCGCGTCGACGAGGTCGAGCACGCCGGCGACGACGTGATCTCCACCGTGCAGCCCGCTGCTGACGTCGATCGCCTGCCACGCGCCGCCCGTGCCGGCGCTGCGCAGGCGCAGTTGAGGACCGGCGCGCACGCCGACCTCGATCGTGCCCTGTGCGCCGATCAGCCGATTGGCGCAGGCCACGCCATCGGGTTCGTACCACGCGTCTTGCCCGGTCAATAGCATGCCGAGCACCCCGTTCTCCCACCTGAACAGGCTCATGCCTTGGCCCTCGACCATGACCCCAAAGATCTGCCGTCCTCCGCGCGCGTCGATCTGGCCCAGGACCCATTCGACGGGGCATTCGTCGTTGTAGTAGAACATCATGTCGAACCAGTGCGTGCCCCAGTCAAAGAGGTTGGAGGTGAATGCCTCGATGCGCACCAGGTCGCCGATCGCGCCGTCGTCGAGCTGTTGCTTCGCCGTGCGGAAGGGCGCGCCGAACCTGCGCTGATGGTTGAACGTCAGCTGGACGCCCAGGTCCTGGCAGACCTGTGCCATGTGGCGGGCCTCGCCCCAGGTGGGCGCCATCGGCTTCTCTGCGTGGATCGCTTTGACGCCGGCACGTGCGGCGTCGATGACCATCTGGGCGTGCAGGTGGGGCCAGGTGCAAACGCTGAGGATGTCGAGATCCTCAGCGGCGAGCATGTCGCGGTAGTCGAGGTAACCGCGGGGGACATCGTGCCGCTGGCGGAAGGCCTCGAGGTTGGCCTCGCTGACGTCGGCGGCGGCGACGATCTGGCATTCGGGGGAAGCCTCATACCCGGCGGCGTGGAGGTGCCCCTGACCGAAGCCGGTGGCGCCTGGTTCGCTGCGAGGTCGACCGCAGCCGATGATGCCGACCTGAAAGGGGGGCATAGTCTCGCTCCTGTCGTGGTAGAAGCTAGTGCATCTCCGCATCGCACGTGCCGATGCCGGACCGGTAAAAGTTGAACTGCACGTTTGGATGGTCCGCAAGCAACGACATCGGCACAGCGCTGTCGGGCGCCCGTCTGGAGATCATGAGCGTCGTCAAGCGCATACCGAAGGGGTTGTCGTGCGTCCCGGCGTGCCAGATGGAGACCTTGTCGGCGCGCCACGTCTCGACCGGGCCTACGGTGAGGGCTTGGCTGGGCACGTTCTGCACGACGCCGCCGCCTGAGGTGCGGGCGTTCTGGATCAGCGTGATCGGGTGCAGGTCCACGATCCGGGTGGTGAGCTGGCGGTAGGCCTCGGGCGAGGGAGGGTCGTCGACGTAGGGCCCTTCGCGGCGTACAGGGTCGTTGAAGGCCCAGTGCTTGACCTCGCCCTGACCGCCCTGCATGACGGCACAACGGGCGAGGTCCCAGCTTGCCCGGTAAGGGGCAAGATCGGCCTTGGGGAAGTGCAGGTTCCGCTCGGGCATGCGCAGCTCGGGCCGGATGCGATCGAAACAGAGCTCACGATCGGCGCGCTCAAAGCTGAGCGGGTGCGTGACCGGCACCTCCTTGCCGTCGATGACCCACTCGTCCATGGCCCAGAAGTGGGCGTAGCGCAGATCGATCTCGAGCTCGTTGACTAGGCGCGCGACCAGGGGCAGCTGCTCGGTCGGACCGATCGGCCCACAGATGCCTACGGGCTGCTCCTCGGTCGCCTGGCGCCAGGCTGCGATGTACTCGAGGGCCTCTGCCAGGTAGAACTCCTCAAGCGTGTCGTAAAAGCACACGTTGAAGCCGGGGCGTGCAAGCGCGGCAACGTCATCCGCGGTGAGCCGCGCGGCGTCGTCGAGGATCTCGCGATCGAGGGTCGTATAGTCCCACCACGCGGGGGCCACTTTGCTGCAAGGTCGCATCGGTTTCCTCCTCAGGTTGTGGCATAGAGAGCGCCGCCTGCCGGGCGCCGCCGCGATCTGCCTGACGGGCGTCACGGTGAGCCATTGTACCACCCGAACGGCGTATGTGTCAAAGGAATGCGTGCGAGCGAGGCCTAGGTGCGCAGCTCGACGATGTCGCCATCCTGGAGGACGTGGTCACGACCGACCATCTGACCGTCGTGCGCGGCGCTGCCCCAGATGCGGGCCGATTTGAGCTGCTCCAGGAAGTCGCGATGTACTTTGCCCGCCAGCTCCTCGACGGTTGTCCCGCGGGGCAGGACAAAGGGCGCCTCGAGATCGGGGGGCTGCCCGGGCGGCTTGGAGTAGACGCGGATGATGCCGAGTTGCTCAAACAGGGCACGCTTGAATGCGTCCACGTGCCGACCCGTCCTAGTCGAAACGGGGACGATCTGCCACTCGTCGCCAAAGAGCTCCGAGAGCACCTCCACGTCGCCATC
>JAFGIE010000267.1 GCA_016929775.1 Anaerolineae bacterium
CCGGCGGCTCAGAAGCCGGCGGCGCGCGTGCAGGCTGCGCTCGACGCCCTGGGGCTCGACATCCAGATCCGCGCGTTCGCCGTCCCGACCAGCACGGCAGACGAAGCAGCGGAGGCGATCGGCTGTGCGCTGGGCGCGATCGTCAAGTCGCTCTGCTTTCTCGTCGACGAGCGCCCGGTCCTGGTGCTTGCGGCGGGCGATCGCCGCGTCGACCCCAAAGCCCTGCGCCGGATCTATGGCGTGTCCAAGCGCAAGGTCAAGATCGCCGATCCGGAGACGGTGCAGCGGCTCACCGGCTATGCGGTCGGCGGTGTGCCGCCGCTGGGGCACTCCCAGCCCATGCAGACCTTGATCGATCGCAGCTTATCGCGCTATGAGACCGTCTATGCCGCAGCGGGGACGTCGAACACGATCTTTCCGATCGCCTATCGGACACTGGTCGAGGTGACGCAGGGCGAGGTAGAGGACCTGACCTAGCGAGACCAGAAATCCGATGTCTCCCAGACATCGGATTTCTCTCGATCACTATGGCATCACCGGGATGGTCAGCTCTTGGCCCTCGCTGACGGGCGTGCCCTCGGGCAGCCGGTTGAGCAGGCGCAGGGTAAAGGCGGAGGTGCCGTACCAGGCGGCGATGCCCTCTAGGGTCTCCCCCTCTTGCACGACGTGCACCCGCGGCGTGGGGAGCGGGCGGAGGGTCGGCGTCGGTGGGACCGGCTCGGTC
This sequence comes from Anaerolineae bacterium, assembly GCA_016929775.1. The sequence goes on from JAFGIE010000267.1 coordinate 725, forward strand.
GGCATGACGATCGCCGTCGCCGTCGGCTGGGGCATCGGCGTGAAGGTCGGGTGCGGGGTCCACGCCGCGGGCGACAGCACGGGCTGCCCGGGCGATGGACTCGCCAGCAGCGCCCCAAAGATGATGATGTTTAGGATCACGACGAACGTGATCAGCATCCACTGCCTGCCGCTCATACAACCCCTCGCCCAGACTGGACCATCACGTTCATGATACCATCGCCTCACCCGGAGCGCAACCCGCCCCCCTCTTTCCCCTACCTACGTCCCGCACGCAGGGCCCGGATCCCGTGGATCAGGAGCGCCAGGCCGATCGCACCCCCACCTGCGACCAGGTACCAGAACGCGCGCGGCACGAGCGCGATCGGGGATGGCGCCGAGGGCACAGGCGCCGGTTCGGTCGCCATCTCTATCGGCTGCGCCGTGCGGGGGAGCGCGGTTGGCGAGGGGGTCGCCGTGTCGACCGGGGCGCTGGTGGGCGCCGCGGGCGCAGCCCCAACAGGCGCGGTTGCGGGCACCGCAGGCGTCGGCGTGGCGCTGGGCGCGGGCAGAGGGATGCGCGTCGGCGTTGGCGGAGACGGAGGCACGGCAATCGACAGCCCTGCGACGTGCGCCAGTTCGGCGTGGTTCCCAGCCCGGTCGTACACCCAGGCGGTGAGGGTGACATCGCGCCGCCCGGTGAGCGGGGTCGTGTCCCACGCCAGGCTGAGCCCATCCTCGTGCGCATCGTCTGCGCCAAGGTGATGCCAACGCTCGTCGTAGCGTGCGTAAAAGATCGCCCGGTCAAGCCCGCTCAGCGTATCAGTCACGTCGAGCGTGATCGTGACCGTCCCGCCCAGCCGCGCGCCTATCGTGGGCCAAGCAACCGTGCCTAGCGGCGGCGCTCGGTCCAGGGCCACGTCGACCTGCTCTTCGGCCCACGTCTCGTGCCCCGCCCAGTCACGGGCACGCGCGCCAAAGGCGGCGAGCCCATCCCGCTCGGATGGGGCTTCCCACGACAGCCACCAGCCATCGCCGCCGTCGTCGTCGTCGCCCAGGTGCACCCAGCCCGCCCCCTGATCGACGTAGAAAGCGACTTGCGCTACGCCGCTGCCCGCATCCCATGCCGAGGCCTTGAGGCTGACGTCGGGACGCGCCACCCCCTCCGTCCGCGGGCGCGTCAGGCGCACCTCAGGCGGCGTGCGGTCCAGCGTCAGGTCGGTGCTCTGGGGCAGGGCGCTGTTGGCGCGGCCCAAGGCATCGCGCGCGATCGCCTGCACGCGCAGCCGCCGCTGGTCAGCGACTGCTGCCGGGTCCCAGGACAGCGCCCAGCCACGCTCTGCCTCGCCCACCTCGTGCCACGCCCCATCGTACCACACGCGGAACGTGACCCCGCTCACCGGTGCGCTGCCCGGAAAGGGCGCGAAGGCAAGGTCGAGCGGTCCAGCGAACGGGAGCCCCGACAGGGGACGGATCACCATGCCCGCCGGCATCTGGCGGTCGATCGCGATCCCGGTCACGGGCTGGGTCGTGAAGGCGTTGCCCGCTCGGTCGGTCAGCTGCGCCGCGACGTCGATGCGCGCGCCGTCTTCCAGATCCGCATCCCACTCGAGCAGCCAGTTCGTCGTGTGCAGCCACGCCGCCTCGCCGATCGCGCGCCAGGCGCCGGTCCCGCTCTCGCGGACCAGCATGGTCACGCGCGCCGTCCCACACCCCTCGTCGCACTGCCCCGTCGAGGCGCCCGCCTCAGTTTGGCCCGTGGAGCGACCCCGCATCTCCCAAGCGGCGTCATACGAGGCGGCATAGAGCCACAGCCGCCCGCCCGCCGTCGTCCCGGGCTCCAGGCCCACCAGGTAGCCGATCGGCGGCTGCCGGTCGACGATCACGTCGGTCCGGATCGGGCTCCCCTTGCTCACCCGCCCGTCCGCGCCGGTGAGCCAGGCGTGCAGCCACACCTCCCCCTCTGGCGCATCGCGCGTGTCCCAGGTCGTCGACCACCCGTCCGCGCCATCCTCGTCCAAGCCGATCGCGTGCCAAGCGTCCCGATGGTAGGCCAAGAACGTAACCCGCGCGATCGGCGGGCTCCCCGCGTCGGGCGCGAACCTCAGCGTGATGTCGCCGTTCGCCCACGTCTCCGCCGGTGGCTCGGTCAATGTACCGCTGGGCAGGGGATCGACATCGGGCAGCCAGAGCCACGTAGCCTGCCCTCCGCCATACCGGATCAGCGGATCGGGCTGCTCCTCGGGCTGCCAACCGTAGGGATCGGTGTACCGGCGGTCGCGATCGACCGCAAAGTGAAGGTGGGCGCCCAGCGAGCAGCCCGAGTTGCCGCTGATGCCGACCGGATCGCCCGCTTCGACCCACTGCTCCCTTTGTACGCAGATCCCCTCCAGGTGCAGGTAGAAGGTGCGGTAGCCGTTCTCATGCTCGATACACACGTACTGCAGCGGCGTGTCACATCCGGATGGCACGCTTCCGGCAAACACGACCTCCCCCGCCGCGGCGGCGAGCACCGTGGTCCCGCCGCCGGTATCATAGTCGATCCCGTTGTGCCCGTCATAGTACACGTACGCGTCCGCGCTGGGGAGCCGGTAGCCGCCGCGAAAGGTGGGCAGGCGGTCCACGATGCCGTCGATCGCGCTCGCCTGGGCGCCGCTGTAGAGCACGATCGTGTCATCCCACTCGTAGGTCGGGAACTGGTGGTCGAACACCGAGTTGACGCCGTACGTCCCGGCAAACGGCATGTGCAAAAAGGGGACCGTGGTGGGGGTCGACGTGGAGAGCGGCGTCTCCTGGGCGCCTTGCGCCGCACTGCCTCCGCCCCGCCACGCGGCGAGCAGCACGAGTGCGCACGCGATCAGGGCAGCCACCCACCCTTGCCGCCAGACACGCGGGAGAGGCGGGCGCGCCAAGCGGGCGTCGCCGGCAGATACCGCCAGGCGAGGCGGGCGCGCCAAGCGGGCGTCGCCGGCGGACACCGCCAGGCGAGGCGGGCGCCGGTTCAATCGTAGTTCCCGATCTCGCGCCATAGATCGAGGAGCCGGTCGTAGCGGGCAAGCTGCATGCCGGTATAGACGCAGTTGGAGGTGCAAAAGATGTACCCGCCCCCGGGCATGCCGTTCTCGAGTGCGTAGCGCGCAGAGGCGAGGTATTCCTCCTCGGTGCCGGTGTCGATCAGCCCGCAGTTGACGTTGCCGCACAGGCAGACCCGGTCGCCGTACAGGCGCTTGACCTCCGCCAGATCGACCCCGCCCTGGGGATCGAGCGAGTGCAGTGCGTGCGGATTGCAGTCAACCAGCTGATCGATGATCGGCATGATGTTGCCGTCGGTGTGCTTGATCGCGTAAAACCCCATCTCGCGGTAGCCGGCGATCAACTGCTTGAGGTACGGGGTCACGAACTCGGCAAAGACCTCCGGGCGCAGAAAGGGCCCCGTGTTAAAGCAATAGTCTGCACACAGCGCGAACCCATCCAGCCCCTTGCCTTGCAGCGTGCGCGCCCGCGCCAAGGCCCCGTCTACCCGGCGCTGTGCCTCATCGCGCACCTCGTGCGGCTTGTCATACAGCCATCCCACCCACTCCATCATACTGTCGCCAGAGGGAATGCTATAGGTCGCATCGCCGTGCATCATGAGAAAGTAGGTGTCGCCCGTCCGCTCGCGGATCACCTCGATCAAGCGCTGGTACTCGTCTACCTCGTGCACGGGGTTGTGCAGGAAAATCGCGCTGTGCTCATACCGCTCCGCAGTGGCGATGAACACGTCCGCCATATCCTGCCGATGCAGTGTGCGCTCGGTCTCGGACATCTGCACCCACTGCGCATAGTTGCGGTGACTGGGATGGACCTTGCCAAAGGCCTCCATGGTCAAAAAGAAGACCAACTCGAAATGGGGCACCCGTCCCGAGATCGGGCGCCGCTCGAGGGCGGCGATAAAGCGTTCGCGAGGCTGCATCCGTTTGTGCTCTCCTATCCTTGCCCCTCTCCGGGGTAAGTCCTGTCGATGGTCGACCCGGTCACCCGTCGCCCGATCCGCGGCGCCCCCCTCACCAGCGATCGATCAGGTCGGGGAGCTCTGCCAGCGCGTGGACCTCGGCATCGGGCTCCACGGCGTCGGAGACAAAGGCGCGGTTCCGCTTGTAGACGGCGCGCATGCCCACTCCCTGCGCGCCGACGATGTCGTGTTCGGGCGAGTCGCCGACGAAAACCGCATCGCCGGCGCAGATGCCCAGCGCATCCAGCGAGAGCTGGTAGATGCCCGCCTGAGGTTTCCAGACCCCGACGTCGGAAGAAAAGACAGCGTGGTCCAGGTAAGGACTGAGCCCAAAACGGTCCAGTTCGTGCCGATGGTAGGCACCGGGCCACATCGTGTTCGAGACCAGGCCGATGCGCAGCCCGCGCGCGCGGAGCTCGCGCAGCGTGTCCAGCGCGTCCGGATAGATCGCCACGCCCGCGTCGAGCGGCGCGATATAGTGCGCGACTGCCTCGTCGATCTGCGCGTCGGTCGGCGACGCACCGCAGGCGGCGCACGCCCCGCGCAGCATGTCGCCCAAGCGCAAGTTCTCGCCCCCCTCGGTGGCGCACTGCCAACGCTCTTCCAGGCTGTCCCTGACGTAGCTGACGAACGCCTCCTCAGGCAGCGCGTATCCCTGGGCTGTAAAGGCAGCGTGTGCGTGCAGCAGCCCCACGCGCTCCCACTCCAGCCAGGCAAGTCCGTCAACGTGAAAGTCGAGCAGCGTACCCCCCAGATCGAACACGACAGCACGGATCATCGCCACGCTCCTGTCCCTTTTCGCAAGTGTACCTGCAACCAAGCGGCAAGTCAAGCGCGATGTGGCCACGAGCCCGCTCAGTAACGGACGCACACGCTGGTCTTGCCGCTGACGGGCGGGAGCTCGACGTCTCCCCGTACGGCGTCGAACGCCCCGTGGGGACGACCGTCGACCTCGACCGACTGGATCGGCCTTTTCTCCGGGTGGCGGAAGCGGAGCAGCAGCCGGTCAGGCGCGTGTCTCAAGTCGAGCACAACTTGGGCTTCGATCGCGCCCGCCGCCGGGTGGGGACGGTACTCGACCGAAACCACCCCGGCGGGCGTGCTCAACCGCGCGGCGCCAAAGGGCTCCTCCCCCGCAAACCAGGCCCGCGGGATCGCGCGCCCCAAGTGCAGCAGCCCCTCCCGCTCGTAGACGTACATGTACGCCAGCCACTTCATGGCATTGGACTGATCGCTGGTCTTGAAGGGGGCGCTGTTCGAGAAGCCGAGCACAGGCAGAGGATGCTCGACCATCGCCTGCACCTCCTCGCGGTAGCAGGCAGCCCAGGCGTTGTAGAACATCCACAGGTACACGTCGATCTCGTCGCGATCGAGATGCGGCAGCAGACCCGCGAGCAGGAGGGGCTGCACGGAGAAGCCGCCGCAGTCGAACCACTGCGTCTCCGGATCGTCGATCCGGTAGCCGAAGGGAGGGTTCATGTAGCGCGTGTCGAGATAGTCGTCGAGGATCCAGCTGCCCTGCACGCTCTCGGGATCGTAGAGACCAGAGAGCAAGAGATAGACCGATCCCTCAAGCGTTTCGCGGATCCAGCCATAGTCGCGCCCGCGGCAATACAGGCGCGACGGGTAGTGCGGGATCCACCGCCCGTCGCGCAGGCGGATCAGCGGGCTGTGCCGGCGCGCGATCTCAAAGCCGCGGATCAGGTCGCGCCGGTAGGCATCCGCCTCCCCGCGCAAGCGCTCCGCTGCAGGATGCCCATACCGCTCCAACGCCGCTGCGGCGCTGTCCAACCCGCGCCAGGTCAGGCAGTTGGTGCTCAGCCAGTAGAAATAGTCGTCCACGTCCTCCAGCGCGCCGGCGGGCAGGAACCCGCGCTCCCAGCCGCGCGAATGCGGCAGCTCGCCCGCCGTCTCTCGCCGCTGGCGGGCGATCCACTCCCCGGCGCGCACTACGCCCTCGACCACGCCTGCGAACCACGCGCCGTCGCCCGTGTGCAGGTAGTGGCGCGCCAAGGCCCACAGCGCCCATCCGTGGTGCTGGTTGTAGCTGTGCCCCGCTTCCAGCCCACCCGCGCCAAAGAGCACGCCCTCGTGGTCCGTAAAGCGCCCGCGCAGACCGACCGTCCCCTGGTACCGGACCCACACCGCTAGGCGGCGCGCAACCTCCTCCGCCAGCCCGCGCTGCTCCAGCTCCTCGATGATCATCGCCGACTCGTTGGTGTAGTTGCCGTACGTACAGGCTCCGACTGAAGTGTTGACGAACCCCGATCCGTCCGGATGGCCCAGGTCGGCGATCAGGACGATCGGCAGGTGTGCGGCGTAGGCGGCGTTGAGGTGCGCGTCCGGCGTGTGGATCTGGGCGCCCTTGCGGCTCTCCCCACGCCAGTAGCGCGCCATCTCGTCGTAGCAGCGCGCGAACGCGAGCCCGCGCAGCGCAGCGAGCTCCGCCTCCGTCTCGAGCGTGACGTACGGGATGCGCATGACCAGCTCGCACCGCTCGCCGGGCTGCAGCTCCTTGCCAAAGCGCACGCCATCGGTCGTCGCCTCCACGGTCATGCCCGTCTCGAACGCGAGGCGCAGCACCTGCGCGCCCGCGAACGCGCCCAGCACCCGGTCGCCATCGACGGTCAGTCTCTCACGCTCGCACAGCGGGATCAGCGTGTCTGTCTGGCTGCGCGCCCCGCGCGCCAGCTCCTCCCGGCGGTTGATGGTGCGCGGCGCCTCGTGGCTGTACGCAAGCGGCAGCCCGGCGTGCGCGGGGCGGTCGCCGACGTTCTCGAAGGAAAAGCGCACCAAGGCGACGATCGTGGCGTCCGGCGCCGGTTCGCCCGCCAGGATCGACTGCGCCAGCGGCACGGCAAAGCACGTTTGCCGGACCCGCACGTCGCCGCGATGGCATTGCAGGTTGTACGCCATCACGGGCCACGGATCGTTGTACCGCCCCTCCGGCGCCCAGCGGTCGAGCCCAAACGTGAGCCGTGCGCTGCCCGTGTTCTTCCACCTGGGCGTGTCGCGCCCAGGCACCCGGGTCACCGTCCACGCGTTCAGGACGATGTCGCCGCACGGTTCAAGCCAGAACTTTTGGCGGGCGTGCTTGCAGCCAAAGAGATACGGGATCGGGTGCGCGCGCGGCTGTCCGTGCATCGCGCCCGCCAGCGACTGCTCGGGGCGCTCGCACACCTGGCGGGCGATGGTCCGGCAGCCCCCCGTGCGCGCGCGGTACTGGTCGAACGTCTCCGGATCGTCCGCCCGGGCGACATAGACGCCCGCCTCGGCGTACCAGATCGGGCCCTCTCGCTCGAGAGCAGTTAGCGAAATCGTGAACGCCTCCTGCCCCAGCGCGAACAGGAGGTGCCCGTCGTCATGGGCATAGCGGTGCGCCGGGATCATGTGCGCGACGTCTAGCTCGAAGGAGGCGCCTTCTGCCGCACATACGCGCACCCCGCCGCCCTCTACCTGTGTGCCGGGGCCCGCAGCCACACCCCGGACGACGGCGTTATAGCCGGAGACGTCGATCCGCGCGGCGGCGGTCTGCTTGCCAGCATGCAGCTCGACGCGCAACCGGCTGTGGGCCAGTCGCGAGCGGGTGTAGACCCGCATCGACCGGATCGGGGTTCCATCTGCCGCGACGCGCACGGCGACGGTGCGCCGATAGGTCACGTCGTACTCCCCGGCGCCGGGAAAAGCCGGGATCTCGTCCCGCAACCGCCTGAAGGTGAGGCACAGCGTGCGCGCGCCGACCGGGCGCGCGTCTACCGCGGCATCGACCCACTGCGGGGTAAAGAGGTCGTCCATGCGCTGCCAACCGAACCTGCTCGGACGCACCCGATCCATGTCGCCCGTGCGTTCGAAGCGCGCGTCGGGCCACACCTTGCGCATGTACTGCAGCCCCGCTCCGCGCGGCGCGGCGCCGGCAAAGACGACCTCGACCGCTTCCACGTCGCGCGCCTCTTCGAACCGGACCTCGCCCGGCGTGGTGTTGGGCAGGCCAAAGGGTGCGATATCGAACCGCTTCATAGGTCCTCGCCTCCTGCGCGATGGTTGCAGCGCTCGCCGCCGTGCCGGGCGGCAAGCGCCGGCTCCCGCAATCCGGACGCCTCCGCTGCGTGGCGGCGCGGGACGGGCCCGGCGCCCGGTACCCATTGTACCACAGATCGGGTTGGCGGAGAGAACACAGACGCGTGGAGCAAAACGCAGGTTGCGCCGCGCGTCGTACATCCTCGCAGCCCAGCGGCTCGCCAAAGGCAGCATCCAAGCAGCGCCCAAGGTCGCGAATGCATCCATCGCAACCGAGCAATTGCGCACAGGAGCGCCGCGATGGTATACTGGAACCAGCACACGCAAAGCCCCTAGGAAGGCGTCGCAGTGCGCGCGCAGCCGAAGCGAGGTCGGGCACCCCCTCGACATGACCGGCTGGGCGTCGCGCGCTGAGTCCTGCGGCAGGGGCATCGCACCCCGGATGAGGATCCAGCATGAGGCCCTCTCTTGCGATTGCCGATCTAATCGGGGAAAGCGCGGCGCTGCTGCAGGCAGGGGCAGTCGCCGAGGCACTGCAGCGAGGCCAACAGGCGCTGGTCCTTGCCCGGACGGCGCACGATCCGCCGCTCCTCGCCTCGGCGCTGGTCTGCCTAGCTTCGGCGCGTTTCCGGATGGGACAGTATCCGGCTGCACAGGCCCTATCTCAAGAGGCGATCGCGTACGCCGGGCCCGAGACACCCGCTGGCGTCGAAGCACTGCTGCAGTTGGGTGCGTGCGCCGGTGCGACCGGTTCCATCGCACAGGCGGAGACCCACTTTCGACGCGCATCGGACCTGGCGCGCGAGCTCGGTCACGACGCGCTCCGGCTGCGCGCGCTGCACAACCTAGCTGCCGGCGTCTACATCACCCGGGGCCAATTCGACCTGGCGCTGTCCGCCGACCGAGAGGCCTACGGGATCGCGTGCGAGCAGGGACTAGGGGAATGGGCGCCCTACCCGCTGATCACCATCGCGTGGGTCCACCTGCTCTCCGGGCAGCGCGAACGCGCACGCGCCGTGCTGGGTGAGCTGGCGCACCTCGTCGGGCCCGGCTCGGTGCTGCAAGGCTATCACCTCTGCCTGGAGGCCCACTTGGCCTTCGCAGAGGGGGATCTCGAGCGCGCGCAGAGGGGCTACGCCCAGGCACGCTCGATCGCCGAGGCGACCGGCGAGCCGTGGATCAGCATCGCCGTACGGCTGGGAATGAGCCGCTGCTGCCGCGCGACCGGCGATGGTCCTGCTGCCCTGCAGTGGGCCGACGACGCAGTGCGCTATGCGACGCGGGTGGGCTACCGGCAGGAGCTGGGCAACGCTCTGATCGAGCGCGCCAGGGCGGCTTGGCCCACCGATCTCCCTCTGCCGACCTCGAGCGCCGCCGAGCTAGACCTGCGCGCCGCGATCGACCTGTTGGACGAGCTGGGCGCTGCCTTTGACCGGACGCGCGCGCGCTTTCTGCTGGCGGCGCTGTTGCACCGGCAGGAGCACGATCAGGCGCCTGCCCTGTGGCTGGACGCGGCGCGCGAGATGATGGCGGGGGGCTTTGCCTTTCTGCTCGAGCAAGAGCGGGCAGTGGCCTTTCCCTTGCTGGCATCCTACGCCCACCACGCCGACCCAGCAGTCGCCCAGGCGGCGGGCGCGCTGCTGGACCATCTGCAGCGCGTGCCGCCCGCTCCCTTGCGCGTCGTCGCCCTCGGGCGCTGGGAAGTGTGGCAGGGCGCCCAGCGCATTGCCGCGGGCCCGCTGCGCCAGCGCCAAGCGGAGGACCTGCTCGCCCTGCTGCTCCTTGCCCGCTCCCACTCGCTCTCCTTTGACCAGACCGCCGAGGCGCTGTGGCCCGAGCGCGCCCCGGCGTCAGCCAGGACGAGCCTCCACCACGCGACCTCAGCCCTGCGCCGGGCGCTCGAACCCGACCTGCCCGACCGCTTTCCCTCCCGCTACCTGGAAGTGGAGGAGAGCCAGGTCACCTTGCACCTGCCTCCCGGGTCCACACTCGACGTCGAGCGCTTTGAGGAGCACTGCGCCCACGGGGAATGGGAGGCGGCGCTGGCGCTGTACGAGGGCGAGCTTCTGCCCAAGCATCTGTACGCCGATTGGACCATCGCGCCGCGACAGCGGCTCTCCCTGTTGTTCCAGCGAGCCCTCCTGGAGGCGGCGGAGGCGCGCCTTGCAGCAGGCCAACTCTCGGAGGCGCTCGATGCGTGCAACCGTGCGTTGGCGCTAGAGCCGTGGCAGGAAAGAGCCGTGCTGATCGGCATGCGAACCTGCCTGGCGATGGATGACCGCGCGGGCGCGCTGCGTCTCTACAAGCGCCTCGAGCAGGCCCTGCGCCAGGACCTCGATACAGCCCCCAGCGACGACCTCCAAGCCCTCTATCGCTCCCTGATCCGCTAGCCCCCTGTTCTGGCAACCCTCTGGCAATCCCCTACGGTAGAATCGGGCTATGAGCGCGATCCGTACGTTCATCCTCCGGTTGTGGGTCGAGCCTGCTCGGCCCGAGGCCCTGCGCGGGGCGCTGCAGCCCATGCCAGAAGGCGAGGCTTGCCCCTTTGCCGGCGAGGAGGCCCTGCTGGCGCTGCTGCGGCAGATGGCTTGCCGGGCGGAGCCCCCTCCGCGCGAGCTGCAGAGGGAAGAAGGAGAGGAGGAACGTGGTGCGTGAAGGAGAGACAGAGATGAGCCCCAACCGTCGCCTCGATCTCGTTCGACTCGGGCGGCTTGGCATCGTCGCAGCGCTGTCCCTGCTCGGCCTGGTGGGGCTGGGCCTGGTGGCGGCGACCTCTGCGCGTGCAGCACCCACGGCAGCCCCTGCCCTGCAGCAGGGCTGCACCACGCTCTGGAGCGGCAACGTCACGACCCACACGACGTGGACCACCGCGGGTAGCCCCTACTGCATCCAATCCGGCTTTGCGGTGAATGCCGGGATCGCGCTGACCATCTCGCCTGGGGTCGAGGTCCGCTTTGCCGCGGACACGCATCTCCAAGTGTACGGATCGCTGCTCGCAGAAGGGACGGCGGGGCAGCCGGTTGCGTTCACCACGCAGGAAGCGACGCCGGCGGCGGGGAGCTGGCGATACCTCGCCGCACAGCCAGGCAGCCACGTGCGGATGAGCCACTGCGACATGGGCTATGCCGGGAGCGTCTACAACGGCGGTCTGTGGATCAGATCCTCCGACGTAGAGGTGCGCAACTGCCGCATCCACGACACGAGCGGCGACGGCGTGATCGTGGAGGGAACGGGACTCACCCCCCTCCTGCAGGACACGCAGGTCGAGGACAACAGCGGCAGCGCCGTGCGCCAGACGACGATCGACATGGCGCCGCGCTACGCCAACCTGACCCTGGCGGGGAACGGCGTCAACGCCCTGGTCATCCCTGACGGCACGATAGCGCGCGACCTGACGATGGATGGGCCCGGAGGCTTCAACGGACTCCCGATCCGGGTGGGGAACGTCTACATCGGCACGGGCTATGCCCTGACTGTCACCGCCGGGACAACGCTGCAGTTCGGCGGCGACACGCAGCTGCAGGTGCGTGGCGGAGCCAGCCTGATCGCCGAGGGGACCGCCGCGCAGCCGATTGCATTCACCACGCAGAGCACGACGCCCGTGGCAGACGCCTGGCGCTACCTCTATGCCGTGCCTGGCAGCCGCGTGCGCCTGCGCCACTGCGACGTCGGCTATGCCGGGAGCATCTACAACGGCGGTCTGTGGATCGCCTCCTCCGACGTCGAGGTGCGCGACTGCCGCGTCCACGACACCGGCGGCGACGGCGTGGTCGTGGAGGGAACGG
>JAFGIE010000268.1 GCA_016929775.1 Anaerolineae bacterium
CTGCGCGTGCTCCTCGCCGGCCTGATCCACGGCGTCAGCCTGGACAGCGCGCGCCGCGCGGCCCTGTCCACCTACACCGAGATCGTGGGCGTCGTTGCGGCCGAGCGTAGCTCGGCGGAGCGCAGCGCCACACATGCCGCGCCGCACTCGGACGGGGCCAAGATCGACATGCTGCAATCGCGCGCCGCCGACGTGATCTTGATGGTCGGCGGCACGGATGGCGGGGCGCGCGAGCCGGTGTTGGCCATGGCCCGGGACGTCTTGCGCGTGGCGCTGTATGCGATGGGCGAGCGCGCACCCCTGGTCCTCTATGCCGGCAATCGCGATCTGCAGGACGAGATCGTGGCCACGCTTCAAGACGTTGCCGTGGTGCAGGTGGTGGACAATGTGCGGCCCACGCTCGACGTGGAGGACACCGGCCCCGCCCACAGCGAGTTGGACGTTCTCTTTTACGAGCGCAAGATGCGCGCCATCCCCGGCCTGCGCCAGCTCAGGGCGTGGACGCCCTCGATCGTTTTGCCCACCGTGCGTGCGGCAGACTATGCAGTTCGCTACCTGGCGCGGACGGGCGACGGTACCAAGGGGGTGTTGGGGGTAGACATTGGCAGCTCGTCCGTCGCCCTGAACTTGGCCCAGGGCGAGGAGGCGCGAACCACGCTGCGCACCGACCTGGGCATCGGGTATGGCTTGACCGGGCTGCTCGAACAGGTCGAGATGGAACAGCTCTTGCGGTGGCTGCCTTTTGAAATGGACGCTGCGGAGGCCAGGGACCGGCTGCTGAACAAGGCGCTGGTCCCACACACTGTGCCGCAGACGGATGAGGACCTGCTGTTGGAGCACGCTGTGGCGCGCGAGCTGCTGCGCCTGGCCTGGTTCGATGCGCGCTCGGCGATGCCGGCAGTCCCGGGGGACTGGGAGGCGAGGTCCATGCCGGCCTGCGACCCGATCATTGGCTGCGGCGGCGTCCTGGCGCACGCGCCCCATCCCGGCCAGGCTGCGCTGATCTTGATCGACGCGCTGCAGCCGGTCGGGACGTGCACGATCTATCTAGACCCGGAAAACCTGCTCGCTGCCCTGGGCACCGTGGCCAACGTCGAAGCCCTGGCCACGGTACAGATGCTGCATGGCAACGCCCTGCACGAGGTGGGCACGGTCGTCGTTCCCCGTGGGCGCGCCCGGTTGGGCGACAAGGTGCTGACCGTTCGTTCCGCCGCCGAGCCGAGGAGCGTGCACCTGGAGGTGGGGTATGGCGACCTGGGCGTGGTCTCGCTGCCGGACGCCGAGCGGGGCACCATGCTCGAGTTGATGCCCGCACGTGGGTTTGACGTGGGCGGCGGGCCGGGCAAAAGCGTGCGCATGCCCTGTCCGGCAGGCTCGGTCGGCCTGATCGTCGATGCGCGTGGTCGCCCACTGGTTCTGCACGACGATCCTGCCGTCCAACGGGAGCACGTTGGCCATTGGCTGTACCAGATGACAGGTGAACGGGACGCGTGATGCTAGAGACGACGCAGGCACTGGTTGCTACCCGCCCGTATGCAGAACGTCTGATCCGCCGCACGGTGACGATTCGCCGCGCGCGAACGCTCGCCCAACCCGGGCGCGTTGTCCGGCGCGTGGGCGAGCGGGTGGCGGCGGACAGCGTGGTGGCCGAGACGAGCGTGCCACAAGGCTACCGGCTGATCGAGATGGACAGGGCGCTGCGCCCACGGGCCGTGCGCAAGGCCATGATCAAGCGCATCGGCGATGTCGTGGAGCGGGGCGAGGTGATCGCCCGCGCGGGCCTTGTGTTCAAGCGCGAGGTTGTATCGCCCGTCACGGGACAGATCGTCGATATTCGCGACGCTCGCGTGCTGATCGAGATGGCCCCGCGGAACGTCGATCTGCTGGCGCTGTATCCGGGCCAGGTGGTAGACCTGATCCCGGAGCGGGGCGTGGTGATCGAGACGACGGGGACCCTGGTTCAGGGCATGTGGGGCTGTGGGCCGACGCTGCGGACCACGCTGGCCTGTGCCGTGCCGGGGAACGACGTGCCTCTGCTGGTCGGGCAGATCACCGGCGAGCACGTGGGGATGGTCTTGCTGGGCGGGCGCACGCTCGACGCCGGTGTGATCGCCCAGGCGGTCGAAAACAGGGTGCGCGGAGTGATCGTGGGCAGCGTACGGGGGGATTTGCTGCCGCTCCTCCATGAGAGCAGGCTGTCGGTCCTGGTTACCGAAGGGTTTGGCGACATGCCCATGCATCCCGAGGCCTTTGAGCTGCTCAGCGCGTGCGCCGGGCAGGAGGTGTGCCTGCAGCCATCGTCCGACGCCGATTGGAAGACCCAGCGCCCGGAGGTCTTTTGCTTTGCGCCCGGCCAGGAGCGCCCTGCGCTGGTCGAGCCCAGCGAGTCGCTGAGCGTCGGCGACCGGGTGCGCGTGCTGCGGGCGCCCTATCAGAATGCCGTGGGCGAGATTGTCTCTCTGCCCAGGCATCCCAGGCGCCTGGCATCCGGCGTCATGGCCTGGGGGGCAGAGGTCAACCTGGAAACAGTGGGCACGGCGTTTGTCCCGCTGGAGAATGTCGAGATCGTTCGCTAGCGCTGCTAGAGCAGAGAGGAGTATCCACTATGAGCTCGGACGACGATCGCCTGTCTTTTGGCGAAGGCCCCTTGGGTGGCCCTCTTGTGCCTGAAGAAGACCAAGAGGACGCGACGCGGGCCAGGCCCAATCGAGCCTTTGTATTTATCGCCATCGCCATGGCCGGGCTGATCCTGCTTGGCATCCTGGCCCTGATCGCCGCGTGGCGCATCTGGCTGCCTGCGCGCCGGGCGGCCCAGGTGGCCATGGC
>JAFGIE010000269.1 GCA_016929775.1 Anaerolineae bacterium
CGCGAGCTGATCTAGGGGCGCGGCACAGCTTGTGTGGGGGGCCAAGGGCCAACCATCGCTCCCACACTGTCACGTGTCTCCGGCGCGTCGTCTATTGACTATTTACACCTAGAGTGCTATACTGTAGGTGGTCCGTCGCCCCTGCCGGCAGGGGCGATACGGCGGGCCCCGCACGACGAGGAACCGGGCGGACAGGCGCACGGGCCCGCTGCGCCTATTATGGAACGTAGAGGACGATCGGAGAGAGGAATGATCACACAGGAACGAGTGCGCCAGGCGCTGCGCCACGTCATGCATCCCGAGCTAGAGCGCGACTTGGTGGATCTCGACATGATCAGGGACGTCGAGGTGGGGGACGGCAAGGTCACGGTGAGCGTGGCGTTGCCTTTCCTGGACGTCCCCATCAAAGACGATCTGGTAGCCCGGGTCGAGGAGGCAGTGGCGGGCCTGGACCCCGACGTCCAGGTCACAGTCAGCCTGGACGAAATGAGCCAACCGGAGCGTGCGGCGTTCATGTCCAAGTCGGGCGCGGAGCCTGGCGTCGAGCGACCGGTGAACCAGATCGCGCACGTGATCGCCGTGTTGAGCGGCAAGGGCGGCGTCGGCAAGTCCTCGGTCGCCGCGCTGTTGGCTGTCGCGCTGCGCCGCCGCGGGCTGCGCGTCGGCGTGCTCGATGCGGACATCACTGGACCGAGCATCCCCCGCATGTTCGGCCTGCAGCGCAAGCCGATCAGTGGGCCGTCGGGCATCCAGCCCGTGGAGACCGAGACCGGGATCCAGGTCATGTCGATCAACCTGCTGCTGCAGTCGGAGGACCAGGCTGTGATCTGGCGTGGGCCGCTGATCAGCAGTGCGATCAAGCAGTTCTGGACGGACGTCGCCTGGGGCACGCTGGATTACCTGATCGTCGATCTGCCGCCGGGCACCTCCGACGCCTCGCTGACGGTGATGCAGTCCATTCCGCTCAGCGGCGTCGTGCTGGTGACCTCGCCGCAGGACTTGGCGGGGATGGTGGTGCGCAAGGCTGCCCACATGGCGGAGCGCATGGGGGCGTCGATCATCGGCCTGATCGAGAACATGAGTTACGTGGTCTGCCCGCGATGTGGGCTCGAGATCCGGGTCTTTGGCCCCAGCCAAGCGCTCCAGACGGCTGCGCAGCTGGGCGTGCCGCTGCTGGGCCAAGTCCCGCTCGACGCAGACTTGGCCTGCCGCTGCGACGCGGGCGAGATCGAGGCATACGACGCGGCGCTCTTTGAGCCGATCGTCAAGCCGACGATCGACCGGATGCGCGTCGTGGGCTCGTAGTAGCGGAGCACGAGAGGAAGTGGATATGTCAGACATAGAGCCCGTGATCGAAGGAGAGATCGTGCAGGATGATGCCGAATCTGCCGAGGTGCAGGTCCGGGAGGCGCGTCCTGTCGGAACGACATCCAGGGTATTGGCCTGGGTGGGCGCGGCAGCGGCGTACGCCGGGCGCGAGGTGATCGTACGCGTCGTCCGCTCACTGCTGGACGCATGGGACGAGCGCGCCAGCCGTTCGGCGGCGCCGAGTGACCTGCCCTCGCGGGCGTCGGCGCAGCAGACGGCGCCCGATCGGCCCGCAGGCGGTGCGCGCCAGCGTCGCCGGCGCGCACGCGGAGGCTGAGCGCAGCCCCCGAACCTGTTCCTGGCGCGACCGGCGCTGGGGTCCAGCCCACCATCGAGCACCGCCCCGCGTCTGCGGGCCATCGAGGAGCCACGCATGCAGCTATACCACCTGGCGCACGTCCCCTGGATCGACTCGCAGCTGATCTACCACGCGCAGCCGCGCGTGGGGGTCGAGGCGCTCAACATCCTGGCGCCCAGCACGCCCTACGTCTGTCTGGGCTACCACCAGGACCTCGAGCAAGAGATCGACGAGGCATTCTGCCGGGAACGGGGCATTCCCATCTTCCGGCGCGAGGTGGGGGGTGGGGCCGTATACCTGGACGGCAACCAGATCTTTTACCAGATCGTCCTCCACGCCGACCATCCCTTGGCCCAGGGGGGCAAGGCGGCGTTCTACAAGCGCATGCTCGAGCCCGTCGCGGCGGCGTACTGCGACCTGGGCGTGCCAGCGCACTATCGACCGGTGAATGACGTGGTGACCGCCGACGGGCGTAAGATCTCGGGGACGGGTGCGGCAGAGATCGGCGCATACGTCGTCCTCGTCGGCAACCTGATCGCGGACTTTGACTATGAGACCACGGCGCGCGTGCTCCGCGTGCCCGACGAAAAGTACCGCGACAAGGTCTACCACAGCATGCGCGAGAACCTGACCACGCTCCGCCGCGAGATCGGCCGAGTGCCCGCGTGGGACGAGATGACGGCGCCGCTGATCCGGCGCTTCGCGCAGGTCCTGGGTCCGCTGGAACCGGGCGCGCTACCGGCGGCGGTCCGCGAGCAGGTCGAGGCCCTCACACCGCGCTTTCAGAGCGCCGAGTGGCTGTACAAGGTGGGCAGGCGCGAGCCGGGGCGCAACGTCAAGATCGCCTCAGGCGTCAATGTCATCCAGCGCGTGCACAAGGCGCCGGGGGGTCTGCTGCGCGCGACGGTCGAGGTGGTGGATGGCAGGTGGCGCTACGTGTCGCTGTCCGGGGACTTGTTCTGCTATCCGCGCGACGCGATCGGCGACCTCCAGTCGGCGCTAGAGGGCACGCTCTGCGCGGACGCGCGAGCCGTGATCGAGCAGTTCTACGCCACGCACGAGATCGAGACGCCAGGCGTCTCTACGGACGATTGGCTGGGCGTTTTGCCGGGCGCCTCGTGAGCACGGGCGTCCGCGCGCCGCCCGAGCGGCGATCGGCGCGGCGCCAGGTCTCCCAGGGCACGCGAGCGCTCCAGCAGCGCTGGATCGAGGGACGTCGTATCGACGGGAGGCCGAAATGTATGCAAGCATTCTCGTTCCATTGGATGGGTCCAAGCGCGCGGAGGCGATCCTGCCTCACGTGCAGGACCTCGCCACGCGGTATGGGGCCACGGTGATCTTGTTGCTGGTGATCGAGCCGCTGCCGCTCAGCGTGGGGATGCTCGAGGGGGCCTATCGGGTGTTCCAGCAGGAGCTGGAGCGCCGCACGAGCGAGGCCGAGTCCTACTTGGCGACGCTCGAGCAGCGCTACCAGGAGATGGGCATCCAGGTCCAAACTTCTGTCGTCTATGGTTCGCCGGTGGAGGCGATCGCCACGACCGCAGAGCAGGAAGGGGTGGACCTGGTCGCCATGGCGAGCCACGGTCGGACGGGCCTCTCGCGCGTCTTCTATGGCAGTGTCGCCGCCGGGGTCCTGCATCGCATCGACCGCCCCCTGCTGCTGATCCGGTCGATCGAGAACGCGTAGGCGATGCTCCTCCGAGGCGGAGGGGGCACTCAGCTCTGATCTGTGTCCTCACCCGCCGCCAGCAATGCGACCGTCTCGGCGCAGCCGTACATCTGGGCGGTATAGGTCTTGCCCTGACCGGGCCCAGGCGGCGGGGCCTGCAGGAGGTGCGCGAACTTGCGTTCCCAGGCGATCGAGAGGACGCGCCTGTGGTTGGCATTGCTCCCCATGCGCGCGCCGTTGACGTGGGCCATCATGACCACGCCCGGCTGGTGGGTCGGACCGGTGGCGGGGCAGGAGGTGTAGCGCCAGTCCCGCCACTCCTCGCGCCAGGTGTCGTTGTCGAGAAAGGTCACGGCGCGATCGACGGCGTCGGGGATCCGGGCGTCGCCCGAGAGCTGCCCATAGCGCGCCAGGCCATTGATCAGCACAGCCGTGATAAAGCCCGCCATGCCGGTGTGCCGCGCGGTTTTGCAGAGGCAGTGATCCCAGGCCATGGGATAGATCAACCAGCCGCCGCAGACCGGGTCCTGATCGCCTAGTGCGTCGTCGGCGAGGGTGCGCATCGCCTGCAGGTAGCGCGCCGAGAGATCGAGCTCGCATGCCCCGCCCAGGGCGAGGAGGGGCCACCCAGTGGTCCGCCCGCAGTGCGTGTGGCCCATGAAGCGGTACTCGCGCGCCTCGACCAGCCGAGCGAGGTTGTCGCCGATCCGTTCCACCGTCTCCTTGACGAACGGGTCGCCGGTCAACAAGTAGTGGCGCACCAGTCCCTGCGTCCAGATGTGTCCCAAGTTGAAGGGGTCGAGGCAGAGGTACGGATGCTCGGGATGCCCGATCCCGACCTCGATGAACAGCTCGCGGACGCGTTCGACGGGATAAAAGCCGCCCACATGCCCGACGGCGTGCTGGTGCACCATCCCCGGGCGCGGCGGATAGCCAGGGCGCTCCCACTGTGAAAAGTAGGCGGCGAGGTCGGGGTTGACATAGTGCACGATGTCGACCTCGCTGGAATGCCGGGCGGTCGCATCGGCGACGTAAAAGTACTTGGGGTCGCCAGTACGCGCATACTGGATCAGGATCTGGTTGGCGGTATCGTACTCGTGGTTGCCCCAGTTGACGCGCCGTTCCCCGAACCAGTCGCCCCAGTTCATCGCCCCATAGTCGCGCTGTGCCTCGATCGCGTAGCAGTAGCCGTCGAACAGGTTCTCAGCCCAGGCGTCGTACGCCGTCATGGCGGGCGTGCCCGCCGGGGCGATCTCGCCCCACACGCCGGTCGCGATCGCCTGTGCGGGGTCTGCGATCGGGATCAGGGGACGGTCGGCGCCCCGCGCCAGCGCCGCACCGTTGCCGTCGATCTCGAGCCACACCTCCCACCGGCGCGCCTGCCCGGTGCGCAGCTGGTAGCAGTTGTCCGAGAACAGGTACTGGTGCTTGTACCACGGCTCCATGTGGTCGAAATCCCCCGCCTGGAAGGAAGGCAGGAGCCCCAGCGTGAGCCCTTCCGGGGACAGCTCGATGCTCTTGGGCCACTGCTGCCACATGTCGCGCAGGGCGACCGCTATCTCGCCGCGCCCATCGTCGACCGTCGCCCATCCGGGCGCGCGCAGCCCACTCCCCTCGGCGCCCTCCAGCCGGTAGTGCTGGTCGTCGACCTGCAAGAGGCGCACGCCTGCCTCCGCAGCGCCCGCCCAGCCCGGGCTGCCCCCCAGCCCGCCGGAGCGGGCGCCCCCGCGCGGGCGGACCGCCAGCTCGATCGCCCGGACCTGCTGCACGATGCCGTGTGGGGCGTCGATCAGGACCAGCGGTTCGAGCCGGATCGCGTCCAGACCGGCATAGACCGAGGCGCGCATGCGGCACTGGACGACGCGCTGCCCCGCCGGGTCGTAGAACGCGCCGTGCAGCGATAGCGTGGCGCGCTGGGGCCCGTGGGCCTCGACCTCGACCCTTTCGGCCCGCGCGGCGCAAACGTGGCCCTGGGCATCGGTAAGGGTGAGGGCGATCTCGAAACGGTCCGACACGCTCAGCGGGGCGTCCCTGCCGGGCGACAAGCGCACGCCCGCCGTCGCCAGCGCCTGCCCATCCACTGTCACGCCCCCGGTGGGAACCGCGGGCGCGGCGTCGCCCGCCAAGAGGGTGTAGGTGCACTGCCCGCGCGCGGCGGGCTGCGACTGGTAGTCGAGCAGCACCCAGCGTGCGCTGCCGTCTTGCCAGCGCGCCAGGACTTTTGCTTGTAGGGGCACGGCGAGCCCCGTTGCGTCGCGCAGCGCGAACGCGCATCCCTCCGGTGCGGCACCCTGGGCCAACGGTACCCCGCCCGTGACCGGGCGCCGCGTGTCGAGGTCCGCGGTATCCTGTACGGTGATGGTCAGTACGTCTTTCACGTTCATCCTCCCGCGACCGGTAACGGTCCACGCAAGAGAGAGCGCATGTGCTCGTCCCTGCTCCCGTCCGCGCTCGTCCCTGCTCCCGTCCACGCTCGTCCCTCCGCTCTGCGGGGGGACGTCGGGCAGGGGCGCGCCGACGCAGAGCATCGGCGCAAGCACGGAGGGAGCGCTCGTCCCCACTCTCACACCTGTGCTCGTCCCTGCTCCCGTCCGCGCTCGTCCCTCCGCTCTGCGGGGGGACGTCGGGCTGTGCCGCGCCCCCGCTGGCGCTCAGTCGTCCCGCACGACGAGCGGCAGGTAGATGTAGTGCCGGTCGACCTGCCCGATCGAGGGCGAGACACTGCTGAGGAGGTAGGCGCCCGCACTGTCCCACGCCTCGAGGACTGCGACGTAGAGCCCGCTGGGCGTGCCGGACCCCGTCACCCAGGCATCGTTGAGCCAGCGCTTCTCGCCGGGATCGAGGGTCACTGTCCAGCTATGACGGTATACGACGTCGCCGTGCGACGAACGGATCTCGACGGTAGCGGTCACGGGCAGGACCTGCGCCGCCTGCAGGTTCTGCAGCCCAACCCACACGGCTGCCTCCTCCCCCGCCTGGATGACGGAGGGCGAAATGAGCAGCTCTGCGTCCAGCCGGGGCAGGACGACCGCACCACGTGCCGTGTTGTTGCCCACGTCGAACTCGACCACTGGGTCGAGGACCACGTACAGGGTGTGCTCGCCTCCCTTGCCGGCGATGTTCCACACGCCGGCGATCTCGACCTCCTGACCCGGATCGAGCGCCGGAACCGCGACCGAGTCGATCCACGCGCCTCCCGCCGCAGGATCGCCGACGTAAAAGTGGGCGTTGGTGGGTGCAGCGGCGGTCGCGCCGTCGTTGTACACCCGTGCGATCACGCTGCGGGTCACGGTTCCACCCGCTTCGACCCAGAGCGCGCTGGGGCGCAGGTCGGCGAGGTCGGCGCCATAGTCGAACGTCGTGCGCGCCTGTGCCTGGAGTCCGCCCGCCGTGAGCGTGGCGGTCAGCACACGCCTGCCGGGCGGGATCGGACTCGTGAGGGTCAGCGGTATGGTCTGCAAGCCCTCGACCAGCGTGAGTGCCTGTGCGGTGGTAGGGCCATCGTCGAGGGTGAGCAGGGCCTGCACGCTGCCGCCCGACGCGCTATAGATGTCGAGCGAGGCGCGCACCGGTTGGTCGGCGAGCGGGTAGGAGGCCCGATCGGTCGTAACCCGGTTCAGGACTGCCGGACCGGCGTCGAACGCCTCCCCGCCCGTTGCGAGGATCAGGTCGCCCGCCGTTCCGCTCTGCACGAGCGCCCACGACAGGACATAGAGGCCCATCTGCGCGTCGGTGAGGGGCACCGTGACGGTCAGGCGGTTGCCTGCTGTCGGCGCCAGGTGCACGGCTTGGTCGCAGGGCGACGTGGTCCCGCCATCCGGGAGTTCCAACCAGGCCGATTGTGTGACGTCCAGCGCGCGATCCGCCGACACGATCAGCGCCAGGACAGCCAAGTCGCCGGGCGCGGACGGGACGTGCTCTAGGATCGCCTCCTGGACGAACACGACCGGCCCGTCGACGTCAAAGGGGGCTACGCGCAGCCGTCCGTCCTCGGCGCTGCCGCTGTCGCTCGTGGTGTACGAGATGCCGTACGTGCCGCGCTCCAGCGGGTCGGGCAGGGCGAACGCGAACGTGCCGCCATTCACGATCGGCGCCTGACCGGCATAGCCGGGCGCGCTCACCGATAGGGTGCCCTGGGTGAGAGTGGTGACGATGGTCGCGTGCACGGTATCGCCCGGGCGGTAGACCTGCTTGTCGGTCAAGAGCGTGACGGCAGGCTGTAGCTGGGGCAGGTAGAGCGTGTTCAGGACGATCGAGCGGTCGCTCTCGGCAAAGTAGATCCCGTAAAAGAGTCTGGGGTCGCCGTTGAACGCTGCGGTCACGGTATAGTCGAGCCGCGCCTGGGCGCCCGGGGTCAGGCTGATCGCCTGTGTCTGCGTGACCTCGTTATAGGCGACGACCGCTGCCAGCTCGCCGGTGTCGATCGGGCCCGCGTTGGTGACCGTCAGCGCGACGGTGGCGGTCTCGCCTTCCCGGTAGGCGGGGCGATCGTGCCCTGCCTCGACGGTCAGCGAGATGCCCTGCACGACCAGCACCATCTCGCCGCGCGCCCCCGCCGGGTCGAGCGTGCCGGTGAGGGCGTAGGTGGCGAGGGTCTCGCCCGCGGGCAGGTCGCGCGGGATGTAGGTGCTGTAGGTAAACACTGCGCTGCTCCCCGCGTCGAGCCACTTGACCTGGGTCTCGTCCTCCATGTCGCCCAAGGTGAAGGTCAGGTGAGCCTGGTCGCCCGCCTCGCCTGCGTTGGACACCGCAAAGACAAAGTCGGCGGTCTCGTCGACGTGCAGCACGGTCTGCGTGGGCAGCGCCGTGACCGCCAACTCGGGCCCGGGGATCGTGCCCGTGACGGTCGCCGTGTGGACCTGCGTCCCGTTCAGGTTGAGGAGCGCGAGGGTGGCGGTGTAGACGCCCGGCGCGAGGTCGGTCGTGTTCACGTCCAAGACGTACGCCGCGCTCTCCCCCACCGCCACGCTGACCGGCTGCTCGGCGCTGTAGAACGGCCCTGCGTCCGAGCGGGCAGAGAGCGCCAGCGAACCCTCGTAGGGCGCGCAGCCCACGTTGGTCACAGTGGCGGTGAGGGGCGCAGTGCCGCCCGCTGCCGGTCCAGCGACTGCCTCCACGGTAGCCCGATCGGGCTCGCCCACGGCAAAGTCCGCCTGCCCGCTCCCGTATGCGTGCGTCCATGAGAGCAGGTAGGCGCCCGCCGCGAGATCGTAGGTCGTGCTGCCCCCGACCGTGCCGCTGATCGGGAGATAGACATCCAGCTGTGTGACCTCAGGAGAGCGTGTGTCGTGGCTGAGCGTGACCTGGGCGGAGAACGCGACCTCGGTCTGGCCCGTGTTGGTCACGACGTACGGGATCTCGCGCAGGCCCGCGCAGTACAGCGCTGCGGGCGCGTAGACCATGGCGGCGTCCTCGCCAAAGGCCACGGCGTGCTGCAGCGTCTCGACCAGGTCGCCGCTGAGGACGACGCCCAGGACAGCGTCCCCGCTGACCTGGAACGCGTGCTGCGCGTACCGCGTCTCGCCGGCGGGGATGGTCAGCGTCTCGATCGCGCCGCCCATCTCGACGTACACGAGGGCGTCGATCGCGCCCGCGTTGTCCAGCGTGACCGTCAGGGTAAAGGCTTGGCTGCCCACCAGGGCGGGCCCGTCGACCGAGGCGTGCACGTCGGGCGCCGCCACGTCCACCGCATCCAGGACGCGCACCGCGCCCACGCTCGCCTCGAAGGAGGTCGAGCCGGGGCTGCCGGGCGCCGTCGTGTTCACGCTGAACGGATGGCTGCCCCCGCTCGGTATCTCGGGCAGGGCCTGGTTGAGGATCTCGACGCCGTCCTGGGTGACGATCAGCGTTTGTCCCACCAGCGCCGCGCTGCTGTCGTTCGCGACCTGCCCGGTCAGCGCGATCGGCTGCCCGGGGCGATAGATCTCTAGGTCCGTCTCGATCGCGAGGCGGACCTCGGCGTCATAGATGTAGAAGGCGCGCTTGTCGCGCGCGATGCGCTGCCCGGTCGTGGAGGCGAGCTCGGCATACAGGTACAGCTTGCCGGTCTCGGCGATCGGCGCGACGGGGGTGATGACCTGGGTCGCGCCCACGGGCACGTCGACCGGGATCTGCGTCTCCCACAGCGCGCCCGCCTGCAGCACGCGCACGCTGGCGCCCGCGCCGTGGGTGGCGAACCACAGGCTGCCGTCCGCATCGCGCAGCGCACCCATGATCTCGGTGTCCCCGATCTCTGGTCCGAGTCCGATCTCGCGCCACGTGTCGTCCGCCGGGTCGAGCGGGGTGCCGCCGTCGTCCAGGACCAGGAGCCCTCTGCCAGCGGCGCCGACCCACTTGCGCCCCTCCTCGTCGATCACGAGCGCCTTGGCGGCGTGGAGGTCCGAGAAGATCTTGGTCGACCAGTACCCCCACGCGTCGTCCGTGCCGTCAAAGGGCGTGCCGGCGTCGTCAAAGGCCCACAGCCCGTCCTCCTTGCCCACCCACTTGAGGCCGTTCCCGTCGATGGCGATCGCATAGGGGTTCTCCCAACTCTCCCAATCCTCCTCGTCGGGGTAGGTCGTGATGTAGGTGGCGAGGTCGTCGTCGCTGTTGTCAAAGGGCGTGCCGTGCGTGTCGAGGACGGAGACGCGGCCCGAGACGCAGGCGAGCCACATCCGTCCCTGGTCGTCGAAGGCGATATCCCGGATGCCTCCCATCCCCGGCCCGTCGATGACGTCGAGCGTCCCCCACTGGTCGTCCCCCTTGTCCATCAGGTCGCCCGGGTCGAGGACGACCAACCCATAGGAGGTGCCGATCCAGATCAGTCCCTCGGGCCCGACCTCGACGGTATACGCCTGGTTCGAGAGCGTCGCGTAATCCGCCGACGTGTACGACTGCCACTGGTCGTCCCCCTTGTCGAAGAGCGTGCCGCCGTCGTTGAGCGCAGCCACGCCATGCGCGTGGGTGTAGGAAGAGGTTCCAACATAGTCCTCGACGGCGAACCACTTGACGCCATTGGGGTGGACGGCGATCGCCTTCACGCTGATCAGGAACAGGCCATCGGCCTGCGTAAAGGTCTGCCAGGCGTCGTCCGACCTGTCCAGGGGCGTGCCGCCGTCGTCCAGGACGCTGATGCCGCCGGCGCGGCGGTACGTCCGCGTACGCTCGCCGCCGAACCACTTGCGTCCCAGCGGGTCGATCGCGATCGAGAGCACATTGTTGTCCACCAGCTCCTCGTCGCTCGCGACATAGCTCTGCCAGGTGTCGTCCCCCTTGACGCTTGGCGTGCCCCCGTCGTCGAGCGCCGAGGCCCCATAGGTGCAGGTGCCGAACCAGGGGTACTCGCCCTGATCGATCGCCACGCCGCACAAGCCGTCGTGCACCAGCCCGTCCGCCTGGGTATGGACCGTCCACGTGTGCCCGCTCCCGTCAAAGGGGTCGCCGCCATAATCCAGGTGGAGCGCGCCGGAGCCGGTGGCGATCCAGACGCTCCCATCCGCGTCGAACGCCAGACCGTTCGTGGTGGACAGGGAGGGATGGTCCGTCGAGGTAAAGCTCGCCCACCGGTCGCCCGTCCCGTCATCAAAGGGATCGCCGCCGTCGTCCAGCACGCTCACCCCGCCGGAGCCCAGGAACCACTTGCGGCCCTGCGCGTCGATCTGGATGTCTGCGACGCGCCCGCTTGTCAGGCCATGCGTGGTACTGAAGACCTGCCAGGTGTCGCCGACTTTGTCGAACGGGTCCCCTCCGTCGTCGAGCACTGCCACGATTCCGTAAAAGCCAAACCATTTGCGCCCCGCCGGGTCCACTGCCACGCTCCAGCCCCGAATGTCTTGCACGTTCACGCCGGCGTCGGCGAGCGCATAGGACGCCCAGTCATCGTCCTCCTTGTCGGCGAGCGTGCCCTTGTGGTCGAGCACGTTGATGCCGCCGTTATAGTAGGCCGATCCGTTGGCGACCCACACCAGGCTCGATCCCTCGAACGCCAGGTCGTTGGCGTACGTGTGGAGCATCCCGTCCCCGCTGTGGAAGCGCTGCACGACGTCGTCGGAGGCGTCGTACAGGTCGGGCCCATAGTCCAACACCCGGGCGCCCCCATCTGTGGCGTACCAGGCGCGCCCCGCGTCGTCGAACACGAGGGTGTCGACCGGACCAATGCTGGTCTCGTCGGTGCCAAAGACCATGTGCCACCCGTCGTCGGACGGGTCGGTGGGCGTGCCCCCGTCGTCGAGAATGCTCGTGCCATACCAATCGAAGGCGAACCACTTGCGGTTCTCCTGGTCCACGGCGAGCGCGACGATCTGGTTGGAGCGCAGCCCGTGGTCCCCCTCGCGGTGGGTGACCCACTGTTCTTGCGTCAGCGGCGACAGGACCTGCAGCGTGAGCGTCGCGCCCGAGAGGGGCACGCCCGTGCCCGTGATGTGCGCCGCCGCCACGATCGGATCGCCTGCCAGGTAGCTCTCCTGGTCTGTGTGCGCCGTCATCTCGGCTTCCACGCCCGACACCTCCAGCGGCTCGTAGACGTGCAGGCCGGCGCCGGTCGTCGTGTCGGTCAGGTCGCCGAGCACGAAATAGATGCCCGAAACCGCCGCTGCGTTGAGCGTGTACGTGATCGCCTCTGTTGCGTCTACCTCGATCCCGGCAAGCGTGCCGGCGATAGCGTCGAACACGACCCCGTCGCGCACGCGCAGGTCATAGGCGGCGCCCGTCGCCGCGCCGCCGACGTTGGAGAGGGTGAGCGCGATCGCGCTCCCCGCGGTCGCCGTCGGCGGCACAGAGAAGGCGAGCTGAGAGGGAGGGACGGGGAAGGCGTGTACGCTCTCCATGCTGCTCCCTGAGGAGAGGCGCACGGTGACGGTGAAGGGATGGCTGCCCGCGGCGATGCCAGACGGCAGGGGGACGGTGTGCGTGTCGGTCGCCACCTCGCCCGGCGATAAACCGTCCAACGCGTGTACCTGGTCATAGCCCGCGTCGGGCGCGTGGAGCCGTACGTCGAGCGCCTGCTCGAAGCGCCCGCTGTTGGTGACCCGTACTGACAGCAGAGCCGGATACCCGGCGCGGTTGCGCGCGGTGCTCGCCGGCACCTGGACGATGCTAGCAAAGGGGATGTCCAGCGACCCGCTCGTCGAGCGTGCGTTGTAGCTCGCCTGGTAGGCGAGATGGTACGTACCGTAGCGGTTGTTGGCGACGACGGCGTAGTGCAGTTCGGTCGCCTCTCCTGCGGGCAGGGCAAAGGGCTGCGACTCGCTGTAGACCACGGTCGCATCGGGGTCCTCGAGGGTCACGGTCAAGACGCCCGTGCTCACGTCCTCGATCCCGATGTTTTCCAGCGTAAAGGTGACCGGGCTGCCCGCATCGGGGAGATAGACGGGCGGTTCGGCGACGCTGATCCGCAGGCGCGCAGACTGGGCCTCAAAGTGGGTCACGCCCACGCCGGCGAGCTCGTCGCCATAGGCCTCGGCGCGCACGCCGTACATGCCGACCGGCGCATCGAGGGGCAGGCTGTAGGTCACGACGTGCGCCGCAGCGCCCATGGCGGGGACGGCGACCCGGGCGCTGTCCTCGTAGAGGAGCAAGCCGCCGGGATCCGTGACCTGGACGCCGAGATCCCCGTCAAAGGGCGCCGATTCCAGGTTGCGGAGGGTCGTGGTCACGACGACGCTCGTCCCAGGCGTGTAGACCCCCTCTGTCTGCGGCGTGACAGACAGGATCGGGGAGGGCGCGCTGTAGACGGCAAAGTGGGCCTGGTCGCGCCACACCTCGCCCTCCCAGAGCGAAGCCCATAGGCGATCGACCGTGAACATGGTCGCGGTGTAAACAAACGTCGCCTCAGCTGGCGAACCGGTCGCTGCCGGGACGCTCAGCGTCTGGTGCAGCTGGTCGTAGCCCCCGTAGGACGAGTCGCGGCTTTCCCAGGTGTGGTGGGGCAGGCCATAGCGCACCTCGACCGTGCGCGGCGTGGGACTGTGGTTGTAGACGTGGAACGTGAACGTGCCCTCTGTGCCCCGCGCGTAGCGCTCTTCCGGGGACGTGATCGAGAACAAGAGGTCGCGCCCGGGCCCGGTGATCGGGCTGGGGTCGCTGACGATGAAGCGTCGCCCGACGGCGCGACGCTGGATCGCCTGCCCCGCGGCGTCGCGCAGCGTGTACTCGACCCACCAGATGCCCAGCTGAGCATCGGCGGGCAGCGTCCAGGAGAGGTCTGGCGTCGCCGAGCCTCCGGCAGGGATGCTGAGCGGGGCGGTCTGGGTGTGTGCAGTCGTCCGATCGGGACGGCGCACGGTCCACTCGATCGACGAGGCGTCCTGAGCGGCGGCGTTGAGCACGGTGACCGCCAGGCTAAGGGCGGCACCGGGGCCCATCTCGGGCAGGGTCTCGGCTGGATCGTAGGCCCAGCTCAGCATGTCCCGCGTCAGCACCAGGGCATCGTGGCTGCTTTGCGCGTTGCCGGCGCCCCAGTCGTCATAGATCGCCGTGGCGAGCACGTACCCGCCCTCGCCCGGCGCCGGGTAGGGATAGACGACCAGGCCCGGCTGCCCGTTCTTCATGCGGTTGAGCAGCTCGGTGGCGCCCGCCGGCAGCGTGGAAAAGTAACCGTCGACGTGCGCGTCGAGGGTGGGCTTGGTCAAGCCAGAGACCACGGGGTGATAGTTCGACAGGTAGAGCGAGGTGCTAAAACAGCTGTTGTCCTCGCGCCAGCCGTACCCGCCCAGGCGATCGCCGCCCGCAGGGGCAGGGAGGGCGGTAAAGTGGGTCCCATGCTGCTGCGCATAGCTGAGGATCGTCCCGCCGCGCGCGACATAGCCTGCCAGGCGGGCGCGGAACGAACTCGAACCGGAGAGGCCATACAGCCCACCGGACGGGATCACCAGCACGGGCAGCGTGTCCGCCAGTTCGGGGCCCAAGTCGGCGTCGACAGGCAGGTACATCTCGCCCGCCTGGTTGATCAGTGCGCCTGCCTCGCTGGCATAGCCGCGCCACAACACGCCCACGTAGGGCTGGTCACGGTATACGGGGCTCGCGGATGCAGCCAGGTAGGGCGAGGCAGCCGACGCGTTCTCGTCGGGGTGGTCGCCGCCCGGCTTGTTGGGCGGCTTGGGGGGATCCTTGGGCTTGGGCTTGGGTTTGCGATCATCGCAGTTGATGGCAAAGTCGTAGCCCGAGCTGTCGAGCTTGCACGAGAGGGCGCAGCCGACAAAGGTGCCGGCGCCCCAACCGGCGAGGAAGGCGCCCACGACAGCGGCGGGCCCGGCGACCACGCCTCCGCCCAACACCTTGAGTATCCCCTTGCCCCCCTGGGAGAGAACCGTACCCAGCGTTCCTGCCAGGGCGGAAAGGCCCGACGACCACCACGGCTCCTTGGGCTTGTAGGCGGCTGCCAGCCAGTCCTTGCTCGTCGATGCCGCCAGGATCTTGTTCCCCAGGTCCACCGCCTTGCGCGAGGCGGCAGTGCCCAGCATCCCAAAGGTCAGGTTGATCACCTGGAGGGGCGGCGGATTGAGCGTCTTCATGCAGGCGCTGTGGCAGTCGCCAAAGGAGGTCGGTTCGCCACACGCCATGCCAAAGGGGTCCACGAGCGTGACCGGGTTGTTGAGCGCATACAGATAGCGGTTGGGCCCATCGGGCATGCCTGCCGGGTCACGGGTCAGGAATCGACCGGCGATGGGGTCGTACATGCGCGCCCGGTTGTAGTACAAGCCATCTTCGTAGCGGCGCCCGGCATAGAGGTAGGCGTTGGCGGCGGAACCGGTCTGCGCGCGCAGTGCGCCAAAGGGCTCGTAGGCATAGGTCACTGCCAGATTGCCCGCACTATCCAGCAGGCCGATCGTGCTACCCTGTGCGTCGGGCAAATAGTAGGTCGTCTCGCCTCCCCGGTCCTGTGCGATCCAGCGGTCGACGTCGCGGCTGGTGTAGCGTGCGAGCGTGTTGCCGCCGGCATCCATCTCGAGGAGCACGTTAGCCTGATCGTAGACGAAATAGGTCGTGCCGCTGGCGTCGGTCCGGCTCAGGCGGCGCCCGTCCGGGTAGTAGCTGTAGGTGACCGTCTCGCCGGAGGGAAGCTGCATGGCGGTCAAGAGATGGTCCTCGTTGTAGGTGTAGGTGACCGTACCCGAGGCGTCGACCACCGTGCTGCGACCTCCGTCGGCGTTGTAGGTATAGGTCGCCCCATCCACGCTGAGTAGGCGGTTCGCGGCGTCATACGTGTAGGCTGTGTCTTCACCATCGCTGGTGTGCGTTGTGCGGTTGCCTGCCGCGTCGTAGGCGTAGGCGGTGGCGCTGTCGTCAGAGTAGGTGACACGGATCAACTGGTCGAGGGCATCGTACTCGTAGGTGGTCAGCGCGCCATCCCGGTCGACGACGCTCAGCCGGTTGCCGGATCGGTCATAGGTGTACGCGCGGGAGAGCAGCAGAGCGCCGCCGGATGTACGGTAGGTCACGCTGCGCACCTGGTCTATGGCATCTAGGGTCGCCTGGATCGACGCTCCGTTGGGGAAGGTTTGCCCGGTGACCCGTCCTCCCGCATCCCGTGTAAAGGCGGTCGTCTGGTTGAGGGGATCGGTCAGGGCGATCAGCTGCCCGGCGGGGTCGTAGGTATAGGTCGTCACCCCACCGTCAGGGTCGGTCATGCTGGCGCGCCTGCCCGAGCCGTCATAGCTGTAGGCGATCGTCTTTGCGAGGGGCGCGATCTGGACCTCCGTCAGCCGGTCTGCGGCGTCATAGCTGTACGTCAGGTCGACGGCGCCGTTTGCCTCGCCGGTCAGTCGGCCTGCCCCATCGTAGGTGCGCGTCACATCGGGTGAGGACGGATAGTCGATCCCGACCAGCCGGTTGGCTGCGTCGTAGGTGTAAGTGACCGTCCGCCCCTGGGCGTCGGTGCGCGTCGCCAAGTTGCCCGCCGGGTCATAGGTGTAGGTGACGGATTGACCCAGGGCGTCAGTCTCGCGCGTCAGCAGGCCCAGGGCATCGTACTCGTAGCGCACCGTGTGACCGGCTGGATCGGTGACCGCAGTCACGTTGCCCAGCTCGTCATACGTCACCGCCGTCCTGCCGCCCTGCGGGTCGATCACGACCGTGCGCCGTCCGGCAGCGTCGTACTGGTAGCGGGCTGCGGCGCCGCTAGGGTCGGTGATCCGGACCAGGGCACCCAGTGCGCTGTACTCGAGGGCGTAGGTCTGGCTCAGGGGATCCGTGATCGCGATCACGCGCCCCATGGCATCATACGCATAGCGCGTCACGGCGCCGTTGGCGTCGGTCACGGTCAGCGGGTTGCCGGTGGCGTCGTACGCGATGTGCCAGGTGTGCCCCAAGCTGTCGGTAACCACCTCTGGGTAGTCGAACGCGCCATAGCCGAAGGACGTGGTCCGGCTGACCGGATCCGTGACCTTGATCAACAGGTCGCCCCGCCACTCGTAGCGGATGGTGTTGGAGAGGGGATCGGTCTGGGTCAGGAGGTTGCCGAGCGCGTCATAGGTGTAGCGCGTGACGTGACCGTTGGGATCGGTGACGCTGGCGATCTGACCGTGCACGGGGTCGTAGGTATAGTGCGTGGTCTGGCCCAGCGGATCGGTCACCGCAGTCCGATGGCCCTGCTCGTCGTAGGCATAGGTCGTGGCGTGGCCCTGTGCGTCGGCGATCGAGACCAGCTCGCCTCCCGGGCTCCAGTCCAGCCTGAGCTCGCCGCCTGCAGGATCGATCACGCGTTCCAACAGACCGCTCACGTACTCGTAGGTCGTAGTGCGCTCTCCGGTCGCCCCGACCTGGCGCACGGTGGTGATGTCGGTCACCGCAGGCAGGTCCTCGTTCGTGCCGATCAGTTGGTAGGAAAAGTGATAGGTGCTGCTTGCCGTGGTTACCTGGCTGGCGCGCCGGCGGTCGGACTCGTAGCGCAGGCGATCGTTGGCGATCAATGTGCGGTACTGGATCGTCGTGACTGCCCCGCCCGGATTGGTGATCGAGGTCAGCACGCCGTCCTGGTAGCCATAGCGGGTCACCCCGCCGCCGGCGTCGGTCGCCGTGACCAGCTGGTCAGATCCGTCATAGGTGTAGCTTGCGCTGCGCGACGTGCTGCCGTTGTCCTCGGTGACCGCAGTCAGCCGGCTCCGGGCGTCGTAGGTCAGCGTCAGGGAACGCCCATAGGTGTCGCGGATCGCGGATGCCTTGCCCGGCGCGGCAGGCGCGTCGTAGGCGAAGGTCAGGAACTGCCCGCCTGTGGTCTCGATCTTGGTCACGTGCAAGTGGCTCGGATCGTCAAAGTGGTACAGGATGCCATCTGGGGTGCGCATGGTGTAGGAGGGATAGATCGAGCCGATGCGCGTCAGCGCATACCCCGTCGGTCCAGAGAACGTCCCGTCGCCGACGCTCGAGAAGGCGATGCTGCGGTTCGGTCCAAACTGGACGATCACGCCCGCCACGAATGCGATCGTGGTCTGCCCTGCCGACCAGAACTGCTTCTGTTCCGAGTAGAAGATGTTCCAGTTGTGGCTCCAGCCGGTCTCGCTGCTCCAGGTCCTGGCAAAGGAGAGGGCAAGCTTGCCGTGGGGCAGATGGAACTCGTCGCGCGAGAGCGAGAGCGACCCGTCAAAGGTGTCATAGATCAGTCCCTCGGGCAGCGCGATCGGGAGCGGGATCGCCGGCGCCTCTGCACGGGCAGGAGGTGCACCTTCGGCGACGGGCGCTGCTGCAGCCTGTGGGGCGGGCAGAGCGCCCTGCGTGGGGGCAGCGAGTGGGGCGGGTGACGCGACCGCGCCAGGCGGAGTGGGGCCCCATGCCTGCACCACGAGTGGACTGGCGGGCAGGGCGATGCTCGCGACGACGACGTAGGTCACGAACTGGTACAGGGTGCGTTGCCAGCGGCTCCATCTCGCCATGGTGTCATCCCTCCACTGCGTACGCGCGACGGCTCACACTCTCCGCCACGAGCGACTAGGAACGGGATCGATCGTATCGCGTTGAGGTCAGCCTGCAGGTACTGGTGATCCACCGGATCGCGCTCGCGTATGATGCGAGCATTCAGGGGGTTCGTCTCAGGCGTGCGCCTGGGCGCGAGGGAGGAAGGTGCTCCCGCCTGAGTGCACCCGTCAGCGCAGGCCTGACGACGGATCAGGTCAACTGGCGTGCTTCTGACGGGTTGGACGATGGGTGACACTATACGGCGATCGCGGCGTTTTGTCAAATCGCGCCCCGGCGGCGAAGGCCTTCGTCCCTCCGCTCCTGCGGGGGGACGTCAGGGCGCAGACGCGCTCGTCCCTCCGCTCCGCGGGGGGACGCCAGGTCCCGACGCTACGGACCGCCGGCGTCTCGCCGGCATGCCTTCTACGCTCTGCGGGGGGACGGGAAGCACAG
>JAFGIE010000270.1 GCA_016929775.1 Anaerolineae bacterium
CTCTGGATCATTTGGTCGGGGTTCGAATCCCTGTCCCCCAGCCAGAGGCAGCGCGCCCCTCATCGCCCGATGAGGGGCGCGCTGCGTCACACGCCTTCCGCTACAGCGTCCCTCGCAGCAGCTTGTCCTTGCTCTCCAGGTAGTGCTGAAAGTTGGGCCAGCTGACGTCGGGCGGGACGGTGTGATCGACGGTCGGGATGAACCCACCCTCTTCGATCAGCGGCTGCAGCGTGCGCAGGTGGGCGTCGATCGCCGCAGGGCCCTGCGCCAGGACGCGCTTGTCGACCCCGCCCCACAGGCGAAGGGCACGCCCGTAGGTCTGTCGCAGGCGCAGTGGGTCCTGGTCGGCGGCGCGCTCCAGGGGCCACAGGGCGTCCACGCCCGCGTCGAGCAGGAGCGGGATCAACGCCTCTGGGTTGCCGTCCGTGTCGACGACCACGTAGCGCACACCGTGTGCCTTGTAGTCGTCGATCACGCGCCTGAAGCGGGGATAGATAAAGGTCCGGTAGGTCTCGGGGCTGAGCAGGGGCCCGGTCTTCATCGCTAGGTCCTCGGCAAAGCAGACGTACTCGACGCTGGTCTGTTCCAGGATCGGGCGTGCGCTCGCGATCAGGAACTCGGCGTGGAACTCGAACATATCGTGCATCAGGTCGGGCTGGTCGTACCAGGCATACGACAGCCCTTCCGTGCCCATCAAGCCGCGCGCGAACCAGTAGAACCCCATGGTCGAGGTATTGGGGCCAAAGATCAGCGGGTGCCGCCGCCGGCGCCAGCCATCGACCCGCAGCGTTTGCCAGTTGGGTTCGTAGCGCTGGGCGTGTCGCGGGTCGAGCCGCCGCTTGATCGCCTGCCAATCCGCCATGTCGTGCACGGCAAAGCGCAGGAACTGGTCCATCGACATGCGCGCGCCGCCGATCGCGCCCTCTTTGAGCGCGCGACGCACGCGTCCATTCCCGTCGCGTATGGTCACCGTCCGCTCGTCTTCCTCCAGCACCTTCTCCTCGAAGGGCGGGATCAATCCGCCGCGGAAGGCGATGAACTCGCGCGGGTCCATGCCGAGCGTCCCCTCCCCGGGGAACCACTGCCAGTGCACGGTCGCCGGGTCGAGCCCTTCCCGCTCCCAGCGCTCCTGGGTTTGGGGCCACGCGCCCGCCTCCCAGTTGGGCACGCGATCGACCGGTTGGTACTCCATGACCGCCAGGAACCGTTCGAGGTGATCCATTGCGCATCCTTTGCTTGAGATGGGGTGCGTCCCCGGCGCAACCGGGCAAGCCAGCGCGCTGCCTAGGCTAGGTGGACCACCTGCCCTGTCTGCATCGACTCACTGGCAGCGCAGGCGATCGCCGTCGCCTTGAGCCCGTCCTCGTAGGTGGCGAGGATGCCCACATCCGCCCCAGCCTTGACCGAGTCGATGAAGGCTCGGTCCTCCAATGCAAAGATGTTCTCCTCGCCCGGGATCGTGATCTGCTCGTTCCCGGGCAGCCGGATCGCGACCGAGTGCTCCCAGCCTGTGAAATCGGCGCGCAGGTCGGTGCCCCACACGGTCAGCGACACGCCGCCGCCCTGGGAGGTGCTGCACGAGCTGTACAGGTTGCCGGCAGCCCCGTTGGCAAAGGTCAGCTGGACCATGGACGCGTCCTCGATCGTGAAAAAGTCGGGACGCGGCTTGCGATCGCGAACGGGTACGGCATAGACGGCGATCACGTCGCCGAACAGGTAGCGCGCCAGGTCGATCGTGTGGGTGGTCTGCTCGAGGAACTGCCCGCCCGACTTTTCCACCTGCACCCACCACTTCCAGATCCCCTCGTAGACACGCGGTCCGCCGCCGATCCAGCCGCCGTGCAGCAGCACCGGTTTCTGGGCTTGCAAGAGCCCGCGCACGCGCTGCACCGAGGCGCGGTAGCGGTTCATATAGCCGACTGCGGTGAGCAGCCCGTGTTTCTCGACGCCTTCGGCAACCGCCTGCGCCGTCGCCAGGTCGATCGCCACCGGCTTTTCGACAAAGAAGGGCAGCTTGCGCTCGATCACCAATGCCTCGGCTTCGCCGTGCGCATAGGGGGGAAGCATGATGTACACCGCATCGGGTTTGACCGCGTCCAGCATCTCGCGCGCGTCCGCATAGATCGCGCCCTGTCCGCCGACCTGTTCGCGGCGCGCCGCCGCCGTCTCCGGGTTCAAGTCGCACCAAGCCGCAAACTCGACGTCCGGAAAGCCTTTGAGCCCGTGCTCGAGGTGCGATCGTACGATGCCTCCCGAGCCGATGAATCCCAACCTCACCTTGTCCGACATGGATCCTCCTCGCGATCGGAATCCGCGCCCACGGGCGCGGGGCGAACCTCAATGGGACGATTGTATCACGTGAGCTGGGTCGAGGCAAACCTCACTTGCCTATCCTGTTGCTCCGTGGTATGATGTCATTGTACGGCTTGCTCCATCTCCGTGTCGTGTCCGCGATCGGGGTCCACGATCGCGATCCGCCGTGTGCCTGGCTCCGAGCAGCGCCCCGTAGAGAGGCGGACGAGTATGCGATGCACAGCCTGTGGTGCGGAGCTCCTGCCTGAGGATCGCTTCTGCCGGGCTTGTGGCGCCCCCTGTGCCCAGCTGCCCCCCCAGTTCGCGGAAGCACAAGCGCGCTTTGCCGACCTCCAAGCGCAGTACCGGGCAGGGCAGCTCACCGACGAGGCCTACGAGCAGGCGCTCAGGGCGATCCTCGTCCAGGACGCGAGCGGGTACTGGATGCTGGGCCCTGACAGCGGCGCGTGGTACTGGTACGACGGACAGCGTTGGGTGCTGCGCGATCCGCCTGCTGCAGGGGCGGGGAGCGCCGACGGCGCCCCCGACGCCACAGGCACGGTCTCTGCGCCGCGCGCCCCGAGGGGGCGGGACCGGCGCGAACGCCCCGCGCGCCGCCGCTTGCTGCCCTGGCTGTCGATCGGCATCCCCCTCTTGATCGCTGCGCTGGGCGTGGTCCTGCTGTTCGCCACCCATCGCGGGGCAGTGGTCCGTCACTCGCTCGCCATCCTCTTCGACCCGGGCGACGTCTCCCACTACTTGGCGCGCGGGGCGGCGTATGGCGATCTCGAGGCGCACGAACGCGCAGCGGCGGACTATGGGCGCGCGATCGAGCTCGCGCCCGGCGCTGCGTACGCCTATCTGCAGCGCGCGCTCCACTATCGCGCGCTCGGTCGGGCGCAGGAGGCGATCGCCGACCTGGGCGTGGTCGTCCTGCTCGACCCGGAGCGCTGCCTGGCGTACCTCTGGCGCGGGGACCTGTGGCGAGAGGCAGGCGATGCCCGGCGAGCGCAGGCGGACTATGAACGGGTCGTGGCTCTTGGCGACGCGTGCCACGTGTACCAGGACGCGGTGCAGGCCCTTGCCGAGATGGGGGTCCAACCGGGCGCGCAGGCGATGCCCACCCCACCCGTGGCTCCGTGGGCCCAGCCTGTTTCCGGGGACACAGCGACGCCCACCGCAGCCTCGCAGCCGACCCCCACGGCGGAGGAGTGACCATGTACGACGCCAAGCCCCGTTCCCAAGCACGGATCCTGTCACAGCTCCTGTCACAGACCGTGCCACAGCTCCTTCTGGCGCTTGCCCTTGTGGCGACCGGAGCCTGGGCGGCGCGTGCGGACAACGATGGCGTGTACCTCACGGTCAAGTCGGGGCAGCCGGGCGAGCTGCTCGCCGATGGCAAGAGCCGCACCATCCTCGAGGCCCACCTCGATCCCGGCGCCGCGTGCTGGAAGCAGGCGATCGAGGCCGAAGGCGCCTTCACGCTGCAGGTCTCGACCTCGCTGGGCACGATCGAACCCACGCTCGCCACAGGGACCCTGTCCCAGTTCCCGATGCCGTTGACCCTTATCGCCGGCACGACCTCGGGCACGGCGCTGGTCGACGTGCGCGCCTACTACTGCCCGCCGGGCGCAGTCGGCGCGTTCGGGGTGTGCTCCGACCCGCAGTCGCAGCAAAACGTCTGTTTGGCCAACCTCTCGATCTCGATCGGCGATGCGGCCCCAGCCCCTGCACAGCCGCAGCCGCCCGCGGCGCCGGAAGAGGCGCCTGCGTTCAGCGCCTCGCTGTCCACTGTCCCTCCCTTGCCCGTCGAGGGGGGCGTGGTGACGTGCACGGTCAGGGTGGAGGGGGCGCGCGAGGGGGAAAGCCTGGCGTATACGTGGTACGTCGACTCGGATCAGGCAGCGACGACCTCGACCCCGACGTGGACGTGGGACCCGGCGCTAGCCGGGCGGCACGCCATCGGCGTCGACGTGCTGGGCGACGCGCGCTCGCTGGAGCTGTCGGTCGAGATCGACGTCCAGGCCAAGCCGGCGCAGGAAGCGCCTCAAGCCGAGGGAGGGGCCCAGGCGCCTGCACAACCGCCGCAGCAACCGGGCGTACAGCCACCCGTCCCTGCACAGCCGCCCCAGGCAGGCGCGGGACAGGGCGAGGATGCCGCCGAACCGCCCGGCGTCCGCCAGCCAGAGCGGCCCTTCAAACCGTCGCAGGGCGAGACCGGCTACCCCGACCCAGGCGAACCGGGGTCGCCCGGCGCGGGCGCCGTGGAGGCGCGCGGACCGGTCGAGGAGCTGATCGAGGGAGAGGTCGCTCGCGCGCCGACGGCGCGGGAAGCCGCCCTGGCAGGCGCGCTCACCGGGGGCGCGGCGATCGTCAAGCTGGCGCTCGACCTGGAGGCTGTGCGCAGGGCGAGGCAGGTCAGAGATGCCACGCCCGACCTGCC
>JAFGIE010000038.1 GCA_016929775.1 Anaerolineae bacterium
GCCAGGACCTGCGGTACGCTGCAGTCCCCCTGCCCGTTCAGGTCGCCGTACACTGTGTCGATCAGCGACGTGATCGTCACCGTGTCCACCGCAGAGAGGTTGTTCACCACCACCGTGAACGTCACGTCCCCGCCTGGTTCGTCGACCGCCGTCGGGTCCGCGGTCTTGAGCACCTCGATCGCCGACGGCACGTCCGTGATCGTCACGTCTGCAGAGTCCGAGTCCGTGGCAGAACCAGCCGCATTGCTCGCCGTTGCCGTGACCGTGTCGGTGTGTATCTCACCCGCGTTCCCGCTGACCGTGCCAGTGAACGAGCAACTCAGCGTGTTCCCGGCGTTCGCTAACAGCGTCTGTCCGATGATCGCCCCACACGTGCCCTGCGTACTCAGGTCGCCATAGACGTCGTCGATCAACGAGTCCAGGATGGCGTCAGAGGCGCTGTTGTTCACGACCTCGACGATAAAGAGCACGCTGCCCCCCGGTTCCGGCACCGAAGTGGGAT
Organism: Anaerolineae bacterium; assembly: GCA_016929775.1. The sequence continues at coordinate 503 of JAFGIE010000038.1, forward strand.
CTGCCGTCTTGGTCACCGTGATCGCGGGCGGGTAGGTCCGCCGCTGGTTGGTGATCGTGCAGCTGATGTAGGTCTGCGCCTGGGGGACCGTCACATCGAGCGACGTGCAGTTGGTGCAAGAAGCCTGGACCGTGCCCGTGCACTCGATCGACGTGTCATAGTCTGCCAGGTTGGTGGCTGTCCCTGCGATCTCGCTGACCGTGTGGATCCCCGCCGTAACCGAGATCGGCCCGGTGGTCCCGCCGTCACCGACGTCCGTGCCCGTGCTCGTTGGCGTGCCGTCGATCTGCAAGGTAAAGAGCCCCGGGTCATCGCTCGGGATCAGCTCCTTGTACACCTGGATGATCTTGGGCACGATCACGTTACCCACCGTGACCCGGTCGCAGCGGCACTTGGCCGGGGTGCTCGGCACCGTGTCCTCCAGGCCCATGCAGCTGGGCTTCTGGGTTGTGCCATCGGAAGCCGAATTGTCCCAGCTCACGCACGTGCCGACGTCGAGAAGACCATCCCCGTCCGTGTCCACGCACGGCACGGTGACGATGAACTCCAGGTCGTAGTAGGTGTCGATGCCCTGCTCCAGGTCGCCGCACAGGTCGGCAGGGTCTTCTGTGACCTCTGCGTTGTAGAACGGACCCGCCCCGCCGATCGGGTCATAGTCGCTGTTGTCCGCCGATACGGGATGCAGCCAGTCACGGTAACAGGCGCCCGTCCTGGCGTCCCCGCCGTCCTCAGCGACAAACATGCCAATGTCCCAGCGCTCGGCAGACGTAGCGTTCAGCAGCGCTGTCAGGTCGAGCTCGACCATCTCTCCCGGCGTACACGACGCGGGCTGGTTGTTGAGCAAGATAGCCAGGTTCACGTCATTCGCCGTGCAGTTGTTTTTCCTGCCCGTGACATCGTCGATGCAGGTGTTGGGTTCAGCACCGACCTGCGCCGCCCCTCCCAGCTCGTCGTTCTCTACCAGTGCCGCGCTGGCTACAGCCCCAGCCGACTCGGGCGCCCAAGCGCGCGCCAGATACGCGTTACCCAGCGCAATGCCTGCTGCCACGAGCGCGAGCACGAGGCCCAATGTGATCGTCCGCCGAAGCCGTGTGCGCTTTCCGTTCACGTGTTCCATTTCGAGCTCCTCTCGTCCGTTGGCGCCGCCAGGCGACATGATGCTCTTGATAGGGCCTGACTGCACACGATGATACCGATAAGACCACATGTGAATGCGCGTCACTCTACACCCAGCGAGTCGCGCATGTTCTCCAGGACCTCGATGTACTCCTCAGCCGATTTGGCCCCCCTAAAGATCGCCCCTCGGCCCCCACCCAGCACGATGAAACTCGGCGTCGTGCTTGCCACGCCCTGCGCGTCATACAGATCGACCAACACCCGCTCCAGCGCCTCCCGGCTGCCGAAACAGGCCTCGAACCCCTCGACGTCCAATCCCACTTGCGCAGCCAGATCGAGCAACACCGGCCCTGGCTCGTCCACCGACCACGTCTCCTGCGCCTCGAAGAGCAGGTCGTGCATCTCCCAGAACTTGCCCTGATCCCCGGCGCATTCGGCTGCTGCTGCTGCCGCCGGGCCCTGCGGGTACTCTTGCAGCAACAGGTGCTTGTAGACCCACATAATCTCGCCCGTCTCGACAAAGCGCTCGTCGAGCGCGGGCTGCGCCTCCAGCGTGTGCCGCCGGCACGCCGGGCACTGAAAGTCGCTGAACTCGACCACCACCAGCGGCGCCTCCGGGTCTCCCTTGTACGGGTCCCCTGCCAGCGTGTACCCCGGGCGCGCCGGGTCAGGCGCGAGCCCCTCCGCGTTGGCCCAGTAGGGCAGCTCAGGAGGTTCCGCCGTCGGCACGGGTTCTGGCGTGGGCAGCTCCTCGCCCGCGATCAACGCATCCAACCGCTCCTTGAACGCCGCCAGCGGCTGCGCGCCGACCAACGTGGCGCTGCTCCCGGTCCGGTTGTCGACGAACTGAAAGCTCGGCGTGCCATTGAACCCTAGGGCCTGCCCCGCAGCGATGTCCGCGGCGACCGTCGCATCGGCGCGACCCGAGTCCACGCACGCTTGGTAGGCTGCCACATCCGCGCCCAGGCCCTTGACCACGCCCGCCAGGTAGTCGCTTGGGTCCGCCAACCCACTCCACTCGGCCTGATCTCGAAAGAGCGCATCGTGCATGGTCCAGTACAGGCCTGCGCCCTGCTCTCCCACGCAGCGCGCTGCCGCGTGGCCTACCGGCGCTGTGGGATGTAGGCCCTCGAGCGGCAGATCGCGAAAGACATACTGCACCGAGCCCGCGCGCACGTACTCGTCCAGCAGGGCGGGCCACGTCTGCTCGTGGTGCCGTGCGCAGAACGGGCACAGGTAGTCGCTGTACTCGACCAGCGTGACCGGAGCCTCGGGATCGCCCCGATACGGCGCGCCGTCGGCTGTGAACCCGACCGGCGTGCCGCCGTACGATGTGGCCTCGGCGCTGGGGCTCGCCTGCCCGCAGCCAGTGATCGCAACCGCCGCGCAGAGCAGCACAAGCCCGAGCCAGCGGGAGAACCGTCGTTTCGTCAAAGGTCCAGCCTTGCTCCTATTGGGGCCGATCGCGCCCGAGCTTGCCGATACGCTCCGGACGCGAAATGGTTGCCGATCCGCTCACGTACACTCATCTCAAGACATTATACCACGGACCGACCTTGACCCGCAAAACCAAACCGGCCCACGGGCGTGAAACTGCTGTGAAATCGCATCGTGAGGGCCCGCTTAGCCCACGGCAAACCCGGGTGTCGACCAGCTACGGTGCACCCGGGCAGCTCTCGCACTCACGTTGGCGCCCCAGTTGGACTGCTGTCACGCCTTGCACCGCCCGCTCCTATGCTCATCTTACCACAAGCGGGCGTGTGAGTCAAAGGGGAGGGCAGTGGATGCAGCGATCTCTAGGACTTTTCCAGGGATTTGGTTACCTATCCGAGACCTGTCGACCCCATCCATGCCGCCGTGCAGCCTGTCAGCCCCTCGCCCCAGGATCGGGGCAACCGCTGGGCTTTCGCGTGACGGCTCTCACCCGGATGACATGGCAAGGCAACGCGGGGCGCGTATTTGCCGCACGACGGGCGTTGGTGTAGAATGCACCTGCAATCCCCCGCAGCGCGCTTTCCCCACTTCGGAGCGCTCCCAGCGATCGTTCCGCACTATGACGTGTCCCACACATAGACCCGTGCCGCGGCACAGAGAGGAGATAGCGTGACCAAAGCGCTCGTGCTCTACCACTCACAGGAATTCGGCAACACGCACGCCATGGCCCAAGCCGTCGCCGAGGGACTGCGCAGCGTCGGCTGCGAGGTCGACCTCTTCAACACCAACGACGGGCGCTATGACATCGCCCAGTTCCCGGGCTACGACTGCGCCGCCTTTGGTTCGCCCGACTATTACTCGTATGTCGCCGGGAACCTCAAGCAGTTCATGGACGACCACTACATCGCCGACGTGCGCCAGGGCATGCAGGGGCTCAAGGGCAAGCCGTATGCGCTGTTCTACTCGCATGGCGGCGGCGGACGCGTGATCGACGCCATGAAGGGCATTTTCAGGCGCGTCGGCGCCATGGTTGGCGCACCTGTCGGCTCGCGCGGGCACCCTACCCCGCAGATCCTGGAGCAGTGCCGCGCGCTCGGCAGGATGCTGGCGGACGCCGCGCGCAAGCAGTAGCCGCCACAGCGGCTCACCCCGGATCGACAGCGGGCGCACTGCCGACTGGCAGTGCGCCCGGGCGGGGTCGCGCCGCAAGGCGCCGTATTTGGGGCCGAATGCTGCCCCCTACCTGTACGGGTCTGCTGCGTCCCGCAGCCCATCCCCCAAAAAGTTGAACGTCAAGACAGCCACGATCACGGCGACGCCCGGCAGCAGCAGCCACGGCGCCAGGGCAACCGATCGCACATTCTGCGCCTCTTGGAGCAGCACGCCCCAGCTGATCACCGGCGCACGCAGACCCAGCCCCAGGAAGCTGAGCGAGGTCTCGCTCAAGATCATCGACGGAATGGCAAGCGTGATCGAGGCAATGATGTGGCTCATAAAAGAGGGCACCATGTGGATCAGGATGATCCGCAGCTCGCTCGATCCCGCCAGCGACGCCGCCATGACAAAGTCCTCGGTCCGGAGCGACAGGAAGCGTCCGCGCACGACGCGCGCCAGCCCGGTCCATCCGACGAACGACAGGATCACCGTGATCCCAAAGTAGATGCGCAGCGGGGGCCAATCCTGCGGCATCGCCGCAGCGAGCGCCATCCACAGCGGGATCGTCGGCATCGAGCGCAGGAACTCGATCACGCGTTGGATCATCACGTCCGCGGCGCCGCCATAGTAGCCCGACACGCCGCCCAGGACGATGCCGATCGCCAAGCTCACCGCCACACCGACCAGGCCGATCGACATCGAGATCCGCGTGCCATACACCACCCGCGACCACATGTCGCGCCCCAGGCGGTCTGTGCCGAGGATCGTGAGCCTGACCTTCTTGCTCGCCACGTCCTCGTCGATCTCGGCGAGCCCCATGAGGTGCAGGTCGCTCTCGAACAGCCCCCACATCCGGTACGGTTCGCCGCGTACAAAGAACTTGACCGGGTACACCTTGTCCTTGTTCACCGTGAACAGCATCTGCAGCGTCTCGGGATCGCGTCCATAGTCAAAGCCATACACGAAAACCTGCAGCTTGCCGTCGTGAAAGAGGCGCAGCCGCTGGGGAGGCGCAAAGCTGTACCTTGCCTGGTGGTACTGGGGATCCTCCACCGCAAAGAACTCGCAGAACAGGCCGAGCACGTAGAGCAGCAGGATGATCACGCCGCTCACGCCAGCCAGCTTGTGCTTCTTGAAGCGCCACCACATTAGCTGCCACTGCGAGGCGACGAATACACGCTCCTCCTGCGCGGGCCTCAGAACCACGTCCTGTGCGACGTCCTGTGCCCCACTCTTCGGGGTCGTCTCAGCATCCGTCATCTATCTCCTCCCGTAGCGGATGCGCGGGTCCAGCATCGCCAATAGGACATCCGAGATCAGCGTGCCGATCACGGTCAAGAAACTGAGCATCATCAAAAAGCTGCCCGCCAGGAACATGTCCTGGTTCATCAGCGCCCGGATCAGCAAGGGGCCAGCCGTCGGCAGGCTCAGCACCATCGCCGTGATCGTGCTCCCCGAGATCAGGCCCGGCAGCGCCCACCCAACCGTGCTCACGAACGGGTTCAGCGCCACGCGCACAGGATACTTCCACACCACCTGACGTTCGGTCAGTCCCTTGGCCCGTGCGGTGGTCACGTACGGCTTGCGCAGTTCGTCGAGCATGTTCGCGCGCATCGTCCGGATCAGGCCTGCCGTGCCTGACGTGCCCAGGATCGCGAGCGGGATCCAGATGTGTTTGAACAGATCCCACACCCTGCCCCAGCTCCACGCTGCGTCCACATACTCGGGCGAGAAAAGCCCGCCGATGCTGATGTCAAACACCGAGTAGGCCACCCACAAAAAGATCAACGCAAGCATAAAGTTGGGCGTCGCCAGCCCGACAAAGCCCAAGAACGTGGTAAAGTAGTCAAAGAACGCGTACTGGTGCGTCGCCGAGTAGATGCCGATCGGGATCGCCAGGGACCAGGCGAACACGATCGTCGAGAAAGAGATCACGAACGTCAGCAGCAGGCGATCCCAGATCAGATCGGAAACAGGCCGCTGCCACTCCAGGGACATCCCAAAGTCCCCCCGGAGCATGTTGCGGACCCACTTGAGGTACTGCATGTACATCGGCTGGTCTAGGCCATACTGCCTCTTCAGCGCCTCGATCTCGTCCTCCTGCACGATCTGCCCGCCTGCCGCGAGCGATGCGATATAGGTCGTCAGGTAGTCGCCCGGCGGGAGCTGAATCAGGGTGAACGACACGATCGACACTACGATCAGGGTCGGGATCAGCAGCAGGATTCTATTCCCTAGGTATTCTAGCATTGGCTTGGCCCCACTCTACAAGGTCACCCGCTTGGCGTGGGGAGCGAGCGCAACGCTCGCCCCCCACGCGCGTTCGTTGACAGCGTTCGCCCGGAGCGCTAGGCCTTCCAGAAAAACTGCTCTGGGAAGGCGTTGCCCGGCGTGTAGATGATCACGTTGTTCGCCGCTTCCTCGGGCACGTTGCGGAATTTGTTCTTGCAGACGATCACGCCCTGTACCATCGGCGAGAGCCCGACCGTGCCGATCGTCCACAGCTCCTCGCAGTTGAGGCGAAAGATCTCTTTGCCCAGTTCGGCCCGTTCCTCTGCCGTGACCCCCTTGCCTTCTTCGTGGAGGTCCATGACCCGGTGCAGCGGTCCTTCCGGCGGCTCGGTGCCGCTCGTGCCGCCCGACGTCCACCACAGCCCATAGATCGGGCCGATGCGCGAGGAGGTGCTGTACGCGCTAGCCCAGTAGGGATAGGTGAACGTGTGCTCGGCGCCGCCCGTGTTCCAGATCCCGATCTGCATCTCGTTGGCGTTCATGCGCTCATAGTACAGCGAGCGCTCCGCGACCTCGACCTGCGCCTTGACCCCGACCGCTTGCCAGTACTGCGCCGCCAGCTCGCCCACGTCGGGCCACGGGCCAAAGGCCTCGATCGCCATCATGGTCAGGCTGAGGACCTCGCCGTCCGGGCGCAGACGGAACCCTTCGGCGTTCTTTTCGGTCAGGCCCAGCGCATCCAGCATGTCGCTCGCCTTGTCCGGATCGTACTCGGTGTACTTGTACACGTGCTCGTCGCCCGGATAGAAGGGCGAGTAGGACGGCGGCGCGAGCTGGCGCCCCTCGCCCAGGCCCAGGAACGCAGCCTCGTTGATCTCGTCCCGGTCGAGCGCGATCGACAGCGCCTGGCGGAATTCCTTGTTCGCCAACCACTCGCCCAGCGCAGGATCGTTCAGTACGTAGCTCTGGTTGAACATCAGGCCTGCGTCCGTGCCGCCCGAGTTGGGCCAGATCAGCACGCGGTAGTCGCCCTGCTCGCGCCCATCCATCAGCACCGGGTAGTTGTCGATGCTGATGTGTCTGCCCTGCATGTCGATCTCGCCGCTCGCGGCGCGCATGTTGAGCACGTCCACGTTGTCGACATAGTCGTACACGACCTCGTCGAGGTAGGGCAGCTGGTTCCCCTCCGGATCCGTGCAATAGTAGTACGGGTTCCTGCCCCACACGAAGCGCGTGTCGGCCCGCGTCGAGTTGTCGGGCGTCCAGGCGCACATCAGGGGCCGGTCCGGGTTGTCCGACTCGGTGTTCTGGCGCCCGTAGAGCTGGTACCACTGCTCAAAGCCCTCCGCCGTGACCAGCGCCGTCAGCCCATCCTTGTCCTCGGTGTACTCGGGGTGGAACTGGCCCATATAGTGTCCCGGCGTATAGATCGCATTATTCGCCAGCCAGTCCAGGATCAGCGGGTAGGGCGAGGCAAACACGATGCGGAACGTATAGTCGTCCACCTTCTCGACCGTACCCAGTTCGCCCTCGATCCGCATCCAGCTCGGCTTGGAGGGCGACATCTCGTCGTTCATGACCTGGGCTTCCCACCAGAACATGACGTCGTCTGCGGTAAAGTCCTCACCGTCCGACCACTTGGCCTGCTTGCGCATCGCGAACGTGAAGGTCTTGAGGTCGTCCGAGATCTCCCACCCGGCGACGGCTTGGGGCACCACCTCGCTGCCGTCCGTGTTCCACGACAGCAGGCCCCGCCGGCTGATGCGGCCCCAGTTCGAGCCGTCGGACGGGCCGATGAACGCCCGGCGGAACGTGCCGCCGTACTGCCCGATCTCCTCCACAACCTGGATCACGCGCGGTTCGGTCGACACGCGCTCGTCCACCTCGGGCAACGCGCCCGATGCGACCAGATCGGACAGCATCGGCGGCTGCTTGGCCGAAGGGCCAGCTGGCACCGGCGTTGCCGTTGGCGCGGCTTCGGGCGCCTTGGTCGCCGGGGGCGCCTCGGTCGCTGTCTTGGCGCATGCCGTTACTGCCACGCCCGCCGCTGCAAGGGCGGACAACCGCAAGAACTCGCGTCGACTCAGTTGGTCTACCATGATCGTTTTTCCTCCTTGTTCATCCGATTCAACGGTTCACGCAAACCGATTCCGAGCACTCGTTCCTTCCGCCTGTGTGCCTCCTTTCGTCTCTCCTCGCGCCGCGCGTTTGGTTCGCGGGAGCGCGCCCCCGCCCTCGCAGCAGCTCACTCCGCGGCAGCCTCGAGGTACTCGACATAGTTGCTGACAAACGCCGGCGGCGGAGGATGCATGTACGGCGTCGCGGAACTGGTCATGATGTATCCCGTCCGTCCCGCCACGATCTGCCGGATCGCACGCACCTTATCGCGCATTTCGCCCGGCTGCGCCGTGTACAGGTCCTGGTCCTGGATGTACCCCATCAGGCAGATCCGCCCATCGACCACGTCCAGCGCCTCCGCAAGGGTGATGTCCCCCTGCGGCGGCGGCTCAAGTGGCTCCAGAGCGTCGATCCCGATCTCGAGAAACTGGTCGAGGACGAGCCTGACCCGTCCGTGACAGTGTATCGCACACAGCTGCCCCGCTTCCTGGACCATCCGCACCAAGGTGCGCTCGTAGGGCGTGACCAGCTCGGCAAACGTGCGCGGCGACAGCATAGGGGGCGTCGCCACCTCAGGCCCTACGGTGTAGAACAGGAACTCGCGTCCGCGCGCCTGTTCCAGCAACGGCGCAAGCTCTGCGACCGCCCGTTCTTGGGCGCGCTCGATCATCTCCACGATCAGCGCACGCTGCGTTACGCAGCGCAGGCAGAAATCCTCAAAGTCAAAGAGCCACGCCACGTCGTACATTGGGTCGGTGTAGCTCAGGTACGCTAGCCCCCGGTCGCCGAGCGCTTCATAGACAGCTATTGCGGGCGACAGGTCGAGCGTCGCAGGCGTGTTGGGGAGCGACAGGTACTTTTCAACGTCGGCGTCGCTCGAGATCAAGCTCTCCACATAGTAGCCGGGCTGTCCCGTCGGCTTTTCGTAGCGCATGTGCAGCGTGCCCTTGGGCGTTTCGACGTACGTATCCGTGACAGCCGACGTTCCCCGCACACTCTGCTCGGACCAAGACCGCTCCGCTCGCTCCCCGACCCGCCTGGCGGACACCTTGCACAACATGCCGGCGCCCGTGGCAAACACGGCATCCATCATCGGCTGGTAGGCGGGCGGTCCAACATAGGCGCCATCCGCACGCTGCTCCCACTCGCCGCCATACGGATGGAAATTGTAGGTCATCACCGGCAGGCGGTCGACCGGCTGCTGCCGGATCGCGGCGATCAAGCGCTGCTTGGCATTCATCGGCGACCTTGCCCTCCTGTCCTGCATCCTCGCGCGCCCCGCGCCCCGTAGGCGGGGCGATGTCCGCTAGTCCAGGGCGATCCCATATGCCCGGCTGTCGGCTGCCTGTTGGACCAGCAGCGCCGTGCGCGTCGAGCGCAGCGACTGTGCCGTGGAGAGCTCGTCCTCAGCCTGTGTTCCGGCGATGTTCCGCACAAAGGACGCCAGGTATCCGCCCGGGTTGCCATCGGGCAGGGACTCGTACGCGATCTCATCCGCGCTGCTGCGCGCAACCGTGATCACATCCGCGGTGGCGGAGGTCTCGATCACGCCATCCCGCCCCCAGAAGGTCGTGCGCCAGTAGAACGGAGAGGTGTAGCCTGAGCTATCGGGCGCAAAGTACGAGACATCGCCCAGCACGCCGCAGCCATTGGCCATGGTCAGCATCATCTGCCCGGCATCCTCAAAGTGGGGGAACTCGGGCGCAAAGGCGTTCCAACAGCGGGCGGCGTTGATCTCGACAAAGCGCAACCCGGTGATCCAAGGGATGGCGTCGATGGCGTGGATCGCAATGTCGTTGATCGTGCCGCCATGCTTGCCCGGCTCAAAATACCAGTGGGGTCGCTTGCCGAGCAGGAGTGGATGCTGCCCACCAAAGGCGATCGCGTGGATCTCGCCGATCGCGCCATCGCGGATCAACTGGCGGACCCCGCGAAAGTGGGCCGAATCGCGCATGTCGAGCATGCACATGGCTTGCAGCCCGTGCCGCGCGACCAGCCGCTCGATCTCGTCCAGCTCGCCCAGATCTGTGCACAGCGGCTTGTCGCTGATGACGTGCTTGCCGTGCGACAGCGCCTCGATCGCCAGCGCGCCTCGACGGGCATAGTAGTCGCCGATCGCCACCGCATCGCACGCCACGTCAGCGAGCATCGCCCCCAGCGCGTGGTGGGTGAGCGTGACCTGCCCGCTCTCCAGCAGCTGCGCGCGCGTGGCTGCGTCGTCTTCGCAGGCTGCGATGACCTCGATCTCGGGCATCGCCTGGGCGCGACGGTAGAGATCGTGGATGTGCCCGTGCCTGAATCCGACGAAAGCCAACCGGATAGCCATGTGCCTCCTCCAAGCTGGTGCGTGTATAGGTGCAATAGGCGGACTGAATGGCTTGTCTGCGTGCGCTCTGCCCGAACGGCGATGGATAGCCGACCCCGGCTGAGATCGACCGAACACCGAAGATGCTGTCTCCTATTATAGCGCCATTCCCGGGGAGTGGCAAGTGTGCGCTTGCCTGGGAGCGGGGGATCGAGTACAATACCTCCCATTCGACGGCGGGCATTCGCCCGCCCCGACCGTCAGGAGGAAAGCGAGATGCAGCTCGAGCGCTACCCCGGCAACCCGGTGCTCTTGCCTAACCCATTCCAAGCCTGGGAGTCGCTCAACGTGTTCAACGCCGCCGTGGTCCACGAGCGGGGCCTGTTCCACATGCTGTACCGCGCACAGGGAAGGGACTATCGCTCCGCGATCGGCTATGCGGTCAGCGTGGATGGCTATGACTGGGCGCGCCTGGACAAGCCTGTGCTCCGCCCGGGCGCGGACGATGAGACGCGCGGCGTCGAGGACCCGCGCATCGTCGCCCTCGACAGCGCCTTCTACATGACCTATACGGGCTACTCGGTGCACGGCACCCGCGCTTCCCTTGCCCGGAGCACGAACCTGATTCAGTGGGAGCCGCTCGGCGTCGTCCTGCCCGACGAGGACAACAAGGACCACGCCCTCTTCCCGGCACGCATTGGGGGCCGATACTGCATGTTCCACCGCCGCGAGCCCGACATTTGGTTGGCCTATTCCGACGACCTGCTGCACTGGAACGACCACCAGCGCGTCTTTGGGCCGCGCCCCGGCTGGGACTCGAGCAAGGTGGGCATCAGTGGCCCGCCGCTGAGGACCCCCGAAGGATGGCTGCTCGTCTACCACGGCGTGGACGCAGACATGATCTACCGTCAGGGCATCGCGCTGCTCGACCTGGATGACCCAAGCCGCGTGCTGTCGCGACCCGCGCCGTGGATCCTCGAACCGCAGGAGCCGTGGGAGCACGTCGGCGATGTCCCGCACGTCGTGTTCAGCTGTGCGACGCTGCAGGTCGGCGACGAGCTGTGGATCTATTACGGTGGGGCCGACCGTGTGATCGGCCAAGCTAGCTGTCCCATGCCCGAGGCGATGGCCTTTCTGAGGACGGGCTGAAGCGCGTGGGGGGGGCAGCCGCTCTCCTCACGGCGCTGTGCCGGCTAGGGTCCGGGGGCGCATGCCCGTAAGGTTGAACCTACACCGCGCTGCTCGGATGACCGGCAGCGCCAAGCGCGCGCACGCGACCGCTCGACCCGAGGGCTTGCCAGCGCGCACCGATCGATGCGAGAGGTGGAAATGCGAAAACTGAGTGCCTGGCTCGGGGTGGCGTTGCTTGTCCTCGTCGCCCTGTCCGCTTGCTCGACCGCCGAGCCCACGCTCCCCGCGAGCGTTGCGCTGCCCACGAGCACGCCGACGCCAACTCCGACGCAGATCAGCCAGAAGGGCCCGGCGCCCACACCCACGGCTGCCGCCACGTCGACCCCAGCCGATACGCCCACCTCCGCGCCGCCAGCTACGCCCACCGCCGAACCGGGGACGCCCACGCCCGCCACGGACGTGGAGACCCCCGCTCCCACGCCCACCCAGGAGCAGGCGAGTGTGCAACCGACGCCAGCCTGGCAGATCCCGTCGCCGCGGGAAACGGATTGGGCCAAGGGCAATCCTGAGGCCAAGCTCGTGATCGTCGAGTACAGCGACTTCCAGTGTCCCTACTGCTCCGGGGCAGCGCAGGTCCTGACGCGCGTGGTGGGCAAGATCCCGGATGACCTGTACGTGATCTTTCGCCACTTCCCTCTCAGCTCGATCCACCCCAACGCCGTCGCTTCCTCTGAGGCAGCGGAGGCGGCGGGCGTTCAAGGCAAGTTCTGGGAGATGCACGACCTGCTCTTTGCACGGCAGCCCGAGTGGTCCTCCGCCTCGTCGCAGCAACTGCAGGGCATCTTTGCTGGGTACGCTACCGAGCTCGGGCTCGAC
>JAFGIE010000271.1 GCA_016929775.1 Anaerolineae bacterium
CGCCTCGCGCAGCTTGGCGACGATTCCGACCCCGAACGGGCAGCGCTCCTCGCACACGCCGCACTCGATGCACGCCGATGCGGGGGCGGGGAGCTCAGCGTACCACTGGCGCAGCCAGTCCGTGACTCCGTTCCACGCGCTGAACCCGAGGTACAGGATCGTCTGCCCGATGTCGATCCCGGAGGGGCAGGGGAGGCAGTGGTTGCAGCGGGTACAGTGCCCGGCGAGCCCCTCGTGCATGAGCGGGATCGCCGCCTCCCAGTCCCGCTCTTCCTCCGGCGCTTCCAGGTAGTGCAGCGCGGCGCGAAGCTCGGCTGCGTCTTTGACCCCAGGGATGGCGGTCGCCACGGGACGCGACAGCGTGTACGCCAGGCACTGCGCAGGCGCGATGCCGGTCGGTCGCCCGTCGAAGGACAGCAGCGCCCCGCCATAGTAGGGCTTCATGGCGACCAGGCCCACATCGCGCTCGACGCACGCTTGGCACAGCGCCTCCAGATCGGCGCTGCCCTGCTCGGTCAGGTTGATCCCGTACATGAGCACGTCGATCAGGCCGCTGTGCACCGCCTTGAGTGCCGTGGAGACGAAATGCCCGCTCATGCCGATGTGGCCGATCCGCCCATCGGCCACGTAGCGTGCCAGGCGCTCGGCGGCGCGCTGCCCCCAGCCGTCCCACTGCGTCTCGGTGTCGATCGTGGCAATGATCGCGAGCTCGGCATAGTCGTTCCCCACGCGTGCCAGGACCTGGTCCAGGCAGCGCTGGGCGCCGTCCAGGTCCGCGTTGTGCCCCGGTCCCCAACCCCAGTGCGCGGCGAGGACGAGCTGCTCGCGATGGGCGTGCAGTGTGGGCGCCAGGTTGTCCCAGAAGCCGGGCGCGCCGGCGGGGTCGTCGTACAGCAGGTCGACATAGTTCATCCCTGCATCCACGGCGACCCCCATCACCTCGTCCATTGTCTCGCGCGTCTGCTCCAGGTGCTCGGTGCCCAGGCCGATGGCGCTCACTTGCAGCTCCGTCCGTCCCATCCGGCGGTACTCCATCGTCTCCTCTCCTGTCCTTGCCCCGCGTCACGCCTCATCCACCCGGGGGCTGCGCATCCGCCCCCCCGCTTTCCCAGGAGGCGCGCGCCGGGTCACGCTCGGTCCGTTCCCTCGGCGGGGACCGGCTTGCCTGGGAACGTCTCGCGGTACGCGTCGTGGCCCATATACGTGCGCCATTCCAGCGCGCTCATGTTCCGGCGCGCGAGCCGGGCGGCTGCGGCGAGCATGTCGTCCGGCGCCACCCGCGCCGCCGACGCAGGCACGAGGTCGTCCAGATCCCACACGTAGGCGGTCTCGCCGCTGCCCGCCGCCACGATGCGCGTTCCGGCGCCGTTCCAGCGGGGGAAGCGGACCATGCCATCGTGACCGCACAGCACGGCAAGCTCGGCGCCGCTCGCAGCGTCCCAGACGCGTGCCGTGCCGTCGTCGCTGGACGTGACGATCCACGTCCCTGTCGCATCCCACGCGGCGCGGTTCACCTTGCGGGCATGCCCGTCAAACACTGCCAGTTCGTCCCCACTGCGCGCATCCCACACGCGCGCCGTGGCGTCCTGTCCGGCGGTCACGATGCGCGTGCCGTCAGGGCTCCAGGCAGTGAACGAGAGCAGCCGGCTGTGGCCGCTCAGCACAGCCAGCTCGATGCCGTACTGCGCGTCGGTCACGCGCGCCGTGCAGTCCGACTGGACGGTCACGATGCGGGCGCCATCGGGGCTCCACGTGGCCCGATAGACGCGGCTCGCCTGTGTGACCCGGTGCGGGAGCACGAGCAGCTGGATGGCAAGCCGGGCATCCCAGACGCGTGCGGTCCCATCCCCCCCGACCGTGAGAATGCGCGTCTGCCCGGAGTCCCACGCGGCGTACACGATCCGGTCCGTCCCGGACGAGCGTCGTCCCGGCTCTCGCGGCGGGGCTTGGGCGTGTGCGTGGTCGAGGGCCATCCGCTGCACCCCGGTGCGCACATCCCACACCCGTGCGCTGCCATCGCCGCCCGCCGAGATGATCGCCTCTCCGTCCGGACTCCAGGCGACATGGTAGATCTTGGCCGCGTGTCTGGCAGAGACGGCGACCTGCTCCCCGCTGGCGGCGTCCCACACCTGGACCGTGCCGTCGTCGCCTGCGGTCGCCAGACGGGCCCCGGCGCTATCCCACGCTAGGCGCCGCACGCCCTGGGCGTGCAGCGTCAGCACGGCGCGCGCCTCCTCGCGCTCTAGGTCCCAGATGCGCGCCGTGCCATCCGCGCCCGCCGTGGCGGCAAGCGTGCCGACTGGGTCGAGCGCCAGGTGTCGCAGCGATCCCCGGTGGCCCACCAGCGCGCTGCGCGCGGTGCGGTAGCGCAAGCACGCGCGCAGGGCCTGTTCCGCCTCGGGGGCGTCGCCTGCGCGCGAGGCCTCGACTGCCAGCAGCAGAGCGAGGCCTGGGTCGCGTGCCAGCGCCTGGGAGGCGTCCTGCGCCAGGCGGCGGCTTCGCTCGCGTGCCTGGAGCTGGCGTCTTTGCCGTTCGACGAGGCAGGCATCGAGAAAGGCGCGCTGCAGCGTGCTCATCTCGCCGGCGTGCGCCTCGGCCCAGCGCTCGAGCAGAGCCAGGCGCGTGCCCCAGTACAGGAAGCTGGGGTCACGGGCGTTGACGGCCCATTCGTGCGCTGCCTCCGACAGCCGCCTGTGGGTTCTCAGATCGTCGCGGCTCTCGTCCACCCAGGCGTGCAGGCGCTGCCAGCTCTGGATCAGCGCTTCGTGCGCGACCTCGACGAACCGCTCTCCCTCCTCCAGCCCGGTTGTCACCAGGCGTGCCTCCGCCAGCCTCTGGAGCACCATCTCCAGGGCGGCGGCATCGCCTCCTGCCGGAAGCAGTTCCGAGGCCCGGGCCCGGCGGGCGGTGTCGACGGTACCTTCGCCGGGTTGGACCAACTGCAGGAACAGATGCCTGCACAGCGCGCGGTCGGGCGGCGAGAGCGCCGTGTAGGCTGCCTCCGCACGCCTCTCTAGGGCGCCGTCCACCCGCCCGATCGCCTCGTAGGCAGCGTGTGTCAGCGTCTGCCCGGTGCCGCGCTCCCACAGCTCGACCAGCGCGTGCTGCATCAGCGGCAAGCCGCCCGCTTGACCGCGGACGTCGTCGAGCAGCCGTGCTACCATCCCAGCCTCGAACACGCGGCCCGCCAGATAGGCTGGCTGCTGGATCGCGCGCCGCAGCGCACCCTCGTCCATCGGCGGCACGAGCACATGGTGGGTGGGCAGCACGTCTGCCAGCTCGTAGGCCGCACAGTGCCCGTAAAAGTCCGCGCGGAGCGCCAGCAGGACGACCACGTTGCCGCCACTGGCCCCGGCAGCGTAGAGGAGGTTGTCGATGAACGCGCGGCGCGCCTCCTCGTGCGAGCACGCGGCAAAGACCTCCTCGAACTGGTCGACCAGCAGCACCAGGCGCGGCTCAGATGACTCGTGGTACGCGACGCGGTAGAGCGCACGGGCGCTGTCGCGTGCGCTGGTGCACAGGTCGTCGGCCTCTGGCAGATCGATCAACTTGGCGCGATACAGCGCTGCAGCCAGGCTCTGGAGCGGCGCAGCCCCAGGACGGCAGATGACCAGCTGCCAGGCCTGGCTGCCTGGCAGCGCGCCCCGCCGGAGCGCCGCCAGCACACCCGCACGCAGCAGCGAAGACTTGCCGCTGCCCGAGGGGCCGACGATCGCCAGCATGCGGTGCCCGCCTCCCGCTGCCAGCGCCCCGCGCAGGACCTCTAGCACGTGCTGGGTCAGGTCCTCGCGCCCGAAAAAGAGGGCGGCATGCTCCTCTTCGAACGCGGACAGACCCCGGTAGGGACAGGGCGCACGAGCGCGATAGTCGGGCAGGTACTTGGCGCACGGCGACTCTCCGCGGAGCAGAGGCTGCACGGTGGCGGCACACAGGAAGGCGATGCGCTTGGCATCGCGGATCCGGTCGAGGTTGTCGTACTTGAGCGTGCCCAGGAGGTATATCGTCAGGCCCTGGTAGTACTCGGTCGCGTCGTCGCGGTCGTAGAACCCGTGCCGAGCGGCCTCACGAATGGCGCTCAAGATGGCAAAGGGACGCTCGAGCGCAGAGCTGCGCAAGCGGCTAGCGCTGTCCTGGTCGAACTGGAAGGTGGCGCAGTGCAACTGCTCGTAGAAGGGACGCACCGTCGCGGCGGGCAGACCTGCGCTGGCGAGCACCGCCGGCAGGACTTTGGTCACGACCTCAGCCTCCAACCGCAAAAAGTCGTGCAGCACGTGGTCTTGGCGCGCCTCGGCAAAGTCGATCAGCCGCACGTCGCGCACTTGGGGGTCGACCAGGACATTCTCGAGGTTCAGGTCGCCGTGGATGGCGTTGGCCTTGAGATGCCGCGTCGCACCCAGGACCTCTTCGACCGACCGCAGCGGGTTGGGCAGGGCGTACGGGCTGCCGTCGCGATCGTCGTGCAGGACCACCGTCTCGCGCGTCGGGTCGCAGTCCACGCCGAGCGCCCTAAC
>JAFGIE010000039.1 GCA_016929775.1 Anaerolineae bacterium
CCGCCAGAGTCCGCTCTGCCGGAGTCTGCTCCGCCGGAGTCCCCTCCGCCGGAGCCTGCGCCGCGGAGGGCCCAGACGCTGCCGGCTTGGCCTCGGCGCGCTCCCCGCCCGCACGCCGTGCCATCAAGCCATCGAGGATCTTTTGCGTGCGATCGAACGCGCTCTCTTTGGGTGGTTCAGGCTGTGCCGTCGCTGCGGGCTCAGACGCCGCCACGGGCTCGGATGCCACCCCGGGCTCAGGCGTCGCCGCGGGCTCAGGCATCGCCGCGGCCTCAGGCGCCGCCGCGGGCTCAGGCATCGCCGCGGGCTCAGGAACTGCCGCGGGCTGCGCATCTGCACGTGGCCTTGGCTGCAAGCTCTCCTCGATCAGGCGCCGGACGCTTTCCCACTCTTCATCGGCGGGCGCCGGTTCTGTCGCCTCGGGTTCGGCGCTCTCCGCCGGTGCAGCGGTCGCCGCCTGGTCCGGGGTCCCTGCGCCCCGCTTCTGTTGTAGATCCGCCAGGATCTGCTGCGTCTTGGCGATCGCCTCAGCTTCGCCATCCCCCGCCTCGCGTGCCGTGCCATCCCGCTCGCGGGCTGCGCGCTCCAGATCCTGTGCAGCCGTCTCTTGCTGGAGCCGCATACGATCGGTCACGTCACGCGTAGCGCCTGAGACGGCTTCCTTTGCCGCTTCGAGGCCCTCGTTCATATCGCCCCGTGCGGTCTGCAAGGTGCTCGAGATCTCGGCCTGCGCTGCCACGATCTCGTCGCGGATCCCCTTGACCTCTGCCACCGCATCGTGGATCGCCAGCGCCTCCTCACGCCACTCGGTCATGAAGGCCTTCGAGTACTGGGTCATCCGGGAGACCCAGCGCCCCAACCTGGCGCCCATCTGCGGGAGACGCTCCGGTCCAAAGAACAAGAGGGCCAGTACAGCGAGGAAAAAGAACTCGCCCAGCCCAAAGTTGTCGAACATACCTGTGTCCCCTATCCCTGATCCGCCGCCCGCTTCCGCCGCCGCTTGCCCCGTGCCGGGGCGCCGCGCTGGGCCAGCAGTGTCCCCAATACGCCATTGACAAAGCGGCTCGAGCTATCGCTTCCAAACGTCTTTGCCAGCTCGACTGCCTCATTGATCGCCACCTTGGGCGGCGTTCCTCCGTCGACCAAGAACTCAAAGAGGGCGATACGCAGGATGTTGCGGTCAATGATCGCCATTTGGTCGATCGGCCACTCGGGTGCATAGGCGACGATCAGCTCGTCCAACGCTGCCTGGTGCTCGATCACGCCCCGCACGAGCTTGGACAGAAACGCCTCTCCCGCGCCGGGCATCTCGGCCTCCTGGATGCGCCGTTGCAGGACAACGCCCACCTGGTGACCGACGCTGTCGATTTCGAAAAGAGCCTGCAAAGCCGCGATGCGCGCCTGGCGTCGGACCTGCACCGATTACCCTCCCGGGAGCAAAGGAGCGCTATCCGCGCCCGTACGCAGACGTCTCACACACTCTGCGGCGCATAGGATACGTCCTCGATGTGTACGTTGACGGCGCGCACGTTCATGCCTACGATGTCCTCGATCGCGCGCGTCACCTGTTCCTGTATCCTTTTGCCAAGGTGCAGCATGTTCACGTCGTGCTCGACGATCACGTACAGGTCGACCAGGACTTGATCGCCCTCGATCTTGATCTGGACGCCATCGCCCACATGCTCGTTGCCGAAGAAGCGATTGACCCCGCGCGTCCAGCCGGCGCTCATCTCGCGTACGCCGTCGACGTCCAGAGCAGTCAGCTGGGCAATCGTCACCAGCACTTCGGGCGCGATCGTAACGGTACCGGGTACCGGGTCCACTTCTCTGCCCTCCTTGCCTGCCAACGCAGGCCCTACACCCGGAGGCGATCGAGCGCCTCGATCTGCGCTTCCGCTTCGCGGACCACCCGCTCGATCAGCACCTGGCACGAGACAATGTCGTCAATCAGGCCACCGATCTGTCCACTCATGACCGAGCCATTGTCCACATCGCCCTCTTCGACCGCCAGGCGAAGCTTGCCGGTGCCGAACGCGATCAGTTCCGCCTCACTGATCTCGGCCCCGCGTTCCAGGCGTTCCATCTCGGTACTCATCTTGTTCTTGATCGTGCGCACCGGATGTCCCAACGACTGACCGGTCACGATCGTCGACCGGTCACGGGCGCGCAAGACGCGGTCCTTGTAGTTGGGGTGAGCCGTACACTCGGTCGTACAGATAAAGCGCGTGCCCATCTGCACACCCACGGCGCCCAACGCCAGCGCCGCCGCCAGGCCACGCCCGTCGGCAATGCCGCCAGCAGCGACGACGGGAACATCTACCGCATCCACAACCTGCGGCACGAGCGGCATCGTAGACACATCGCCGATGTGACCACCCGACTCTTGTCCCTCGACGATCAGCCCATCGACGCCTTGCCGGGCCAACCGGCGCGCCAGGGCGACGGAGGCCACGAGCGGCAAGACCACGATCCCGACCTCACGAAGAGCGGCAAGATAGGCGCCCGGGCTTCCTGCGCCCGTGGTCACCACCGGCACGCGCTCGGCGATGCACAGTTCGATCACTTGATCGGCATAGGGAGAAAAGAGGGGAATGTTGACGCCAAACGGCTTACCCGTCTGCGCGCGAACAGCGCCGATCTGGGCAGCGACCCAGTCTGGCGGCGCGCTGCCGCTGCCGATCACGCCCAATCCACCCGCCTCCGAAACAGCGGATACGAGCTGCGCATTCGAGACCCAGGCCATACCGCCCTGGATGATCGGATGCGCGATCCCCAGCAGATCGCACAACTGAGTGCGGATCACGCGCTTCTCCCTCCACGTCTGCGAGAGCTCGCCCATGGCTCTGGCGCGCTACGTGCTCTGGCACGCCACGCGCTCTGGCGCGCCACGCGCTCTGGCGCGCCACGCGCTCTGGCGCGCCACGCGCTCTGGCGCGCCGGAGCGCGTGGCGCATGAAAGGGGCCTAACGCAATAAGGGCCG
>JAFGIE010000272.1 GCA_016929775.1 Anaerolineae bacterium
CTCCGGCGGAGCAGACTCCGGCAGAGCGGACTCTGGCGGAGCCGGCTCCGGCGCGGGAGACCGCGTTCGACCGCACGCAAAAGATCCTCGACAGCCTGGCGCAGCGGCGCCAGGCAAGAGCTGCGCCAGCTGCTGAGGCGCCGGCGGGCGCGGAGCCACAGGCGCTCACCGTCGATCGAGACGAGTTTGAGCAGTTGAGCGCCGATGTCTTGCGCCTGCGCGACGAGATCGGCGCGCTACAGCGCGAGATAGCCGCCCTGAGCGCACTGGCGCGCGGGGCGGGCGCGCCCGTCGACGGTGCGCTGGACGATGACCTACCCGTAGAGGAAGTCGCATGACTGAGGATCAACTCGAGTTTCCACACGAAAAGATGATGACCCTGCTCGAGCACTTGGTCGAGCTAAAGGATCACCTGGTCCGGATCGCGATCGCGCTCGTCGTCAGCAGCGCGGCGACCTTTGTGCTCGCCAAGCGCATCCTCGAGTGGTTGCTCTTGCCGATGAACGAGTACGAGGGCCAGTACGCGATCATTGCCACTAGGCCGACGACGACCATCGGCCTGTTCATGAAGATCTCGTTGTTCAGCGGCGCGATCGTGGCGATGCCATTCATTGTCTACCAGATCCTGCACTACGTGCTGCCAGGCCTGACTAGCCGCGAGAAGCGCGCGCTGTTCTGGATCATCCCCGGAGCGACCGTCTTTTTCCTCGGCGGGGCGGCTTTCGCCTACTTTGTCATGGTCCCTGCCGCCATCCCCTTCCTGCTCGGGTTCTGGTCCGACCTGATCGAGCAGAACTGGATGGTCGACGAGTACATCCCCTTTGTCACTGGCCTTGTGTTCTGGGTGGGCGTCAGCTTTGAGACGCCGTTGATCATGGCCTTTGTCTCCCGCCTGGGCGTCGTCACCGCCAAGCAGCTGCTTCACGTGTGGAAGTTTGCTGTGGTGGGCATTGCTGTCCTCGCGGCGTTCATCACGCCGACGCCCGACCCCTTCAACATGGGCCTGGTCATGGCGCCCCTGATCTCGCTCTACTTCTTTGGCATCTTTCTGGCGTGGCTCGCCAGACCACGGACTGCCCGGGCGGAGGCGACACAGTCCGCCTAGCGAGGCAGGAGGATGCCCCCGTGCGGGTGACGGTGGGGCGCGTATTTGGCGCGTGGCGACTGGGCCGCGTAGCCACGATGGCGCTGATCACGGGGGCAACGGCGTTCACTTTGGCGCGCCGGTGCAGCTCCTTTTTTCCTAACTCTCTGGTTCGTCCTCCCTGTGTGCGGCATGCGTGCGCGCGGCGCCAACGAAGGCCTTGAAGAGCGGGTGGGGGCGGGTGGGACGCGACCGGAACTCGGGGTGGAACTGGCATCCGAGCATCCAGGGATGATCGTCCAGCTCGGCGATCTCGACCAGCCTGCGATCGGGCGACAGCCCCGAGAAGACCATGCCCTGGCGCGCCAGGATGTCGCGGTAGGCGTTGTTGAGCTCGAAGCGATGGCGATGCCGTTCCTGTGCGACCTCGACCTGGTATGCCTGCGCCGCTAGGCTGCCGGGCGTCATGTGACACGGGTAGACGCCGAGCCGCATCGTGCCGCCCATGTTGACCACAGACTGCTGGTCGGGCATGAGGTCGATCACCGGATGGCGCACGTGCGGGTCGAACTCGGTCGAGTTGACCTCGTCCGTCCCCAACGCGGCGCGCGCCAGCTCGATCACCATGACCTGCATCCCCAGGCACAGCCCCAGGTAAGGCACTTGGTGCGTGCGCGCGTAGCGTGCGGCGATGACTTTGCCCTCGATGCCGCGATAGCCGAACCCCCCGGGCACGACGATCCCGTCGACCTGCGAGAGGAGCTCGAGGTTGCGCCCCCGTTCCAGGTCTTCCGAGTTGATCCAGTGGATGTCGACGTCGACGCCATTCGCGATCCCGGCGTGGTAGAGCGACTCCTTGACGCTCATGTAGGCGTCCTGGAGCTGGACGTACTTGCCGACCAGCCCGATCGCGATCTTTAGCTTCGGCTGCTCGATCCGGGTCACTAGGTCGCGCCACGCCTCGAGATCGGGTGCGCCGGCGGGCAGCCCAAGACGCTCGATCAGGAAGGTATCGAGGCCCGCCGCTTCGAGGATCAGGGGCACCCGGTAGATGCTGTCTGCGGTGACCAGCGGGATCACGGCTTCGCGATCGACGTCGCAAAAGAGCGCGATCTTGTCCTTGATCTCGTCGTCCACTGGCTGGTCGGCGCGGCAGACGATCGCGTCGGGCTGGATGCCGATCGCGCGCAGCTCCTTGACGCTGTGCTGGGTGGGCTTGGTCTTGAGTTCGCCGGTCGCCGAGATGTAGGGCAGCAGGGTGAGGTGGATGTATGCCGTGTTCTCGCGTCCCACGTCCTTGCGCATCTGGCGGATCGCCTCCAGGAAGGGGAGGCTCTCGATGTCGCCGACCGTGCCCCCGATCTCGATGATCGCGACGTCGATCTCGGGTCCGGCGACCTGGCGGATGCGGTACTTGATCTCGTTGGTGATGTGGGGGATGACCTGGATCGTGCGTCCCAGGTAGTCGCCACGCCGTTCCTTGGCGATGACCTCGGCGTAGACCTGCCCGGTGGTGACGTTGCACGGCTGGGAGAGGTTGATGTCGATAAAGCGCTCATAGTGCCCCAAGTCGAGGTCAGTCTCTGCCCCGTCCTCGGTGACAAAGACCTCGCCGTGCTGGTAGGGCGACATGGTCCCGGGATCGACGTTGATGTAGGGATCGAGCTTTTGCGCCGTGACCGTCAGCCCGCGGCTCTTGAGCAGGCTGCCCAGCGC
>JAFGIE010000040.1 GCA_016929775.1 Anaerolineae bacterium
ATCATCTGCGCCCGCAACCTGGATCTGGTCGGGCGTTGGGATGTGAGCGTGGACCTCGGTCTCGACGCCGCCGACGTGATCGACGCGGAGAGCGGGCTGGTTGTCTTTTCCACCGAGCTTGACAGCCCGCCCCAGGCAGCGACCTTTACGGCGGGGGATATGCTCGTCACCAACGGCGCGATCGTCCCCAACGTTGCGCTCACGCACGGGTTCGCGGCGGGCTATGATCTCGGTCTAGATGCCGTACACCTGACCGGGGAAGAGGCCAAGATCCTCGCCTTTCTGCAAGACATCGCCGAGATCCAACGGGAAGAGTGGCTAGGCGATCCGGGACTGCTGTCCGGACTACTGACCGAGTATGGGGTGGACATCTGGTTCTCGACCGAGGGGACGTTCCGCCCCGTTGGGGCGCAAGGCTTCCTCGACGGCGACCTGCTGTCGGCGCGCGACGGGACCATCGTCGCCGGCAACAGCCTGCTTCTTCCCCTCTCTGTGCCCGCCGGGATCCCGAGCCGCGGGATCGACTATGGGCTGGATGCGGTGAGCAGCGACCGCTCTGCAGAGCGGCAGGGCATCCAGTTCTCCACCGAGATCCTGCACACGGCGGACCCCCCGTTCACCGACGGGGACATCCTCCGGCTGGGCAACGGCGTGGTGGCGACCAACGAGGATCTGCTCGCCTGCTTTGGGCCCGCGGCGGATTTCCTGGGGCTCGACGCGCTGTACGTCGTGTCAGAGGCTGTGCTCAAGACCTACCTGCCGGTCACGCTCAAGGACTATGGCATCCCCTACTGAGCCGGATGGTGGTCCTGCAGTATGAGAAAAGGAGTATGTGACATGCGTAAACAGATCAAGCTCCTGGCATTGGCAGGGCTGCTCGTCCTTGCCCTGCTCCTTCCGGCGCGCCTGGTCAGCAGCCAGGTCGGCGCTGGCGAACTCGCCAAATGCGCCTCCTTTGGCTTTTCGACCGAGGAGGACTTTATGGCTGCCACGGGGCAGTACATCTCGGATGGGGACCTGCTGGGGCCCGACTGTGCCCTTTGCGCCACCAACCTGGACCTGATCGGCAGGTGGGACATCGGCGTCGACTTGGGCCTGGACGCGGTCGACGTGATCGACGCCGACAGCTACACCGTCGCCCTCTCCACCGAGCTCGATAGCGTGAACTGGAGCCCGACCGACGGACCCCAGTTTACGGCAGGCGACCTGCTGATCACGACTGGGACGGGCGGGCTGGTCATCCCCAACGTGGCTCTGACCCACAAGTTCGGGGTCGGGTATGACATCGGGCTCGACGCCGTGCACTTTGTGGGGCTCAAGGAGAACATCCTCGGCTTTCTGAAAGACCCGGAGACGCCGGTCGCTCGCGTCGACTGGACGGGGGACCTCTTGGTGCGGCTCCTGGTCAAGTACGAGATCGACATCTGGTTCTCGACCGAGGGGACGTTCCGCCCGCCTGAACTAAAGGGCTTCCTGGATGGGGACCTCCTTTCGGCGCGGGACGGCGCGATCGTCGCCCCGAACCAGGACCTGCTCGATCCCAGCGTGCCCGCGGGGCTGCAAGGCCCGGGCGTCGACTTTGGGCTGGACGCGGTGACGACGGATCGCAAGGGCGACAAGCGCCGCATCCACTTCTCGACCGAGATCCTCTATCGCGGCGAGGTGAGCTTTACGGACGGCGACATCCTGCGCATGGGCAACGGGGTTGCGGTCCCGCACTATGACCTGATCTCGTGCTTCAAGCCAGCGGCGGATTTCGTCGGGCTCGACGCGCTATCGGTCAACCTCGTGACCCCCGAGGAGTGTGTGAGCCGCATCACCAAGGTCGGCGGGGTCGACATCGCCGATATCAGTCCGGCGACGGGCATGGCAAACCCCGGCACGGTAGGCTCGATCAACGCACCGGTTCCCTTTGGCGGCTTGATCGACATCCAGGGACAGATCTGCGATAACGTGGACGAGTTCCGGATCGTCTACCGCCTGGCAGGATCTGGGAACCCGTGGACCGGCATCCCGGTCGAGGCGGCGAGCGGTTGGCAGGTCAAGGTCGACGCCTTCCTGCCGCCTTACCCGGACTGCTTGGGCAGCCAGAACTGGTACTCGACGTCGGATGGCTGGTACGACGGCATAGACTACCGCCACCTAACCGACCCGATGCTCGGCGCGTGCAACCCCGGGCTCGCCCTGACCGTGTGGAACTCGGGCGCCGCACTCCCGGATGGGAATGCGCTGTACGAAGTGATGCTAGAGACCCTCACGACCGCCGGAATCACGATCAGTGGTACAACGCACCTCGTGCAGCTCGACAATACGGCGCCCGTGGCGGAGCTGGAAAAGACGGCGGGCGAGTGCGAGGGCTTTACCGCGGCGGACATGCCGCTCACCGTCACGGGCCGGATCAGCGACACTCACTTCTACGCAGCCCGGCTGCAGATCACGGGCAATGGTTACGGGATCAAGGACTATACGACCGTCGCGTACTATGACGACGGTGGCGACAACCTGATCGCGACCGGCACCCTGAATTGGCCGAACTATGTCGGGCTGGGCCCGGTGACCGTCTACGACCTGGACGCCGAACCGGTGGACTGCGGCTACACGGTCTCGCTCACTGCCTGGGAGCGGACGCTGTGGTGCCATTTCAAGTTCAGCACCAACCAGGCCTATCACTATCCGGGGCACCGGCACGACACGGACAGCTGGACGTTCAACTTTGACGGGCCTCACTAGCCGCGGCAGCGCCGCGGACGGGTAGGCCCGAGCGACAGAGCCAGGGGGCCCCTCGGCCCCCTGGCTCTCCTGGCATGCTGCTCGTCTTTCTGCTGCTAGGCGGAGTCGTCTCCACGCGTGCGCGCCGAAGCGGCGACCGACGCCAACCGTGCGAAAGTCTGAGGATCGAGATCCAGGTGCAGCACTGCGGCGATCGCTTGGGTCCAGCCATGCAGGAAGTAGCGCCACCCGTCCTCGACGGCAAGCCGGCGCGCCGCCGCTTGTGCGCGCGCCTGGTGCAAGAAGCCCAGCGCGCCGCGGTAGTTGAGCTCCCACGCCACGCCGTCGAGCGGAAAGAGGCCCTCGTCGGTGATCGGGGAACCGGGGCGGTCCTTGCCCATGCCGGTGGCATTGATCACCACGCTGCCCGGCGCTAGGCCCGCCATCAACCGGTCGTTGTGGCGCGGGTCCTCGTTGCACACGTACTCGAAGGCGATGCCCGTTCCCGTCCCCTCCACCATCCGGCGCAGGCCCTCCAGGCGCCCTGGCGAGCGGTTGACAACCACCATCCGCGCAGGCCTGTCCGCGGGGTCCGGCTTTTCAATCAGGTGCACGGCGATCGCCGTCGCCGCTCCCCCCGCGCCAAGGCACAGCACCTCTCGGTCAGCGCCAAAGTACTGCTTGCCGAGCAGGGCATCTAGGCTCAAGCCGCCCGCGATCGGGTCCAGGGCATGGCCGATCAGGGCGCCCCCCCGTTTCGAGATGCACGATACCTCGCCGCAGACCTGGGCGTACGGGTCGAGCACGTCGAACAGGTCGCGCGCCGCGTGGTAGAGGTCGATCTTGTGCGTCGTGACCAGTGCGCCGGCGATCCGCGGATCGCGCGCGACCTGGGAGACGACCTGCCGGTAGCGCGCGGGCGCGGCGTGGGGAGGCAGGTCGCGCCCCTCGATCGCCACCTCCGTGCGGCCCAACGCCGCCATCCACAGCGGGAACACGCGCATGATCGACGACTGGCGCGTCGTCACGCCGATAAAGAGAAAGGTCGTTGGCTGGCTGTTCCGGTGCTTGTCGTCCACGTGAGTCCTCCTGGACCATCCGTGGCCCTGATTCTAGTACAGGCGCGCCCGCCCGTCAATCGGCAAAGAGGCGCCAGAACTGCTTGTCTTGGTGGGCCAGATTGTGTATAATAGGGCCGCTTCGGGTTCGCGGAGCGAGAACCTTTTGCCGCGCGGCTACGTAAAGAAAGTAGAAGCCTGTGGCGCGTGTCCACAGATCGCGATCACATCGCATAGGAGGACCCGATATGTCTAGGCGACCTGGTTTCGTCGGCATCGTGATCATCGTCGGCGTAGTGCTGTTTTTCGCGTTCATCGTCTTTATGTCCAGCTATACCCAGATTGACTATGGCACGGTGGGCATGGTCACCCGCTTTGGGCGGATCACGAACGAGATCATGCAGCCGGGCTTGAACTGGAAGCTGCCCTTTGTCGACAAGGTCATCATCTTCCACACACAAGAGCTGGTCTATCAGACTGAAGAGGAGCCGGGCCTGCACGACGCCGCCGAAGGGATCTACATCGACTATGCCACCGATACCTCGACCGCCGATGGGCAGCAGATCTCGGTCAAGTACTCGGTGCGCTTTCGCATGGACCCGACTAGGGTGACGACGATCGCAGAACAGATCGGGAACGAAGAGCAGGTCGTCGAAAAGGTCGTCAAGTTCCACACGCGGATCCTGGCGCGCAACATCCCCAAGGGGTACGCAGCCCTCGACCTGTACACCGGCAACATCGAACGCGTGCAGGACGAGTTTGCGGAGCAACTGAAGCCGCTCCTGGCAGAGAAAGGCGTGATCCTCGAGGCCTTTGGCTTGCGCAAGATCGACTTCCAGGCCGAGTACATCCAGGCGATCGAGCAGAAGCAGATCGAAGCGGAGAACGTGATCACCGAGCAGAACCGCGCCGAGCAGGCCAAGTGGAAGGCGCAGAGCGCGATCGAGGCGGCAAAGGGTGAGGCTGCGGCGACAGTCGAGAATGCACGCGGCGACGCGGAAAAGATCAAGCTCCTTGCGGCAGCTGAAGCACAGTCGATCGAGCTCAAGGGCAAGATGCTCCAGCAGTATCCCGAGATCATCCAGCTCGAGTTCGTCACAGCCTTGAGCGACCCGGATAGCACGGTCACGTGGGGCATCATCCCAGAGGGCAGCGTACTGCCCTTCTTGAACGTCTCGCCCGGCGGGCCGTAGGCGCGAGAAGCCGGAGCGGTCCAGACGGCCGAGGGCTGCGGACCCGCGCCGTTCGACCCTAGAATAGAGGACATGCATGAGCCAAGCCGTTGACCGCCGCATCCTGTTTGGGATCGCGGTACTGACCACGATCCTGCTCGGATGCACTGCTGCTGCCATTCCTGTGCTGCAGACCCCGGATCGTGAACCGGTCTCTACCCCGCAAGCTGTCGTCGTCACCGCCACGCCCGCGCCCGAAAGCGCCCAACAGCCTGCTCCAGAGTTCGATACCCAGGAGCAGGTCGTGATCGACATCTACAGGCGTGTCAGTCCCGGCGTGGTCTACATCGAGGTCGCCAACGGAATGGACCCGGAGGAGGGTGGCAGCGGGTCGGGCTTTGTGTATGACAGCGAAGGCCACATTGTGACCAACGAGCACGTGATCCGCGGCGCAGACCGGATCCGCGTCCATTTTTCCGATGACACGATTGCCGAGGGCAGGGTGCTGGGGGCCGATCCGGACGCCGATCTGGCAGTCTTGCAGGTCGACGTCCCCCGCGAGATCCTCAACCCGCT
This sequence comes from Anaerolineae bacterium, assembly GCA_016929775.1. Next base: position 5,516 of record JAFGIE010000040.1, read on the forward strand.
GCCTCTGGGCTCCTCCGCCGGTCTGCAGGTCGGGCAGCTCGCGATCGCGATCGGCAACCCCTACGGCTACGAGCGGACGTTGACCGTGGGCCACATTAGTGGGCTGGGGCGCGTGCTCCAGCAAGAGAGCCAGTTCTCGCTGGCGGAGGTGATCCAGACCGATGCCGCGATCAACCCGGGCAACTCGGGTGGGCCGCTCCTCGACTCGCGTGGGACCGTGATCGGCGTGAACGCGTACTATCGGCCCTCCAGTCCGATCGGTGGTTCCGTCGGGATCGGATTCGCCATCCCGGTGGATGAGGTGCTGGCGGTGGTGCCTGCCCTGATCGCCGAGGGGCGCTACCGCCACCCGTGGCTGGGCATCAACGGCTACACGATCCGGCCCGAACTGGTCGAGGCGCTCGACCTGCCCGTGACGCGGGGCGCGCTGATCGCGGGCGTCGTGGAAGGGGGTCCCGCTGAGAACGCGGGCGTGCGGGGTGGCACGCAGGAGGTCGACGTCGAGTCGTATGGCGAGCCCGTGCCCGCCGGCGGCGATATTGTCATCGCGATCGACGGCGTCGACGTGGGGGGCATGGATGACATTATCACCTACTTGCAGCGTACTACCGTGGGTCAGTCCGTGACCCTGACCGTGATCCGGGATGGCGAGCAGATCGCGATCGAAGTCGTGCTGGGCGAGCGGCCCTAGCCGGAGGGCATCCCAGCACATTGCGCGTCGGTCGTCGTGCCGCCGCTCCCCGATCGGCGGGGGCCATAGAGGCGCCAGCGCACGGCGCGGTGCAGGGCGAACGTTGCCCAGTGTACCCGATGTGGACGACGGAGTCTCTGGAAGGAGGATGCGATGTTTGGCAAGCAGGAGTTGAAAGAGCTAGCCGCGTACCGTAGCCAGCAGCCGCCGGTCCTGAGTGTGTACCTGAACGTCGACTCGACCCAGATCACGGCGGAGCAGTACCGGCTGACGCTGAGGGGGATGCTCAAGTCGGTCTCCGACAAGGTTGACCCGGCGGATGCGGAAGCGGTAGAACAGTACATCGAACTCGAGTATGACCGGCAGGGCAACGGACTGGCGCTCTTTAGCAGCGGTGACTTTTGGCGCGCCTACACGCTTGCCTACTCGGTTGGGGATAGCGTCCACGTTGGGCGGCAACCCTACATCAAGCCGCTTGCCGACTATGCCGATGCCTACGACCGGTACGGCGTCGTGCTCGTCGACCGCGAGGGTGCCCGCCTGTTCATGTTCAACCAAGGCGCCTTGCAGGAAGCGACGGGGATGATGGGGGAGGACATCAAGAGCCAGCTCACCGATGCCTCCGGGCGGGGCGGGCGGTCTGGCGCTGGTCCGGGCCTCGGCAAGTCGCCGGGCCTCGACCACAAGATCGACCAGATCGCGGCGCGCAATCTACGCGAGGTGGTCGATCTGACGCAGCGCTTTTACCAGGCGGGGCAGTGCGAACGGATCATCCTCGGCGGGACGGACGAGAACCGCGCGCGTTTCCTCACCCTCATGCCCAAGTCACTGCAGGGCAAGGTGATCGGCGACATCTCGATCGACATGTATGCGCCCGAGCTGGAAGTCCTGCAGCGCTCGATGCCGATCATCCAGGCCTCGGTTGCAGAGCGCAAGGATGCCCTCGTGGGCAACACGATCACGGCGGCGCACAAGGGGGCTGGGTCACTCGGCCTGGCGGACACGCTGATCGCCGTACAGGAGCGGCGCGTGCAGACGCTGGTGATCCAGGAGGGGTTCCGGGAGGGCGGGCGGGTCTGCACGCATTGCAACTACTTGACGCTGAGCCCGTCCGATGCGTGCCCGATCTGCAGCGGCGATACGCGCGTCCTAGACGACATCGTCGAACACCTCGTGCACCGCGCGATCGACATCGACGTAGAGGTCGCGTTCGTACAAGACGAGCGGTTGGAGAAGGCAGGTTCGATCGGTTCGTTGTGGCGCTTCTAAAAGACTTTGTGGGAAAAGGATGGGGCTGGGCTTCTTCAGAAACCCAGCCCCGTTTTCGTCTCGTGGTCCCTCACTCCCCGTACACCGCCTCGCGCAGTCCCTTGAGGTAGCCGATCGCAAAGAGCCGCCCGATCGACGAGTAAGCGGGCCGATCGTTGCTGTCGCCCTCCATGGTGGGCACGTGGTCGGGCCGGCATACGCCCTCGTAGCCGATGTCGCGGTAGGCGCGCATGCAAGCGAGCATGTCGGTCTTGCCGTCGTCGTGAAAGGTCTCGACGAACTTGGTCGGGGTGCCTCGCACGTCGCGGAAGTGGACGAAAAAGATCTTGCCCTGGCTCCCAAAGTGCCGGATCACGCCCGGCAGATCGTCCGTCATCAGCGTAAAGTTGCCCTGGCAGAGCGCGATCCCGTTGACCGGGCTGGACGCCATGTCGAGCAGACGGTCATAGTTCTCGACGCTCCGCATGATCCGCCCCAAGCCGCGGATCGGCGAGAGGGGCGGGTCGTCTGGGTGCATCGCCAGCATGACGTTGGCTTCTTCTGCCACCGGGACCACACGCGCCAAAAAGTAGGCTAGGTTCTCCCACAACTGCTCCTCGCTGACGACGCCAAACTTGGTCAGCGGCGCATTGCGCATCAGGTCGTGGTCATACCCGGTCGCCAGGGCGCCGCCGCGCGAAGGGACCGTCGTCGAGGTGCGCATCCAGTTCAAGACCGGCATCCACTCGTAGCACCACACCGGGATCCCGAGACGCCCCATGTTCCGGATCAGCTCGCACGCGTGCTCGATCTCTTCGTCGCGACCGGGCAACCCCAGCTTGGCCTTGTTCAGGGGAGGGCGGCTCTCGATCACGTCGAGCGCAAATCCCGCATCCTCGTAGGCTGTCTTGAGCCGGACGAGCGACATATAGCTCCACGGCAGCTGCTCGTGCGGCACGTTGTCGATCCCGCGGCGAAAGTCCATCGAGCCCACGACGTGCTCGATGCCACACTGTCGGACCATGCGCCATAGCGGCGTCGGGTAGGGCGGCAGGACCTCGGCGATCTTGATCATGGGCTGTCCCTTTCGACCAGTTCTTCGAGTGCGGCGACGGCGCGCGCCAGCTCGGAGGCGAGCCAGCTGTCGGAGCGCGCCGCGATGGCGCGCGCCAGCGCTGCTTGGTACCATAGCGTGCCCGATCGCCCGCCGTTAAAGGCTCCCCACACGCGCTCGCCCTGACTGCGGTAGGTGCGCAGCAACGAACGGACGTTGTGCAGCTTGTCCGCCGCGCTGACGCGGAGCACGTCCGGGGTGGCGGTCGCGAGGGATGCGAGGTAGCGCTCTTTGCGCTCGCGCCAGGGAGGCTTGGGCATGGTGTCCGCATCCGTGCAGCCCTCGACGATCGCGGCGACCCGCTCTCCGAACCGCGCCCGGATCTCCTGGCGCACGCGATCGCCCCCCTGATCCTCGATCGCGTCGTGCAGCAGGGCGGCGATCGCCTCTTCCTCGCTCCCCCCGTCCTCCAGGACCAGCGCCGCGACGCTCATCAAGTGAGCCATGTAGGGGACGCCCGACGCCTTGCGTACCTGCTCCGCGTGCAGGTGCAGGGCGTACTGGAATGCGCGCTCGAAGCGCGGTCCGAGTGTAACCTGCCCTCTGCCATCGTGGGTCATCGGTCCTCCACCTCGGGGCGCACCACCGGGGGGCTCCAGATGCGGTACAAGGAAAGGCACGCTCGCTGGAGGCTGCCGCGCGCGACGAGAATGCCGCGTGCACGTGCTCCCTAGCCTGCCGTGTTCTGGCTATCCAGGCACTGGTACTCGCCCTCCCGGGCGTACAACGGGCATCCGCCCCCGCAGATCTCGACGTCGGGACACGCCACGCATTCCGGGGGCAGCCACGCCCGGTCGCGGATATAGCGCGCCAACGCGCTGTCCCAGATCTGCTCCCACGGGTCGGTCAGCAAGTTGCCCATCGACTCAAAGTAGCTCTGGCAGGGGAGAACGTCGCCGTTGGGCTCGACCGCCATGTTGTAGCGCGCCGCCGAGCAACCCTTGACGCCCAGGTCGTGCTCGAGGGGGTTGAACTCGCAGTAGCGGGTCGGCGTGTACCAGATCAGCCGCAGCTTGCGGAGGTCGGCCCAGGCCTTTACCCGCTCCATGATCGGCTCGAGGTCCGCCTCGGGGATGCCGATGCCGACGTCTCGACCCTTTCCAGCATAGATCAGGCCATTGCAGGCGAACGTCTGCACGCCCAGGTCGGCGATAAAGTCGATCGTCTCCTCGATCCCGGCGGCATTGAGGTCGGTGATCGTGGTGTTGGTCATCAGGTAGACGTCGGCATCCACGCTGTTGCGGATGCCCTGTACGGTCTCGCGCCACGCCCCCTCGGCGCAGACCATCTGATCGTGCACCGCCGCGTCGTGCGATTCGAGCGTGATCTGGATGTGATCGAGCCCTGCTTCCAACAGCCCGTCCAGATAAGCGCGATCAGAGAGCCGCCGCCCATTGGTCAGCAGTCCGGTCACCAAACCCACGTCCTCGGCGTACTCGATCAACTCACGCAGGTAGGGGACGAGCGTCGCTTCGCCGCCGGTAAAGGTCACGTGCGGGATGCCCACCTCCCAGCAACGGTCGATGATCTGCTTCCACTCCTCCGGGCCCAGTTCGGGAAAGCCGGGCGCGCGCGCGACGTAGCAGTGCCCGCAGGCATTGTTGCAGCGGTAGGTCAGCGCCAGGTCCATGCGGTAGGGGGCGGACGCTGGCGTCTGGAAGGGGTCGATGCGGCGCACGTCGAGGTAGGTGATCGGGCAGACCTCGTCGGTGCGCGCCAGGAGCAGGACCTTGTCGCGCAGGGCCACATAGTCATCGTGCGCCTGCTGGCGCGAGACGCGGTAGCGGCGCGCGATCGCACGCGCGGCTTTGTCGGGCGTGGCTTCGTCCACCAACAGCCGCGCCATCTCGGTCGCCGTCTGGTTGAGGTGGAGCACCTTGGCGGCATTGATCACCAGGGTGCCGTACCCGTCGCCCTCGACCCGGAGGTGAAGCCGGAACCGTTCCTCCGCGTCCGGCGCGGACCGATACTGGTACATGCCCTTGGATAGCGGTTCCACATCCGAGAACCACTGCCTGATCCGGTCGAGAATCGACATCCTGCCTCCTTCTACGATCAGGGCGCGCTATCGTCCGCCGCCCGCGCACGCGCACGCGCACCCTGCACACGCACACGCGCATGCGCAGGCACAGCCGCCGCTGCGGTGCGAGGACCCGCTCGAAGAGACGGGGGGCGGGTTCGTTCGCTGCGTGACGCCGCTCGTGAACTCTTGTAGGCGGCCCACGATCCCGCTCGCCGTGCGCTCCATGCCGCCCACAAAGGTGCTCGCGAACGCTGCGCCCGGCAGGGTGGGCAGCGTGATCTGCCTGCCGCCGGGCGCGCTGCTGCTGCGCCCCGTCGATATGTCTCCCCCGCCGGTGCGCGAGGAGCGCACCATGGGCACCCAGGGACGGTAGTAGGCCCACCAGGGAGGCATGAACACGGGCCCGGTGCGGAAGGTGCGCTCGGTGCGCTCCTGGAAGTCGTCGTCCATCATCATCCATTCCAGGTTCTGGTCGAACTGCTGTGACTTGACCTCTGGCGTGGACTCTTGCGTGACCTGGTTCCAGGCTCGGTCGACGATGCTGCCATAGTAGGCGATCGTCTCCTTGCGGCTGAAGCCTTTCATGCGCTGGTTGACCGACTTGATGAGCTCGATCAACATGGTACGCAGGGCGCCCTGCTTCAGCTTGCCCTTCGGATCGATGGCGGCGATGAACGCCTCCTCGTACTTGCGCCACTCGCGCTGGGGCATGGGATCGGCTTTCTCGAGCTGCAGCGGGTCCTCGCTCGTGACAATGATCGCCCGCTTCTTGAGGAGGCCGAACAGGATCATGGTCAGTACCTTGTTCAGCGGCTTCTCCAGCAGGATCGCCGCCTCGACGGCGGTCAGCCCACGCTTGATCCCGACGCCCTCTACCGCCAACTCGGGCGGCAGGTACTTCATCTTGCGGCGGTTGGCTTGCAGGATGGCGAGCACCGGTCCGCCCGCAAAGATCAGCAAGATCGCGCCCGTGCACCCGGTCGTGAACAACCCGTCCAGGTCTAGTGCGCGCCCGCCGTCACTGGTGCCGCCGGTGTCGATCACGACCGGCGCCTTGTGGACCACGTCGACGTACGACGCCGGGAACGAGATGCCGTGCTTGTGGGTCTCGCTGCCGGTCGCGTCGGGGTAGACATAGATGAACACGATCCGGTCGTCGATCACGTCGACCTCGTCGAACTCGCGGTCGTGGTAGCGCGTCTCCTCGTTGGTCACGCCCGGCGGGAACATGAACTGGATCTCGAGGTAGGTCTTGCCGACGACGTTGGCGGCGTCATAGTAGTGGGGCGCGAACTCGACGCTGGCATAGGCTTCGTCCGCGCTATCGGGGTAGACGAATTCCGCGACGTTCACCCGCAGGTGGAGCGTGCCCTGTTCGCCTGGCTGCAGCGTGTACGAGCCGAGGTGGACCTCGACGCCGATGTCGAGCCATTCGGACTTGTAGATGTCGCTCAGCGGCAGCTCCTCGCCGCCCCCTGCGCCAGCGCTGTACCACGCTTCCGCGCTGTCCAGGTCGTACGACCGGTTGGGCATGCCCACGTCGACGATGTCGATCGGGTGGGCGTTGGGCGCGCAGGTGTACGTCAGCCAGTACTCGATGTCAGCCGAGCCGTCTGCGTTCACGATCACACGCGAGATATTGCGGTCGACCGAGAACCGATAGTCCTGTGCCCACGCGCCAGGCACCGCGCACAGGAACGCGATGAACAGCGCCAGCACGCCGACTCCGATCCAACGCTTGGCTCTCATCATGCCTCCGATCCCGTCATTGCCCTCGTGTCGAGCGATCACCACTTGGGCTCTTCTACTATCTGGTAGGTCGATCCGCAGTACGGGCAGGAGACGACGATCGCGCCTCCCTGTACCACGATCGCATCCTTGTCGAGCTTGGCATTGCATTTCTGGCAGCTTAGTGAGGCAAGGTCTATGTCGCCGGTCAGCTCGACTTGCTGGTGGATCGTCACCTTTTGCTCTGGCTTGGGCTGCATGCGCCGCCAGGCGAGAAAGGCCCCCAACGCGGCGAACAGCCAGATGACGAGGCCCACGACGACCATCCCGATGCCGAGGCTCAGGCGTGAGCCGGGATCGGCTGCGTCCTGGGCGTGTGCGGCAAGGATGTACAGCACCCCGAAGCCCCCCAGCACGCCCCCTACACAGAGAAAGACCAGTCCGGTGACCAGCAGCGCGATCGTTCCCGCCGTTTTTGCGCCCCTCATGCCTGCCTCCTGATCGTGGGTTCAGCTTGCCGTCGTTGTACTCCGATTATAGCACAGCCCATGTTCTTCGCCAATCTGGAAGCTGTAGGGTGTTGGGATCCGCGCAGGGACGAGCTCGGCTCTGTCCTCGTCCCCGCGCGGAGCGCGGGGACGAGGAGAGGCTCGGGCTTGCGGGTCTGCTACGCCACAGTAGGCAGTGACGCTGCCCGGGGGTGGTGGGGCGTCCTACTTGTCGAGATGTTGCACGGACTTGAGCAGATCCTGCCGCAGCTGTGTGATCCGGTTGGTGACCGACTCGATCCGGTCAAACAGCGCACTGCTGCTCTCGATCCCGCGCTGCAGCAGGATCGCGGCGCTCTCGGACCGGCTCTTGCAGATCCCAGAAGCGACCAGCATGTCCAGTTTCGCGAGCGTCTCGTCGTTCACGCGGACCATGACCGAGTTCCCGCGCCCGGTCAGCGCCGCCTCGAGCGATTCCATGAAACTGCTCAGCGCCCGGCTGACGCTGTCGCCTGCGGGGCGCTTTTTGTGTTCCTCTGTGACCTGCACTTCGACCTCTACCTCTTCGCGATCGCTGTCCATGGGGCCTCCTCGTCGTGTGGGTTGACTGTATCCACATTACGCGTAATGCCTTTCCTGGGTTTCACGTGGGGGCTGGACCTCGCATGTCGCGCTTTGACCTTCACGTTCCTTTCTGCTATACTGCCCGGGCGTCCGCATCCCGGGTCCTCGCCGGGTGGCTCTCGATCGGGAGCGTGGCGATCAGCGGTGCGCCCAGCGTGGTGCGCGACTGCCTGCAGCGCGCGCGATCACGTGCGGGCTCTCCACAGTGTGCAGCATCTGTCCCCTGACCACGTCCGGTCGAAAGGAGTACGCCGTGAATAAGTACTTTTCCGCCGACTATTTGAAGGGGGAGTTCGAGCTCTTTTCCCCATCCCACGTTATTGTGCTGCTCACGCTCGTCGTGTTGAACGTGCTCATGGTCGTGTGGCAGCGGCGCGTCGAGCGCCCCTCCGCGCGCCGCTGGTTCCGCTACGCGCTGGCGGCGCTGCTGATCGGGCAAGAGATCTCGCTCAATGTCTGGCGTCTCTCGATTGGCGAGTGGTTCATCGGAGAGTCGCTGCCCCTCCATCTGTGCGGGGCGGCGATCGTCCTGTCCGCGATCATGCTCGTCAATGATAGCTATGCGATCTATGAACTGACCTACTTTTGGGGATTCGGGGGGGCGATCCAGGCTCTGCTCACGCCCGACAGCACCTACGGCTTTCCGCACTACCGCTTCTTCCAGGTCTTTGTCTCCCACGGTGCGATCGTGACTGCCAGCGTGTACATGACCTTTGTCGTCGGCTATCGACCCAAGTTCCGCTCGATCTGGAAGACGTTCCTGATCACGAACGCCTACGCTGTTGCGATCGGGCTCTTCAACTGGGCGGTAGACGGCAACTATCTCTTTCTGTGTCACAAACCTGAAACGCCGTCGCTGCTGGACGTCCTCGGGCCTTGGCCCTGGTACATCCTCAGCCTACAGGGGGTCGGTCTAATCTTCTTTTTCGTCCTGTATGCGCCCTTTGGCGCCAAGGACTTGGTTGCCTGGGCGGCGCAGCGACGTGAGCGGCGCGTGGTCTCACCGAGCGGCTAGGGCGCACGCCTCCGCCCGGCTCGGCGCAGACGATAACGCATTAAAGTGGACTATAAAATGCCGATAACTTTGTTTGGATATCTGTTGACACAGCCTGTGTTCGCTGCTATAATCGTCCCATCTGGTTTGATCGGCCCGCAGCAGGGGGCCTTGCGCCTGCGCCCCGGCACAGCACACGAGTGGTGAGCATGGATGTCGTTGCCCGAACCCTGTCCGAGTTTCGGATCCTCGCTGACCTGGACCGTGCGGCATTGCGAGACATCGCCGCCTATGTGAGCGAATCCACGTACGACCCCAATCAGATCATCGCCTTGGCAGGTGAGCCCTGCCGGGGCGTGTACATGATCGTGCAGGGCGAGGTCAGAGTGCGCCGACTCTCGCTCGAGGGACGGGAGTACGTGCTGGACTATCTTGGCCCGGGCGAGTGTTTCAACATCGTCCCTGTCCTCGACGGAGGGACCAGCCTGGCGACGACGGAAGCGGCGAGCCGTGCGGTCCTGTACGTCATCCCCTGCGATCGGTTCCTGGGGCTCGTGCAGGCGCACCGGCAGGTTGCGATGGCTGTGACGCGCTACTTGGCGGAGAGGGTGCGCTACCTGAGCGACGCCGTGGAGGGCCTGGCGCTGCATACCGTGCGCACGCGCCTGGCGCGGTTCCTGCTCGCCCAGGCGGACGATCCCACGGACGAGGGACGGCGCTGGACACAGGAAGAGATCGCCGCACACGTGGGCACTGTCCGCGACGTCGTCGGTCGGACGCTGCGCAACTTTAGCCGAGAGGGCATGATCCGTCACGCTGGCGGGCCCATGGTGGTCGCCGACCGCCGCGCGCTCGAACGCGAGGCGATGCAGGAGGAGATGGGCGGGTGAGATCCGTTCGACGTGCGGGGATTGGACGGCGCGCGCCGACTGCGTTCGCGCTGATCCTGGGGATCCTGGTGGCGTGTGTGCCAGGCCCGGCAGCGCCCGTGAGCACCACGCCGGAGGTCGACGACGCTGCGCCTGTCGTCACCCCGACGCCGTGTGTCCTCGCGCCGATCGCCGTGCCGACTCGGCCCGCCGAGACGCCGGGCTATGTCGAGCTCGATCCTACGACGGGCTTGCACATGACCGGGACGCCGACCGAGGTCGACCTGGCGTCCTACCGGCTCGAGGTCACCGGCAAGGTCGAGGTCCCGCTCAGCCTGACCTACGATCAACTGCGCTGCATGCCGCGGATCGAGCGCCGCGCCACCTTGGTCTGTCCGGGTTTCTTTGAGGATCAGGCCACGTGGGCCGGCGCCTCGCTCGACCACGTGCTCGGTCTGGCCCAGGTGCAGGACGATGCGACCCAGCTCAGGTTGGTTGGCGCCGACGGCTACTACACGCTCGTGCGGTTGGTCGACCTCGTGCCGGACGACGACTTTTTGGCGTACGAGTGGGAGGGCGAGCCACTCCCGATCCTACACGGTTTCCCGGTGCGACTGGTCTTTCCGGCGCTGAACGGGTCCAAGTGGGTCAAGTGGTTGCTCGAGATCGAGGTCTACTAGCCCGAGGCCCAACCGCTCTCGCCCTGCCCAACGTGTCTCCGCCGGCGCCTACCCTGCGCCCGCATCGGCGCGCGCTGTGGGGGTGACCTCGGCGCTCGGGCTCCCCGCGCGCGCACGGTGGTTTTCCTCGATGTGCATCAAAGCCGGGCTGAGCAGCCCCATCGCCGCCATCGTCAGGCAGCCCACGCCCCCGATCGCGAACCACAGCTGCACGTTCACGGCGTCGGCGATCGGCCCGGCGATCAAGATCCCGATCGGAGACATCGCGCTGCACGCGCAGCCGATCAGCGTAAACGCTCGGCCCTGCATGTCTGGTGCGACCACGGACTGAAAGATGGCGTGCAGCGGGCCGTTCGCCAGGGGGTTCATGCACCCCAGCAGGAACATGCCCCCCAGGGCCAACCAGAACGCACTCGCCGGCGCCATGCCAAGGACCAGCGCGCCTAGGCCGATGCCCATCACGCCGAGCATCGAGGTCACGATCCGGCGCCTGAAGCCGCCCCACACGCCGAGGACCAGGCCCCCCAGTACTACCCCCACGCCCCACAACGACTCCAGCCAACCCAGCTCGGGCGCCGCGCCGCCAAAGTGCTTGGTCACGAGCAGCGGCAGAAGCGCGTTCGCCGGGGTGAGGAGCAGGTTGATCATGGCTGCCATGATCAGCAGCGCGCGCAAACCGGGCCAACCCCACACATAGCGAAAGCCTTCGCCCATGTCGGCCCAGAGCGTGGGTTTGCTCGTCCCCTGCCGGGCGATCCGTTCAGGCTGCGGGATGCGCACTACCAGCAATGGCGCGACGGCGAACGCCGCGGTCGCCACGTCGATCGCCATCACCAAGTGCAGGGGCAGCAGGCTGATCAGCAGCGCCCCCAGCGGCGGAGACGCGATGTTGAGGACGCCGTGCACGGTCTGGTTTAGGCCCGCGACGCGCGAGAGATGCTCCTCGGGCACCATCAGCGAGGTTGAGGCGGACATCGCGGGCCAGTGGAAGGTCCCGCCGATGGCGCGGACCGCCATGATCGCGTACACGTGCCACACCTGGAGGGCATCCGCCCAAAAGAGGTAGGCGAGCAGGGCAGAGACTGCCGCGATCGCCGTGTCTGCCACGACCATGACACGCCGCCTGTCCCAGCGATCGACCAGCGCGCCAACCAGTGGGCCGAGCACGATCTGGGGCAGCATCTGGACCAGCGATGCTGTGGCGAGCACCGTCGCCGAACCGGTTGACTCGGTCATCCACCACACGAGGGCGAACCCGCCCAGCATGCTGCCGATCAGCGATACCTGCTGCCCGCCCCAGATCGCAAAGAAACGAGCCTGCCACCTACCTCGTGCGGGCTGTGCGTTGCCGGGTCCTGCCATGGTCGTGTCCTCCGGCTGTCGTGGATCCCGGTGTACAGCGCGCGGGACCCACGGCGCGCCCCCGCGCGCGATGGGTCCCGCTCAGATACGTGCTGCCAGGAGCGCGCCCCGTGACGATCGCGTCCGTGGCTCAGCGCTCGAGTGCTTTGAGCAGTTCTTCCGCTTCCGCGGTCGTGATCTTGCCCTCCTGCACCATGCGCAGGATGGCGAGCTGCTCCTCGTCAGTCACCTTGGGCTTGGCTGAGCGGCGCTTGGCAGTGAAGGAGGCGGGCTCCGCCCCGAACATGCCCACCCTCCGGTGCACGGTGCGCTCGATCCGCTCCTGTGCGCGGCGCGCTGCTTCCGCGGCGCGTTCCTGCGCGCGCTGCAGGCGCTCCTGCGAGCGCTCGAGTTCGTGCTGCGCACGCTCACGCGCGCGCTGGACCTCGCGTTCTGCCCTGCGCATAGCCTTCTCGATCTCTTCGCGCGCGAGCGCATCGATGTCGATCGCATCGAGGCTCTCGGCGATCTGGGCTTCGACCTCCGCCGCGATGTCCTCGCCCACTGCGAAGCCAAAAACCGTCCGTCCCTCGCCGGGCCCACGGATCTTGAGCGACAGTGTCCCCCCTGCGCTCAGCTCGACCGCGGCGGCGCCGCTGCCCTGGCTCCCAACCACGTGCCCCTCCCGCTCTTCCTCGATCTCCTGCAGCTGTGCCAGCAGCGTGCCCTTGGCGTCGAGCACAAAGCGCGCGCTCGCGTCCTCGGGAAAGCGTGCGATCACGTCGCCCTCGGCGCTGCCGTGGTAGGTGCACCCCTCCTTGAGCGACGACCGGATCGCCAGGTCGCCACCGACGTGGTGCAAGTTCATCCCGCCCCGGAGTTCCGTACCCCGAAAGTCGCCGGCGCTTTCCTCCAAGGAGATCAGTCCGTGCATCTCGTGCGCGCGCACGTCTCCGCTGACGGAGCCCAGCGCGAGCGAGCTGAGGATCTGATCGGCGCGGATGTCCCCGTGGATCGCGCCGAGGCGCGCCTCGCCGGTGAGCTGGCTGAGGTGTACGTCGCCGTGCACCTCGCTCACCGTCAGTGGGCCCGCCAACTGCTCGGCTGCCAGGTCGCCGTGCACTTCTTGGATGTTGACTGGGCCGACGGTATTGCGCACGACCAGGTCGCCGCGCACATCGTGCAGCTCGAGCACCGCGGTTGGGGGTACGCGCAGCGTGACTGCCACGGTGCTGGTGATGCGCAGCACCCCACCCTCCTGCTCGACGCTGCACTGGTCCTCGCTCCCGTCGACCACGATCTCGACCTTGCCTGCATCGCCACCCCGGATCACGGCGTCGCTGTCCGCCCGCGAGAGGACGACGTGCGCACCCTCACCTACATCGTAGAGTAGTCTGCTCACCGTTCGCCTCCCTAGTCGACAAAGACCTCGACCTTCTCGCCGCCCTCGATGTCTTCCACATCGACCAACTTGCCCGATGCGCCTTCGTGGATCGCGTTGATGATCTCGTCCCAGTCCACGTCTTCCATCTCTGGGGAGAAACGCTTGCCGATCTTGACCCCCGCGCGGATCAAGCCGAAGGGGAGGTTCACGTTGACCTTGGCGCGCCCTGTGTTGAGGTCGGTCACGCGCACCCGGAACCAATTCGGCTTGCCTGTGCTGGTCTGGGGCTGATCGGGAGTCCCCGCTGTCTTGAGCGCATTCAGCAGCTCGATGCCCTGGCTCGCGTCGATCGTGCCGTCGCTCACCATCTGCAAGATCCTCTGCCTGTCTTCCATGCTCGTACTCCTTTCAGTGTGTGCTGTGTCTGGCGGGGGCTGATCGGTTCCCTGCGCCCCCGCTAAGAGATCGCATAGTGGAACACCGGGTGGGTCATGTTTCGGCGCAGGATAGCGCACACGTGCCGGTCTGCGATGTGCTGTGCGGTTGCGTGTGCGAGTGGGGGGACACGCCGGAGACCGATGCCTCGCCGCTCGGAGCGCCGAAAGGTGAGCGCAAAGGGGTGTTGATGGCCCTGGACCACGGCTTCCATTACCGACCTCCTTTGGAAAGTGAATGATGAGTTTGATTCTCACACTCATCTGATGAGGATTATATCATAGAAACTTTGATTTGTCAATGGTCAGTTTGATAATATTGAGTTCGAACACGGAATCCTACAGCCACATGTCAGGGTTGACTGAACGGCAATCGCCGCCTCGGTTCCCACTTGACAAACACACGCCTTTGCGCGATAATAGGACCAACCTAGCGTGAAAGGCGACGACGGAGAAGAGTATGCGCCCGGCATTGCCGGGCCGTCGACGGAAGAGTGTGCCGCGACGGTAAGAATCCGCCAGGGAGGTCGGGTCGTCGACTGCAAGCCCGACTCGGAGAAAAGCGCAAAAGTTCGCTCCTGAGCCGACGGGTGAACGTCCCACGAGGACAACTAGCTCGCTCCGCGTGCCCGGCGTTATCGGGGCAGCCGATCCCGGAGATCGCTCCGCGTCGGTGAGAAGAGTGGACCGGCGATCGCTGGTCAATCAGGGTGGTACCACGGGAGAGGTGCGCTCCCGTCCCTTGAGGGACGGGAGCGTTTTCTGTGTCTCGAATGGAGGAGATCGATGCTCGATCAACTGTCCAACCTCCGGGCCGAAGCGCTGGAGGCGCTCGAACGTGTGACGGACCTGGACGCCCTACACGCCTGGAATGCCCGCTACCTGGGCAAACGTGGTGCGTTGGCGCCCCTGCTGCGCGGCTTGGGCCAGCTCCCGCCGCACGAGCGGCCCGAGGTCGGGCGCGCCGTCAACGAGGTCAAGCAGTCGCTGACCGACGCCTGTGAGGCCCGGGAAGCGGCGCTCGAGGCTGCTGCGCTCCAAGACGCGCTCGCTGCCGAGGCGCTCGACGTATCCTTGCCGGGCAGACCGCCGCCGGTCGGGCGACTGCATCCCAGCACACGCGCCCTGCGCCGCATCTATGCCATTTTCGCCGACATGGGGTTCCAGGTCTACCGGGCGCCGGACGTCGAGACGGATCAGGTCAACTTTGAGCTGCTCAACATCCCGCCTCATCACCCGGCGCGCGACATGTGGGACACGTTCTACACCACTCGGGAGGGGGTGTTGCTGCGGACGCACACCTCGCCGGGACAGATCCGGGCCATGCGCGAGTACCATCCACAGCCGATCCGCGTCATCCTGCCGGGCATGTGCTATCGCTACGAGCAGGTCACGGCGCGCTCCGAGATGATGTTCCACCAAGTCGAGGGCCTGGTGGTCGGCAAGCGGATCACGATGACCGATCTCAAGGGCACGATGGCGGCTTTTGCCGAGCGCATGTTCGGGGTGGGGCGCAAGATGCGGTTCCGGGCGAGCCACTTTCCCTTTACCGAGCCGAGCGTCGAGGTCGACATGGACTGCATCCTGTGCGGAGGCACGGGTTGCCGCGTGTGCAAGTACACGGGATGGCTCGAGATCGCGGGCGCGGGGATGGTCCACCCCGTCGTGCTGCGCAATGGCGGCTATGACCCGGACGTGTACAGCGGGTTCGCGTTCGGGATGGGCGTCGAGCGCCCGGCGATGCTGATCCACGGCATCGAGGACATCCGCTACTTTTTTGGGAACGATCTGCGTTTCCTGTCGCAGTTCTAGGCTGTGCCTCCACCCATCGGGCGGGAGGCATACCTGACGTGCGGCACTTGGAGGGCGACGTGTACGCAACCCCACACTCCTCTCCCTGGCTGATCGGAGGACGAGGTCAATTCCGCTTTCACTGGCGGGGCCAGGGGAACGCATCCTGGCTCCGCACCTGCGGCGCGATGAGGACGGTTCGGCGCGTGTGACGTCGTGTCGAAAGGAGTTGACCATGTCTGTGGACCGTGCCCCGCCGGGGCCGAACGAAACCGATATCCGTCGCCAGGCGTTGGCGGCGCTCGACGCGGCGGACACTCTTGCCGCCCTGAGCGCCTGGCGCACGGCGCACCTGGGTCGCAACAGCGCGATCGCGCGCTGGTTGGGCCGCGTGGGCGAACTGCCTGCTGAGCAGCGCCCGGCGGCAGGTCGCGCAGCGAACGCACTGCGCGACAGCCTGCAAGCCGCCTATGACGCGCGGTTCGCCGACGTCGTGTCCCGCACATCGGCGCTCTCGGCGCACGGCGCAGCGGGAGGCGGCGACGTAACGCTGCCCGGGCGGCGCGTGTCGATCGGAGGGCTGCACCCGGTCACGCGCACGTTGCGTGACATGCGACGCGCATTTGCCTACATGGGCTTCCAGGTCTACGAGGGTCCTGAAGTCGAGTGGGACCACTACAACTTTACCATGCTCAACATGCCGCCCCACCACCCGGCGCGCGACATGCACGATACCTTTTACACGACCATCCCGGGCGTGCTCCTGCGCACGCATACCTCGCCCAACCAGGTACGCCTGATGGAGCAGCTGCGCCCGCCGATCCGGCTGGTCGTGCCTGGCAAGGTCTACCGGTACGAGAACGCGGACCCCTCTCACGACTGGATGTTCTACCAGATGGAGGGGCTCGTGGTCGGGCGCGGGATCACCATGGGAGACCTGATGGGCACGATCCGCGAGCTGGCGCGCCAGCTGTTTGGCCCGCAGCGGCGGATCCGGTTCCGGTGTGACTACTTTCCGTACGTCGAGCCGGGCCTGGATACCTCGGTGAGCTGCATGCTCTGTGACGGGGCGGGGTGCCGCCTGTGTGGCGGGACTGGCTGGTTGGAGGCCATTCCAGGTGGGATGGTCCATCCCCAGGTCTTGCGCCGGTGCGGGATCGACCCCGCTCTGTACACGGGGTTCGCGTTCGGCGCCGGTCCCGACCGGATCGCGGCGCTCAGGTATGGGATGGACGATATTCGCCTGCTGTACGCGAATGACCTACGTTTTCTGGGGCAGCTTTGACCGCCGGGCGCTGCGGCACTGCGGCGCGCAGGCTGGATGAGGAGAATCTGACATGTTGGTACCACTGAGTTGGCTGAAGGAGTACGTGGACATTACCGTGCCCCTGGACGAGCTGTGCGAGAGACTGACCCTCGCCGGGCTTGAGGTCGCGGCGGTCGACCGGATCGGGCTGCCTGGCGCAGAGCTGGCGTGGGACCGGGAGGCGATCGTCGTCGGCGAGATCGTGGCTGTCGAGCCGCATCCCAACGCAGACCGGCTCGTCCTGGCAGAGGTGGACTATGGCGGTCCGGAGCTAGAGACGGTCGTCACCGGAGCGCCCAATCTCTTCCCCTACAAGGGACAGAGGGGCCTCCACCTGAAGGTGATCTTTGCCATGGAGGGGGCCGAGCTGTACGATGGGCATACGGAGGGGCGCAAGCGGATGCGTCTCAGGCGGACCCAGATCCGCGGCGTGTCCTCCCGTGCGATGGTCTGCTCGGAGAAGGAGCTCGGGCTGGGCCCCGACCACACCGGGATCATCGTCCTGCCTGACGACGCGCCTGCGCCTGGCATGCCCTTGGTCGACTATCTGGGTGACGTGGTCCTGGACCTGGACCTGACGCCGAACCTCGCGCGCTGCTTCTCGATGGTCGGCGTGGCGCGCGAGGTCAGCGCTCTGACGGGCGCACCGCTGCGCCTGCCCGACACGTCGATGGTCGCACCGGGCGCGCCAGTGGATGAGCAGGTCGAGATCGTGATCGAGGACCCCGATCTCTGCCATCGCTATTCGGCGACCATCATCCGCGGCGTCGAGATCGGCCCCTCGCCGTCGTGGATGCAGCGCCGGCTGACGCTTGCCGGCATGCGCCCGATCAGCAACATCGTTGACATCACCAACTATGTGATGCTGGAGCTCGGGCAGCCACTGCACGCCTTCGACTATGACCTCCTCCTCGCTCGCGCCCAGCAGACAGGGCGCCAGACGCCCGCGATCATCATGCGGCGCGCGCACGAGGGGGAGCGCATGGAGACGCTGGATGGCGTGGAGCGCGAGCTGACCCCCGACATGCTCATGATCACCGACAGCGGGGGGCCGATCGCCGTGGGTGGGGTGATGGGCGGCGTCGAGACCGAGATCCACGCCGGCACGCGGAACATCCTGCTCGAGTCGGCGAGTTTCGACTTTATCAGCAACCGCCGCACGGCACAGGCGCTCAAGATCCCGAGTGAGGCCACGGCGCGGTTCGGGCGCGGCGTGCCCGCTTCGGGTACCGTCGCGGCGGCACAGCGTGCCAGCGAGCTGATGCGCGCCATTGCCGGAGGGACGATCGCCCGGGGCGTGGCTGACGTGTACCCGGTCGTCCAGCCGGTCGTCGTCGTCGACCTGGCAGTGTCCGAGGTGGAGCGCATCCTGGGCGTTGCCGTGCCGCACGAGGACGTGATCGCCATCCTGGAGGGACTCGCGTTCGAGGTCCAGGATGCGGGCCAGATCCTGCGGGTGACCGTACCCCAGCACCGGCTCGACGTGACGATCGCCGCCGACCTGATCGAAGAGATCGCACGTGTGTACGGCTATGACCGGATTCCGACGACGTTGATCGACGACGCGCTGCCCCCGCAGCGGAGCAACAGGGCGCTGGAGCTCGAGGAGCGTACGCGGGACCTGCTGGTGGGCGTGGGCCTGCAGGAGACGATCACGTATCCCCTGGGCAACCTCGAGTCGTTCGGCAAGCTCACGCCTGGGGCGCCGCCGCCCGACCCGGCAGCGTATGTCCGGTTGGCGAACTATCTCACTTCGGAGCGCGAGTTCATGCGCCGCACGCTCATGACCAGTGCACTGGAGACGGTCCGCGACAACCTCCGCTTCAGCGACAGGATCGCCATCTTTGAGATCGGTCGCGTCTACTGGCCCCGTGAGGACCACGACCTGCCGGATGAGCCGCGGCACTTGTCGATTGCGATGACCGGGCCACGTGTGCCCCGCTCTTGGCTCGATGCGCAGGCAGAACCGTTCGGCTTCTTTGACCTCAAGGGCGCGATCGAAGCCCTGCTCGTTGGCCTGAACGTGCGTGACGCGCGCTTTGCGCCGACACAGCATCCCACCTTCCAGACGGGACGGGTGGCGGCGCTCTCGTTAGGCGAGACGGAGGTCGGCGTGCTGGGCGAGGTGCATCCCCAGGTCCGCGAGGCGTTTGGCCTTGGCGAGCAGCGCGTCTGTTTGGCAGAGTTCAACCTCGAGCTGCTGCTCGAGCGGGCGGGCGCCCCCGTGCAGATGGCGTCTCTCTCGACCTATCCCGCCGTGTACGAGGACTTGGCGATCGTCGTCGAGCGCGACGTACACGCGGATGTCGTCGGCGAGCTGATCGCCCAGACGGGCGGGCCGATGCTGCGCGCTGTCTCGCTGTTCGACGTCTACGAGGGCGCACAGGTGGGCCCGGGCAAGAAGAGCCTCGCCTACGCCCTGACCTACCAGGCGGATGACCGGACGCTCAAGGCCGAAGATGTCGCCCGAATCCGCGACAAGATCATCGGTCGTCTCGAGCGCGAGTTGGGCGCACAGCTTCGCAGTTGACGCCGCCGCGCCTACGTGTCCCGTAGCGATCCGACAGCCGGGGCAAGCCCGCCCCGGCTGTCCCTTTCCGTCCGCCGCGTGTGGCGACGCGCCGCTGCAGCGCATTCGTTGCGTGCCCATCCAGAGTTTGGTATAATGAACGCGTCGCCCTCGCACGCCGCCTGCATTTGCGGACGCTTGGCTTCCTCCGGAGGCGGGTCCGGCGTGGTCCGGGGGGCGGCAAGGCCAGAGTTCTAGGGCGCGAGCTGCCGGTCCGGCTGTGCTGGATCGGCCTGCGGGGTACAGAGAGGGGGTGGGGATGGCGATGGTCACACAGCTGTCAGCCTTGGGATGGGGACCTCTCAGCGCACACGCAGGGATCGCGCGCGTGGTCTACCAGGTCGTGTGGCGTCCTGATCTAGTCTCGGCGCTGGTCGGTCTGGCTGCTGGGCTGATCCTGGCACTGCTCCTCGGTCTCCTGTGGTCACGCATCCGCGCCGCACGCGCTCGCAGGCGAGGAGGTCTCCTGGGCCTTCGCGCGCGTCTCTCCAGGCGGGGTGAAGATCGGTACCGCGAGCAGCTGATCGAGCACGCTGAGCAGAACCACTTGCTGCATCGCTACGCCTCTCTCTCCCAGATGTACGTCCCGCCGTCGCTGGTGGTGCCTCATGCCGTGCCGCCCGTCTTGCAGCAGCTCGCCGGTGAGGAGGGGGGGGCACGCTGGCGCGAGGTGCGGCTGCACGAGGCGATGCACCCCTCCGTGGTCGCGGTGTCGCTCGGCGAGGCGCTGCGCCAACATGCCCGCCTGGCTTTTCTCGGTCGCGCGGGCAGTGGCAAGACCGTTCTCCTCTCGTACCTGGCGCTGCTCTATGCGCGGCGGCAGGGGTGGCAGCTTTTCTCTCCGGAGGAACAGCCGGGTGAAACGCCGGAGGAGCGCAGTACGCGGAGGCGCGAACAGGCGCGTCTCCCCGTGTTGGTGCCGCTCGAGCGCCTGGACCTGGCGCTCGCCGAGCGCGGCGGTCGGCACGCTCTCGTCCAGCCCATCGTCGGTCTCGTCGCAGGCTCCAGCGCCCTGCTGTTCCGGTCCAGGATCGTTGCGGGAGAGTCGTTGCTCCTCTTTGACAACCTCGACCTGCTCGATGCCAGGGGGCAGAAGGCGGCGCTCGCCTGGGTCGCCGAACTGGTTCGCACCTATCCAGGGAACGTGTTCGTCGTCGCCGGGAGCGTGGACGGCTATGGTGCGCTGTCCGAGATCGGCTTTGCGCCGCTGCTCCTCGAGGCGTGGCCCGCGCGCGAGGTGCGGCGGTTCGCGAACCGCTGGGAGCGCGTTGCGCGTACAGGCTTTGAGGGAGCGGAGTGGGGTCTGGACGGGGAGCGTGATGGAGCGCACGCAGAGCACGAGCACGCGCCCGCAGCGAGCGCATCGCTTTCGCTGCTAGACGCTTGGCCTGGGGCGCGGCGGGAGCAGGTGGCGCCGATCGATCTGGCGCTGGCGGCGTTCCTCGCCGCGCAGGGGCGCGCCGTGCCCGCGGATCCGACGGGTCGCTATGCCCAGGTTGTGCTCTGTGCGCTGGAGCAGCTTGGCGAGCCCGGTCTCACGCCGCCGCGATGGGCCCGTGTCCTGTCCGACTTGGCTTGGGACATGGAGGTGCTGGGTGAGCACACGGTCGCGCGCATGTCGCTGGAGCACGCAGTGCGCGACGTGCTCGAGGATGCCCCGCTGACCCCGACGGGCGTGCACCGGGTCCCTGAGAGCGGGGATGGCGGGCAAGGCCAAGCGCAGCGGGCGAGCGTAGTGGTGCAGGCGCTGCTCGACGCGGGGGACCTGGTGGCGCCGTCCGGGACGGAGGCGTTGGCGTTCGTTCATCCCAGCCTGCGCGCTTATCTCGCCGCCATGCATGCCGCGCGCACGGATCAGGCGCCGATCTTGGTCGCGCACGTCCGTGACCCGCTTTGGCAGGACATGCTCGGCTTTTACGCTGCGCTCTCTGACCCAACACCACTGGCGCGCGCTCGGCTGCAGGGCGTTGACGATGTGTTCTACAGCAACCTGTTTGCCGCAGCAGAGTACCTCGCCTCTTCACAGAAGGCCGATCGGCAGTTGCGCAGCAGCGTGCTCGCCCGTTTGGGCCGGATCCTGCTCGACCCCGCACAGCCGGCCCAACTCCGGCGGCGCACCGCATCGGTGCTCGCCCGGTTCCAGGAGCGCGGCGTGCCGATGCTCTTTGCGCAAGCCATGCAGCACCAGGATCCACAGGTCCGCTGCATGGGTGTACAGGGCCTGGCGCTGCTGGGCGGGGAGCACGTCGTCGCCGGTCTGCGGCACGCCCTGCGAGACGCCGATCGCATGGTGCGCATTGAGGCGCTCTACGGACTAGCAGCCTGGGGCGGCGAGGTGGCGCTCGAGGCACTGGTCCTCGGTCTGCAGGACGAACACGAGCTCGCGCGGCAGGTCGCTGCAGAGCTCCTCGCCGAGATGGAGGGGGAAGGACAGGAACTGCTCCGCCAAGCGGCAGAGATGGAAGACATGTACATCCGGCGTGCGGCGATGTTTGGCCTGGCTGCATTGGGCGAGCCATGGGCGCTGCACGTGGTCGACCGAGCGCGGCGCGACGACGGCGAGTGGTTCGTCCGCTCTGCGGCGGAAGAGGTTATGCAACGGCTGGACGGCGCTGTGCCCCGGATCGTGCCAGATGCAGCAGGGCTGGAGGCCAATGGATGGCTGGTCGACTGGGCGACGAGCAACGACGTCGCCTGCGCCTCGCCAGAGGACGCGCGCCAGGCGCTGATCCGCGCCCTGCAGCAGGGCAACCAGCGGATCAAGGTCGCGGCGGCAGACGCGCTCCGCGCGCACGGTACGGTGGATGCGATCCCGGCGCTCCGGGCGGCGCTGCGCGACGAGCGCCTCCTGGTCTGTGAGGCTGCCTTTTCAGCTCTGTGGGACATCAGCCGCCGGACCGGCGCCCGGATCACTGCCTGAACCGGCGCACGACCCGCCTGTATCGTGGGGGTTGCACGATCGCGCGGCGCTGCCCACAGTTGTGTGGGGAAGGGCGGCGAGGGGACGGTCTTTGCCGGAGGCGCGTCGCGTGCTGTACTCATCGGCGCCGCCGCGGACAGGCAAGGGAGGCCGAATGGCGAGCATTTCGTGGACGATCGACATCGACTTGTCCGTGTACGAGCGCGCGCTTGAGCGAGCACGGTTGGAAGGGCAGGACCTGAGCAAAGTCGTGCAGCGGCTCCTCCGCCGCTGGATCGACGCCCCGGCGGTTGCTTACGAGGAGGTGCTTGTGCGCCCCGGAGACACGATCGCCGGCATCGCGGCGCGCGTGTATGGCGAGGCGCAACTGGCGCCGATCCTGGCGGCGTACAACCGCCTGGTCGATCCGTCCCTGTTGGCTCCCGGGCAGCGCCTCCGCGTACCCGTTCGCGCCGACTTGGCGCGTGCCCTTCAGCCGCCCGACGATACCAGTCCGTCGACGGTGCACTTTGTGCCCTCGCCCAATCACAACGAGCGTCCCTCGGGCGTGCGCGTCTGGGCGATCGTCGTGCACGCGACGGGCAACGAGACGCTGGCAGGGGCGGTACAGTGGTTCGCCAACCCCGCATCGTCCGCCAGCGCACACTATGTGATCGGCAAGGATGGGCGCGTCGTGCAGATGGTGCGCGAGGACTCACGGGCCTGGCACGCTGGACCGAGTACGTGGCAGGGCGTGCCAGTGGTCAACGACTATGCGATCGGCGTCACGCTGGTGAACCGCAACGATGGGCGCGATCCCTATCCAGACGAGCAGTACCGGGCGTGCCTCGGGCTGTCCCGCCAGCTCGTCGCCAAGTACGGGATCGCCGCGGCAGACGTCGTCGGGCACTGCGAGGTGGCGACCGATGGCCGAACCGATCCACTCGGGTTCGCACTCGACCGCCTGCGCCGGGACGTGGCGGCATAGAGAGGAGCGCGCGTGATCCGTGTGCGAGGCCTGACCAAGCGCTTTCCTCCGCCAAAGCGCGGCGGGACGGCGACCCTGGCAGTCGACTCTCTCGACCTCAAAGTCCAGCGAGGCGAGGTGTTTGGTTTCCTGGGGCCCAATGGCGCGGGCAAGACGACCACCGTCCGCATGCTGTGCGCGTTGATCGCGCCGACCAGCGGCAGCGCCTGGATCAACGGTCACCAGCTCGGGCTCGAGAACGACGCGATCCGCGCCGAGGTCGGGATCCTGACCGAGACGCCGGGGCTGTACGGCAAGCTCGATGCGCTGACCAACCTGGGCTTCTTTGCCAGGCTGTATGGCGTCCAGGACATCAGCGGGCAGGTCGCCAAGTACCTGCAGATGCTTGGCCTGTGGGAGCAGCGCTACCAGCGCGTGGGCAGCTTCTCCAAGGGCATGCGCCAAAAGCTCGCGATCGCGCGCGCGCTGCTCCACGAACCGCCCCTCTTGTTTCTCGACGAGCCGACCGCCGGGCTCGATCCTGAGGCGGCGCGTGTCGTCCGCAACTTTATCGAGGAGCTGCGGGGACAGGGCCGAACCATCTTCCTATGCACGCACAATCTCGACGAGGCGGACCGCTTGTGCGACCGGATCGGCGTCATCCGTCAGCGGCTGATCCGCGTGGACACGCCCGCTCGGCTTCGGCAGCAGCTCTATGGACAAGCGGTGCTCGTCCGCCTGCGTACGGTCACGCCCGCCCTAGTCGCTGCTGTGGCAGCGCTGTCCTTTGTCCAGGACGTGCACCAGGTCGACCACGGGTTGTCGGTCAGGCTGGAGGACCCACCAACGCACAACCCGGACCTGGTGCGCGCCCTGGTCCACGCCGGCGCGGACGTGCTGTTCGTCGAGGAGGCGTCGCACTCGCTCGAGTCCGTCTACCTGGACCTAATCGCGGAGGCGCGTCAGGAGGAGGTCGCGTGAACGTCCATTGGGGGCGCGTGTGCGCCGTAGCGGGAAAAGAGTGGGCCGAGATGAGGCAAACCCGCGCAATCACGTGGATGATGGCCCTTCTCCCGATCCTGCTGGTTGCCATGATCTTGGGGACGGATTACTTTATCCTGCGCGCCGCCGCTATGGGTCAAGACATGGACGAGGACGAGATGCCGGTTCCCGAGGAGCTGGCGCATCTGCCGCGCGTCGAGGCGTTCGTGATCCAGATGAACGAGCAGTACATGTTCTACCTGCTCCTGATCCCGGTCATGCTGCCGGCGTATATCGCGGCGCACAGCATCATCGGCGAGAAGGAGACCGGGACTCTCGAACCCCTGCTCGCCACGCCCGTCTCGACCTGGGAGCTGCTCCTGGGCAAGAGCATCGCCGCCATCGCGCCCGCCGTGCTGCTCAACTGGCTCAGCTTTGCGGTCATGGTTGCCGCGATGTGGTTCCTCGTCACGCAGGCAGTGTGGGCCTACGCTGTCCGGGGGGTGTGGATCGTCGGCATGCTGCTCCACAGCCCGCTGCTTGCTTTGTTGTCCGTGCTGAGCGGCGTGATCGCCTCGTCGCGGACCAACGATCCCCGCGCCGCGCAACAGATCGCCGGCATCTTTGTCGTGCCCTTGATCGCGGCGAGCTTGGTCGTGTTGATGGGAGTGGTGGTGCTTCGCCTACCGCTCATGCTCTACGCCGCGCTCGTTACCGGGTTCCTCGACCTGGCGGTGCTCTATTTGGCGGTCCGCATCTTTCAACGGGAGACGATCCTCACGCGCTGGAGGTGAGTACAGATCTCGGCGGCGACGCTCACGGTTTCGAGCCCCATGCCGCAGCGGAGAGGCGCACGACAGGCGCCGCTGGGATCAGCGTCACTGCAAAGGGGACTATCTCCCCTGCCGCAAGCGGCGCGACGTCGAACTGGCGCACGGCGACGACGGCGCCATCCTCTCCGTAGGCTGTGATCACCGCACGCACAGACGCGGCGTCGTCCTCGCCCCGGTTGTGCACCACGCCCTGCGCGACGTACTGCCCGTCCTCGACTGACCCAGCGAGGTTCTCGACCGAGAGCGTATGGTGCCGGTTGCCCCATACCGTCACTGGCTCGGCGCCCAGGACCTCGATCTCGTAGCTAGCGAACCCACCCGCGGATGCCCGGGAGAGCAGCACGGCAAAGGGCGCGGCGCCATGCCCCGGCACCACGTCCGCCAGGGCAAAGGCGGCGGCGCGGTCAAGCGGTTCGCCATCGGCGTTGTACAGCACGACCTGGACCTGGACGAGGTTCAGCGCCTCGTCGTTGGGATTCCCCACCTCGCCCATGCACCACACCCCGCCCACGGGCGTGCGGTAAAAGCCGACCCCGCGCACGTCCAGTGGCATCGGGGTGGGCGTTGCCGTGGGGAGCAAGGCGCGCAGCTCTTCTTCGCTGCGTGGGATGATCAGCCGGGCGCCCACGGTCAACGAGTGCGGGTTGGCGATCTGGTTGGCGTCAATGATCGCCTGCATGCTGACGTCGTACTGGCTGGCGATGTGGAGCAGCAGGTCGCCCTGTTGTACGACGTGAATCACCGGGGTGGGGGTAGCGGTCGGGGTCGCTGTGGGCAGCGGGGTGGATGGCACGGGCGTCGAGGTCGCCCTCCGCTCGGGCATGACGAGCGCGAGCGGCGGCGTGGGTGTGGGCGGGGAGGGGGAGGCGGTGACGCGCACGCGCACATATCCGCACCCGGCAAGGAGCAGTATCCCTGCCAGCGCGCCGAGCAAGGCGAGCCGTCCCCCGGCGCCCGGGCTGGGGCGCAACGATCGCACACCCACGGCGCTACGCATCCCTTTCCGAGCAGGGCGGGCGCGCGCGTCTGCGGCGCAGCACCTACATCACCCCGCGATACATGCCACCGTCCACTAACAGGCTCACCCCGGTGATATAGCTCGCGGCGGGCGAGACGAGAAAGGCGGCGGCGCGCGCGAATTCCTCCGGCGTTCCCATGCGTCCAAGCGGCACCTGCGCTGCGACCACGCTCGCCTCGGCGTCGGGCGAGGATCCGCTGCGCGCCGCACGGTCGCGGAGCAGCTGCTCGACGCGGTCGGTGCGCGTCCAGCCCGGGCAGATCGCGTTGACCCGGATCCCATCGCCCGCCAGCTCGTCGGCGAGCGACTTGACCGCGCCGGTTACGCCCAGACGCAGGCTGTTGGACAGCACGAGGTTGGGCAGCGGCTGCTTGACGCTCGCCGAGGTGCAGGCGAGAATGCTCGCCCGCGAGGATGCCCTGAGCGCCGGGATGGCGGCATAGCAGAGCCGTACGAAGCTCATGAGCGTCAGCTCGACCGCCGCTTCCCAGTCGGCGGCGTCGAGGTCGGTGAAGCCGCCTGGGGGCGGGCCCCCTGCGTTGGCGACCACGATGTCCAGCCCGCCGAACCGCTCCACCGTTGCCTCCACCAGACGTCGCGGCGCATCCGGGTCGGCGATGTCCGCCTGCAGCGCCAGGACGTCGGCGCCCAGTGCGGCGATCTCGTCGCGGGTCGCTTGCAGCGCCTCGCCTCCACGCGCACAGATCGTCACACGTGCGCCTTCCGCGGCAAGTTGTAGCGCGGTGGCGCGCCCCAGTCCCTTGCTGGAAGCGGTGATCAGTGCGACTGCGTTCACAAGACCCAGGTCCACGGGGATCCTCCTTGTGCGTCTATGCCGCGCCTGCTGCACCTTCGAGGTGCGTGCGGCAGTAGTCGAGCACGCGCGCCAGGTTCGCCCGGCAGGCGTCCTCGTCGTGCGCCTCGAACACCTGAGGACCACACTCGACGCTGACTGCGCCGCCGTAGCCATCGTGTGCCAGGCGACGCAGGAAGGCGTCGAGTTGAAGCTGCCCTTCCGGCGGGAGGCGGTGCTCGCGTCCGTCATAGTTCGAGAGGTGTACGTGCGCGACCCGGTGGCGGACCTTGTCCCACGCGTCCAGCAGGTCGAGGCCCCACGTGGCGATGTGTGTGGTGTCGAACGTGAGGTGGGGCAGGTCCGCGAGGCGGTCCAGGTCGTTGTACTGGTAGAGGGGCAGCGACACGCCCAGGAAGTCTTGCTGCGGCATGTTCTCTACGGCGATGCGCACGCCAGTCTCTGCCTCGAGCTGTGCCAGCTGCGCAGCGTCGCCCACCAGCCTGGCGTACGCGTCGCGCCGCATGCCGAACAAGGGCAGGAAAGCGCGCCGCGAGGGAGCGCCGAGCCAGTGGGCCACGATCGACACGCCGTAGAGCCGGAAGGGGAGGTGCGTGACGACGAGGTCGACGCCCACCTCCTGTGCCAGCGATAGCGTGCGTGCCAGTCGGCCCATCTGGTCGGCGGGCCAACCGGGCACGTCGGGGACGAAGGGGCTGTGTAGGGCGACGATCGGCAAGCCGCACTGCGCCGCGATCCGGCGCAGGTAACGTGCGTCCCGCGTGTCGAGCGGCGCTTCGACCATGATCTCGATGCCGTCATAGCCTGCCTCGGCAGCGAGCGCCACGGCGCGAGCGGTCCCATAGGTGTAGAGCGATCCGGTTGAAAGGGCGATCACGGTCTGCCTCCCGGCGCTAGGTTGGCCCGATTATAGCACAGCCTGCACCTCGGGCAACTGCCCGGGCGGTCCCGTTGGAGCACGCGCGCATTCTGTGGTATACTGGAACTATCGTGCGCACAGTGCACGCCGCGATGCGGCAGGGGACCGAGATGACGATCTACTATGACATCGCAGCGGCAGTCCACCGCCATCCAGGGCTCGGGCGGTACGCCGCCAGCCTGGGGGCTGCGCTGCTCCGCGAACACGGAGATGCGATGTCGCTGTTTTACTATGGGGGCGGGGGGGATGGCCCTCCTCCTGAGCTGGCGCACGCGCCGCAGCGCACGGTCAGGGCTGGGCGCAAGCGATGGCGCATGCGGGTCTGGGCTGGGCAGCTGGTCGGCGCGCGCTACGACGACCTCCTGCCGGGTGCCCGGCTCTACCACGCCACCGAGCACCTGCTGATGCCGCTCCGCACCATCCCCACCGTGCTCACCGTGCACGACCTGCTCTTCCGTCACTACCCTCGCTATCACAAGCTGCAGAACTATGTTTATCTCAACCTGGCGGTCCCGCTCTTCTGCCGGCGCGCGGATGCCGTGATCGCCGTATCAGAGCACACCAAGCAGGACCTCGTCCGCTCCTACGGGCTCGCCCCGGGCAAAGTGACCGTGATCTATGAGGCGGCGGATCCGCGCTTCTGCGTCCCATCCTCGCAGGCGATCGAGGCTGCCCGTGCGCGCTATGGGCTGCCCGCGCGTTACCTGATGACCTTGTGCGCGATCGAGCCGCGCAAGAATCACGCCGGTTTCTTGCGCGCGTTCGAATGCCTCTGCCGCGACGACCGTGACCTGTATTGGCTGGTCGGCGGGCGCACCGGATGGCTGTACGAGGGGTTCTTTGCCGCGCTGGAGCGGTCCCCGGTGCGCGATCGCGTGCTCATGCCTGGTTACATCGCCGACGAGGATCTCGCTGCAGTCTATGCGGGCGCGCTCGCCTTTGTCTTTCCGTCGTTCGGCGAGGGGTTTGGCCTCCCGGTGCTGGAGGCGATGGCGTGTGGTACGCCCGTTGTCAGCAGTGACGCGACCAGCTTGCCCGAGGTCGGAGGCGACGCGGCGCGGTACTTTGCCCCTGGCGACGTCGACCAGATGTGCGTCCAGACGCGCCAGGTGATCGATGACCCGGCGCTGCGCGCCGAGATGCGGAGGCGTGGACTCGAGCGCGCCAACCGCTTCTCGTGGCAGCGCGCGGCACACGAGACCTGGTCGCTGTACGAGATCACCATGAGCGCCAACCGTTAGGCGCCCCCTCTGGGGCGGAAAGGAGAAAGACATGTTGTACCGGACCTTTGGCAGGACAGGCTGGCAGGTATCGGCGATCGGCATGGGTACCTGGAACATCGGAAATCAGTGGGGCGAGATCGACGACGTGACTGCCTGGGCGACAGTGCGCGCCGCCTTCGACCACGGGATCAACCTCTTTGACACAGCCGAGTCGTACGGCGTGCCCAACGGACTCTCCGAGGAGCGGCTGGGCACAGCGCTAGCCGGCATCCGCCATCGCGTGTACGTGGTGAGCAAGATCGGGCACTGGGGCGAGCGCACGGGGCAGGGTGTACCCAAGACCAGCGTGGACATGATCCGGCTGTGTTGCCACGCCTCCCTCGGCCGGCTGCACACCGACTGGCTCGACGTCGTCCTGTGTCACGAGGCCAACATCCTGGACCCGAGCGTGTACCTCGAGGCGTTCGAGGTCCTGAAAGCGCGCGGGCGCATCCGCGCCTACGGCGTTTCGACCAATGACCTGGAGGTGCTCAAGCGTTTCAACGCCGACGAGACCTGCGACGTGGTCGAGGTGGACTATTCGCTGCTCAACCGGACGCCGGAGCACGCGCTGCTTCCCTACTGCGAGGCGCACGACATTGCCGTCCTGGTGCGGGGTCCGCTGCGCCGCGGGCTGCTCGCCGGCAAGTACGACCTGAACACGGTGTTCACTGACAGTGTACGCTCGGGCTGGAACGCCGGGCAACCGGCGCGGGCAGAATACGAGCGCGACATCGCCCAGCTGGAGCGCCTGCGCACGGTGCTGGCGCCTGGCGCCGAGATGGTCAGCGCCGCGCTGCGGTATGCGATCTCGCACCCGGTGCGTCCTGTCGCCATCCCGGGCTGCAAGTCCCCCGAACAGGCGGCAATCAACGCCGCCGCGGGCGAGCGCACGCTCACGGTCGCCGAGATCAACGCCCTGATCGGGGCATTAGCGTAGCGGCGCGAGCCCGCAACCAAGCGACCAAGGCGGCTCACGGCGGGCTGGCGCTGGACAAGAACAGGAGCATGTCCCATGACGGTTTGTCAACCTACTACGTGTAGGCGCCCGCTGCATACCTACTCGATCGTCGCCCGCGACCCGGAAAGCGGTGAGTTGGGCGTCGGCGTGCAGTCGCACTGGTTCTCGGTCGGCGCGCTCTGTCCGTGGGCCGAAGCGGGCGTCGGCGCAATCGCTACGCAGTCGTTCGTCAACGTCTCCTACGGGCCAAGGGGCCTGGCGATGCTGCGCGAGGGGCGGACCGCCGGGGAGGTGGTCGAGGCCCTGATCGGCCCCGACGAGGGACAAGCCGTACGCCAGCTGGCGGTCGTCGACGCACGGGGCAACGTCGCCGCACATACGGGGTCAGGGTGCGTGCCGGAAGCCGGTCACCTCCTTGGAGACAGCTTCTCGGTGCAGGCGAACATGATGCACAACGACGGCGTGTGGCCTGCTATGGCAGCAGCCTACCGCGCGAGCCGCGGTCCGCTCGCCGAGCGGTTGGTCGAGGCCCTGGCGGCGGCGCAGGCTGCGGGCGGCGACATCCGCGGCAGACAGTCCGCCGCCCTGCTCGTCGTCCGCGCGGCGTCCACCGGTGCCGTCTGGGAGGACCGGCTGGTCGACCTGCGCGTGGAGGACCATCCCGATCCCGTCGTCGAGCTGGCGCGCTTGCTCCGTCTGCAGTGCGCCTACGAGCACATGAACCGCGGCGACGCAGCGATGGAGGCACAGGATGTCGAGGGCGCGCTCGCCGCGTACCGCGCCGCCGAGGCGATGTTCCCTGAGAACCTGGAGATGAAGTACTGGCACGCCGTAGCGCTGGTCAACGTGGGCCGGATCGACGAGGCGCTGCCTCTGTTCGGCGCGGTCTTTGAGCGGGACGCGAACTGGCGGACCATGACCCGCCGCCTGCGGGGCGTTGGCCTGATCGCGGCAAGCGACGAGGATCTGGAGCGGATCGCAGTCCAGTAGAGGAGTGAGCCGTGGGGCAGTTTCCCTCAAGTACGGGGGTAGAAGGACTTGTCGAGAGCCCCCTTCCTGCCTGCCTGTCGGCAACCAGTCTATCCGGGGAAGGTATCGATGTCGCGCAATCGGCAACACGCGCTGGTGTGTCTGCTGCTTCTTGTGAGCACGGCACTGCGCCTGCCCTCGCTCGATGAACCGTTCGGGCTAGATGCGGGGGCCCATGCCTATGGCGCATGGCTGATCCTGAGAGGAAGCCCGCTCTACACGGACTTCCACCCCGGGCACCACCTGCCCGGGGTATACTACTTTACGGCGCTGGCATTCCGGCTGTTTGGCGTGAGCTATTTCGCTGCCAAGGTTCTGGTCCTCTTGGCATGTGTGGCGACGGTGGCGCTGGTCTTTGCCCTGGGCAAGATGATGCAGGGAGCGCGCGTTGGGTTGTTCGCCGCATACTTGTTCAGTTTGTTCACCGCGGACCCGTTCATGGAGGGGATGACTGGGCTGACCGAGCTGCCTGCCAACCTGTTCCGGGTCGGTTGCATGGTGCTCCTCTGGCGTGCTCTGCGCCGTGCTGGAGGACGGCGCAGAGCGTGGCTCCTCGTCGGGAGCGGCGCGCTGGCTGCATGTGCGTTCTTGTTCAAGGCGCCCTACGGCCTGACATTCCTCGTGGTCGTAGGGACACTGTTGGTGGAGGCCTTGCGTGGGCGCGTCCCTCTGCGGCAGAGGGTCGCGCGCTTTGCCCGGGAAGGTGTCCTTGCCGCGTGTGGTTTCGCGTTGGTTGCGCTGTCGGTCGCTGGCTACTTTCATGCCATCGGTGCGCTTCCCGATCTGCTCCAGGTGTTCGGCCATGGGGCGAGCTATGTTGACGCAGCGCGTGGGCTGTCAGTGCCCGTCCGTCGGGTGATCGTGCCTGCCATCAGGCTGGTCCTGGAGTTGTGGTTTCTCATCTCGCTTG
This sequence comes from Anaerolineae bacterium, assembly GCA_016929775.1. Next base: position 37,393 of record JAFGIE010000040.1, read on the forward strand.
TCTTGTTCACGCTCTTGGTCTGGCGCAGGCAGCGAATGTTGCTGCGCACGGTATCTGTGTTCGCCCTCGGCTGGGCGCTCTCCGCTTTCATAGAGGCCAACGTCAGTGGATACCCCTTCCGTCACTATGACCTGCTGCAGGTGCCCCCTCTCGCCCTGCTAGCTGGATTCGCGCTGGACCATCTCTCCTCGACGGGGAAGCGATCGGCATGGCTCAACGCTGCGGGTGTCGCCGTACTGATCGTGGCAGCGCCCCTTACGATCTATCTACGGACCTATGAAGGATACGACGCACAGCGCTACCTTACGAGCTACATCGGGTACAAACTGGGCTGGTTCGATCGCGCGACGTACCTGATCCGCGCGATCGGCAGCGATGGCCTGATCGCCCTGCGCTCCGAGGTTGCAGGCGCCTACGTCAGGGAGCACACGCTGCTAACTGACCGAGTGTACCAATGGCCTGACCGGATGAGCTTTTACTTTGTCGCGCAGCGTATCTGTGCAGTGCGCTATCTGTGGCCCAACTCGCTCGGGCACTGGGAGGGCTATGTCCCGCCAACTCCACGCCCCGAGGGTTGGGACTATCTGCGCGCGCAGGTGTTTGCGGCGCCAGCCACGTACATTGCCATCTTTGACCCGGCCACCGTCCCCCAATGGCTTGAGGAGGGCCTCGCGGCGCACTATGAACTGGAAACGGAGGTGATGGGCGTGCTGATCTACCGCTGGGCGCGTCCGTGAGTGCTCCGTTGCTCGACCTACAGGGAAGCGTCGGATAGTTCGTGGGATGACCGTTGGTGCGAGGGAGGCAGCATGAAGACCGTGTACCTGATGCGGCACGGCAAGTCGAGGCGCGGACCGCAGTACGAGACGGACCACGAGCGCCCGCTTGCCAAGCGCGGCAAGCAGGACGCAGCGCGCATGGGCGCCTATCTTGCGGAGAACGATCTGCTGCCTGACCTGATCCTCAGTTCTACCGCCGAGCGCGCGCACGACACGGCGCTCCGACTGGCGGACGCCGCCGACTACCAGGGCGAGATACGGACCCTCGACGCGCTCTACTTTACGGACGACAGCGTATACCTGCAGCTCCTCTGGGGCCTGGATGACGCCCTCGCCTTTGTCATGTTTGTTGGGCACAACCCGCTGACCGAGTCCGTGATCGAGACGCTGTCTGGCGCATACGCGCGCATGCCGACCGCTGCCGTGGCGCGGATCGACTTTGACGTCGACGCCTGGTCGGACGTGGAGGAGGGAACGGGGAGCCTGGTCTGGGTGCTGAGGCCCAAGGGGATGACCGAGTGACGCCGCCCACAGGTCGCGCCGCTGCAGGCGCCGCGTCGCCAGGCCCAGGGCGCCGAGCGCACGGGCGCCCGCGCAAGAGATACGCCGCACTCGGCCCTCGCCTTGTACCGGCGCGAGAAAGCGTGCGCGTCGGAGGCGGCCCCGCGTGCTCGATGCGATCTGTATGCAAAGGGGCGGACCTGCGCAGGTCCGCCCCTGAGTGTACTCGTAGGCTCGCGCTCCGAACGGTTACCCGTTGCGGATCTTGGCCTGTGCCGCCGCCAGTCGCGCTACCGGGACGCGGTAGGGCGAGCAGCTCACATAGTCGAGCCCGGCGCGGTGGCAAAAGTCGATCGAGTCGGGATCGCCGCCGTGCTCACCGCAGATCCCGATCTCCAGGTCTGGGTTCGCCGCCTTGCCCTCCTCGACGCAGATCGTGATCAGGCGCCCCACGCCGACCTGATCCAGCGACTGGAAGGGGTTCTTGGGTAGGATGCCCTGCTCGACGTACTGGAGCAGGAACTTGCCCTCGGCGTCATCGCGGCTGTAGCCATAGGTCATCTGCGTCAGGTCGTTGGTCCCGAACGAGAAGAACTGGGCATACTCGGCGATCTCGCCAGCGGTCAGCGCCGCGCGGGGCACCTCGATCATCGTGCCAAAGACCGCCGGCACCTCGATCCCCTCTTCTGCGATCACCTCTTTGGCGACCGCCTCCAGCTTGCCGCGCTCTAGTTTGAGCTCGTTGACGTGCCCGACCAGGGGGATCATGACCTCCGGGTGCACGTCCACGCCGCGCTTGGCGCAGCGGCAGGCGGCCTGGAAGTAGGCGCGGGTCTGCATCTCGGTCAGGCCCTCGTACATGATCCCGGCTCGACAGCCGCGCAGCCCCATCATGGGGTTGACTTCCCACAGGTTGTTGACCACCTGGAGCATCTTTTCCTTCTCGGTCAGTTCAGCCGAGTCGGGCGCCGTGATGCGCAGGCGGGTGACCTCTTCGAGCAGTTCCTCGCGTGGCGGCAGGAACTCGTGCATCGGCGGGTCGATCAGGCGCATGATCACGGGCTTGCCGTCCATGGCCTCAAAGATGCCCTCAAAGTCCTGTTCCTGGAAGGGCAGCATCTCGTCTAGGGCCGCATTGCGTTCGGCTTGTGTCTCGGCGATGATCATGCGCACCACCGCATCGCGCGCGCGCTCGTCAAAGAACATGTGCTCGGTCCGGCAGAGGCCGATCCCCTGGGCGCCAAAGTTGACGGCGCGCCGGGCGTCGATCGGATAGTCGGCGTTGGTGCGCACGCCCAGCGTGCGGATTTCGTCCGCCCAGCCAAGGAGCTTGATCAGGGCGGTCTGCTTCTCATAGTCGGCGTCGATCAGCGGCACTTGGCCCTTGAACACCTCACCGGTAAAGCCGTCGATCGAGATCGTATCGCCCTCGCGCACGACCACGCCGCGCGCCGTGAACTGCCGCCGCCCGGTGTCGACCACGATCTCTTCGCAGCCAGCGACGCACGGGATGTTGTTGCCGCGCGCGACCACGGCAGCGTGCGAGGTGGCGCCGCCCTTTTGCGTCAGCACGCCCTTCGAGGCAAGCATGCCCGGCACGTCGTCAGGTGCGGTCTCGGGCCGGACCAGGATCACGGGCTTGCCCTGGTTGGCTGCCTCTGCCGCGCGGCCTGCGTCCAGGATGGCAATGCCGACCCCGGCGCCCGGGGAGGCGTTCAGGCCCTTTGCGATCAGCTCCTTGTCGGCGTCTGGGTCAAAGCTGGGACGCAGCAGCTGTTCCACCGCCTCCGGCTCGACGCGCATGATCGCCTCTTCCTTGGTGATGATCCCTTCATCGACCAGGTCCGCGGCGATCTTGACCGCGGCGGCGGCGGTGCGCTTGCCAGTACGGGTCTGCAGCATCCACAGTCGGCCCCGCTCGATCGTGAACTCCATGTCCTGCATGTCGCGGTAGTTGCGCTCGAGCATGTCTACGATCGCCAGGAACTCGGCATAGACCTCGGGCATCGTCTCTTCCAGGCTTGGATACCGGCTGGCGCGCTCTTGCTCGCTGATGCTCTGCCGCGCCGCCCACTCGCGCGAGCCCTCGAGGCTGACCTGCTGTGGGGTCCGGATCCCGGCGACGACGTCCTCGCCCTGTGCGTTCATCAGGAACTCGCCATACAGGTACTCGTGCTCACCCGAGCTCGGGCTGCGGCTGAAGGCGACGCCGGTCGCCGAGTCTTGGCCCATGTTGCCAAAGACCATGGTGCAGACGTTAACCGCGGTGCCCCAATCGTGCGGGATCCCCTCGTGATCGCGGTAGGCAATGGCGCGCATGCCGTTCCACGAGTCAAACACCGCCTTGATCGAGAGGTCGAGCTGCTTGTACGGATCGGTCGGGAAGGGCTCCCCAAAGTGCTCCTGGTACATCTCTTTGTATTCCTGCACCAGTGCCTTCATTCCCTCCAGGCTGACCTCTGGATCGGTGCGTACCCCTTCCTTCCGCTTGAGCTCGTCCAGCTTTTCCTCAAAGTGCTCGCGCGAAAAGTCCATCACGATGTCGGAGAACATGGTGATGAAGCGCCGGTAGGCGTCGTACGAGAAACACTCGTTTCCCGTGAGCTTGGCCATAGCGGCGCGTGTCTCGTCGTTCAGCCCCAGGTTCAGGACGGTGTCCATCATGCCCGGCATCGACTGCCGCGCGCCGGAACGCACCGACACCAGCAGCGGGTTCCTTGGGTCGCCGAACTGCTTCTCCGTCTGTGCCTCGAGGTCGCGCATGGCTTCCAGCATCTGGTCCCACATGCCTTCCGGGAACGCGCCTGTCTCCATATAGTGCACGCAGGCCTCTGTGGTGATGGTAAAGCTCGGCGGCACGGGCGCGCCCGCCGCTGTCATCGCCATCAGTCCTGCTCCCTTGCCGCCAAAGATCACCTTCATCTCGTCCAGGGAGGGCTCGCGCCCCAGGACGTCGGCATATGCCTCCTTGCCGTTCCGAGACAAGTACACCCACTTTTTGCCCATTGGTTTCCAACCTCCTTATGTTGGTCCGTTTGCAGCGAACGTCACGCTTTACATGAACGCCCCAGACCGATGGTTGGGTCAGGGGCGCTGACAATCCTTTCCAAACAACAGGGGTATTATACTAGCTTTGCCTGCGCTGTCAAGGATCGCCGCTTTGACTTTTGCGCATGGGCATGCTAAGATACCTCATCCAACAATCCGTCATCCGATCGCCTACACACGCAGCCACAAGAGGTGTCCTACCCACTCGGTCACGCGTGATCAGAGACAACGCAAGGAGGGAGGATGAGTTTCGAGTTTGTGTTGCGGCTGATCGGCATGGTGTTGCTCGCCCTTGGCGGTTGGCAGTTGGGCGTGTTCTTGACCCGCACGCCCGCGAGCGCCCCCGATGACTATTTGCGGTACGTCCTCATTCTTTCGCTATCTGGGGCAGCGCTCGGACTACTCCTTACCCCGTGGGTGACCACCAGGCCCTTCAACTGGATGCGCAAGCGCATCCGACAGATGCCGGCGCAGCGCCTGCTCGCGCTCGTGGTGGGCCTCGTCGTAGGCCTGGGCGTCGGCGCCTTGATGACGTTCCCGCTTTCGCACCTCCCAGGGGCGCTGGGCGCCGTGACGCCGTTCCTGGGCATGCTGCTCTTTGCGTGGCTTGGGGTCGTGGTGGCGGTCATGCGCGCCGGCGACCTGTCTGCGCTTCTCTCCGCCCGTCGGCCCAGCCTTGGCGCGAGCAGCGCCGTGCTCGACGGAGAACGCGTGATCCTGGTCGACAGCAGCGTGATCATCGACGGGCGGATCGAGGACATCGCGCAGACCGGTTTCATCCAGAGCCCGCTCGTCATCCCCCGCTTCGTGCTCAACGAGGTGCAGCACATCGCCGATTCGGCGGACGAGATGCGCCGGAACCGGGGACGCAGGGGACTGGAGGTCCTCAACCGCCTGCGCAAGGTGGCGCCGATCCCGGTGCGGATTGCCGACATGGACATCGACGATGTGCACGAGGTCGATGACAAACTGGTGCTCCTGGCAAAGCAGCTGCACTGTCCGGTCATGACCAACGACTACAACTTGAACCGTGTCGCCGAGATCCAGGGCGTGCAGGTGCTCAACATCAACGAGCTGACCAATGCGGTCAAGGCGGTCTATCTGCCCGGCGAGAGCTTTCACGTCCACATCATCCAGGAAGGTCGTGAGAGCGGGCAGGGCGTAGGCTACCTCGAGGACGGGACCATGGTCGTCGTGCAGGACGGGGTGGATCACATGGACCGTGAGATCGAGGTCCTCGTTACCAGAGCGATCCAGACTGCTGCGGGGCGGATGATCTTTGCCCGTCCCGCGAACGGTGCGTGAGCGTGCGGGTCTGCTTTTCGACGACGGTAACTGTGGCGTTGGGCGTAGACGAGGCGCGTATCGCGATCCATAGCTGGCTCGTCGCGCGACATAGTGGAGGGCAGTTCGTACTGCACGCGCGGGGCGCGGGTCGCCGTGTGGACGCGCTGTGTGCGGACCTTCGCTGGCTAGGCGTGGACTGGGAGGAGGGGCCCTCCGGCGGCGCGGAACGACTGGTGCGCCATCGTCACGCCGCGGCGTGGCTCGTCGAGCATGGGTACGCGGAGGAAGGCCCTGGCGGGGCGGTCGCGTGTACAGCGCTAGGGCGTGCACGCGGAGAGGATGGCGCCACCCTAGCGGGGCAGGTGCTGCTACGCGGCGATGGCACGCCCACCGACCTGTTGGCGCACGTCGTCGACGCCCACGACGCGGCGGTCACCCACGTGCTCTGCAGTGGCGAGCGCCCGGCGCAGGTGGACGACTACCGGGCGCTGTGTGCCGCCCTTGGCTGGGCGCCCCCTGCGTTCGTGCAGCTCCCACCGCTTGCCGGCGATCATCTGGAGCCGAGTGCCCCTGTCTCGGGATTCCGCGAGCGGGGCTACACGGGCCTCGCGGTGGCGAACTGGCTTGCCCGGCTTGGTTGGTCGCCGCGAGGCAGACGCGAGTTGCGCACGTTGCCTGAACTCGCGCAGCAGTTCGACCCGTCCCGCTTGGCGCGCCGCCCGGTGCGTGCCGACCTCGCACAGCTCGATTGGTTCAACCGGCGCCATCTCGCACGCATGGATCGGGCACAACTCGGGGCGATGTTGGCCATACGCTGGCAGCGCGCCTACGGATGCGCCGATCGCGCGGCGGGGACCAGCATGTCGCCGGCGGCGTGGCGTAGTGCGCTCGCTGCGCTCGTGCTCGACCGGGCGTGCGCGCTCTTCGATGCGGTCGCTGCCGCGCGGTTTGCCTTCGAGGACCAGGTCACGCTGTCTCAGGGCGCAGCCGAAGCCCTCGCGCAGCCCTATGCCCCGCGCGTGCTGAGCGCCTTTGCGGACGGGATCGCCGCCGTCGACCCGTTCGCGTTCGACCAGATCGATGCCTTTGTCAGTGCGCTGCGCTGGGAGTACAAGGAACGACTGGGGATCCGCAGCCGCGATGTAATGCATACCCTCCGCGCTGCGTTGACCGGTCGCACCGATGGCGCGTGCCTGATCGCCGCGTGCGAGGTGCTCGGGCGGGAACGCTGCGCTGCACGGGCGCGCCAGGCGCTGGACGGTAGGCGTGCCTGAGCACGTGCTCTACTTTGCCACCGGCAACCCTGCCAAGCTGGCGCAGCTCGCCTGGGTCGCCTCGTGGCTCGGGCTGCCCGTGGAGGTGAGGTCTGCGCGCGCCGCGTTTGGCGATGCGGCGCGGTACGATGAAGTCGGCGAGACCGAGCTTGCCATCGCGCGGCAGGGAGCGCTGGCTGTCGCTGCACGCCTGGGCGTGCCGGTCGTCACAGAGGACACGGGCCTCCACGTCGCGGCGCTGCACGGTCGACCCGGGATCCGGGCGGGGCGCTACCTGCTGGAGCAGGGGCGTGGGGGTCTGCTGCGCGAGCTGTGTGCGTGTGAGGATCGCCGCGCCGAGATCGTCGCCGCCGCCGCGTACGCGACGCCGGCGGGCGTGTGCGCTGTGTACGAGCATCGCGTCACAGGGCAGATCGCGCTCTCTGAGCGTTGGCTGCCCGGCATGCCGGAGTGGATCGCCCCGACGGAGCGGAATGCCCTCGGCGGCGGCTACAATGCGATCTTTGTCCCCGATGGGGAGACGCGCACGCTGGGGGAGATCCCGCCGCCGCAGGCCATGCGCTGGGGTTATCGTGAGCCCAACTATGCGGCGCTGTTGCGTGCGCTGACGTGAGATGCGCGCGGCGGTGGGCCGCCGCAGGCCATGCGCTGGGGTTATCGTGAGCCCAACTATGCGGCGCTG
>JAFGIE010000041.1 GCA_016929775.1 Anaerolineae bacterium
CGCTAACTACTAGATAGTATACGACACCTTGCCCTGCCTGTCAAGATCCATCTAGACAAAGGGCCGTAAAACGCATATAATGATAATAGGGTAATGTCGCGTTCCATCGTTCTGCAAAGGAGGGCACCATGTCACCCGACGAGACCACCCTGGCTGAACTCCGCCAGCAAGCCTATGCCGCACAGGCGAACGTCGACCGGCTGCGGCGCGAGGTCTACCAGCAGTACGACCCCTCGGCATCGCAAACCCTGCTCGACGAGCTTGCTGCCGCCGAGGACCAGTTGACGGCGATCGAGGCCCAGATTGGCGCCGCCAGCGCCGAGGACCCCAACAGCGGCTTGATCCTCGAGTCGCGGCGCGGCGCGGCGCGCCGTGGGCGGCGCACGACTGGGCTCGAGGCGACGGTCCACCTGCGCATGGCTCAGGTCCCGACCTCCTACTACCACCTGCTCCAGGCGGACCAGGACCCGCTCATCTCGTGCAAGGTGACCGCCACCGACGACAGCCAAGCCGAGATCCGGCGCGTCCGCGTCAGCTCGTACATCGAGGGCTATTCCGCGGCGGCAGTCAACACCTTTGAGGTCGCGCGACGGCACACCCACACCTTTGACCAGCTCCCCGTCCTCTTTGCCGACCGGGTCGCGACCCTGACCGAACTGACCCGCGCCTCGCTCAACATCAAGGTCGAGGATCTCGACAGCGACAAGGTCGAGATCCACGAAACGCACCCGATCTGGCTCCTGGCGCGCACCACAGCCCCGCTCAGCGTGCGCGATCCCCAGAGCGGGCAGTGGCGCGACATGATGCGCTACTTTGGGGCCTTTGTCACCCCCAACGCCCCCAGCCTGATGCGCTTCTTGCGCACCGGCGCCCAGCACCATCCGCAGGGCCGCTTGGTCGGCTACCAGGGCGACGAGAGCGGGGTCACGTCCCAGGTCAAGGCGCTCTTTGACGCGCTCAAAGCCGAGGGCAACATCACCTACGTCAACTCCTTGATCGACTTTAGCCCCGAGCAAGGCTTTGCCAGCCAACGCGTCCGCCTGCCGCGCGAGAGCCTAGAGACGCACCAGGCCAACTGCATCGACGGCACCGTCCTCTTTGCCAGCCTCCTGGAGGGCATCTCGCTCAACCCGGCGATCGTGATCGTCCCCGGGCACGCCTTTCTCGCCTGGGAGACCTGGCGCGACAGCGGCAAGTGGAAGTACGTCGAGACGACCATGATCGGCACGCACGGGTTCGAGCAAGCCTGCACCTCCGCGGAGGGGACCGCAGCCCACTATTGCGCACGCAAGCAGCTCAAGATGTACCCGCTGAACGAATTGCGCGCCACGCACGGCATCATGCCCATGGAGTGAGCGGCGGACGTTCGGCCTGCGCGGCGGGGGCGCCGATCCAACCGCCCCCGCCCGACCCGGGCGAAACCCCCTAGGAGGCAGGGATGATCCGCGTATACGAGATCCAGGATCAGCTGTTCGTCGTGCTCCGCGCCAACCTGCCCGCCGACCAGGCGTACGCGTTGGTCGAGGACGACGAGCTGTCGCACGTGATCGTCCATCGCGTCGATGCGACGTCGCGCTACTACCTGCTCACGATCGAGGAGGCGCTGCCCCGCCTGCGCGCCGCAGCGCCCACACAGACCGTCGCCGCAGCGCTCGATCTCGACGGGCGCGCGCCTGACCCGGTCCTCGACCCCTACGCCGACGCAGAGACGGCGCCCGACCGGGCGGTCGTGGTCGACGGCAGGCACGTGACCGGTTACCTCGACGCTGGCGCCGCCTTCCCCGCCGGCTTCGAGATCGCCAAGGGCGCCGGCGGGGCGCCGAGCGCGCCGATCTCGTCCTTCCTGCCGGGCGTCAGCCGCGACATCCCGCCCGGCGAAGCACAGCCCGTCGCGCGCGCGATGGTCACCGCATTCCCCGAGCGCGTCTGCTTGGGAGACCAGGCTGACCTCAAAGCTTGGCTCTCCGCTGCGGTCGAGGCGGGCGGCGCGCCCCTTGCCGCGCCCCTCGGCGCCGAGATCGCGATCATCGTCGAGCCCGTCCGCGGCTTCCGCCTGGCGGGGCCTGGCAAGGGCGTGCTGCAGATCACGTCCGCGCCAGAGACCCTGCCCCTGCGCTTCACGCTCGACGCGACCGACCTGGGCGACGGCAGGGTCGACGTCTACGCTTACCAGGGCGTGCAGCCCCTGGGCAAGACCTCGATCGGGGCCACAGTCGTCGCCGCGCACGAGGCGGTCGATCCGACGCCCGAACGGCAGGCCCGTCCCCTCCCTGCGGTCGGCGCCCAACAGCCCGACCTGGCGCTGTACATCCACCAGCACCTGCGCGGGCCACATCCCGAGTTCACAATGGAGCTGTTCTCGCTCGACGCGTCGCTCACGCAGCCTTCGGGCGTCTTTGGCCCCGTGCCCTTTACGCGCGATCCGGAGGCCTACTTTCAGGACTTTTTCCAAGAGATCGAGGAGGAGCCCCTCGACTTGGCGGGCGATCGCGAGGTAGCCGCCTACCACCTCGAATCCAAGGGCTACCACCTCTTTGAGACCCTCTTTCCGCCCGACCTGAGGGTGCTGCTCTGGTCCCTGCGAGGGCGGATCCAGAGCGTGCAGATCGTCTCCGGCGAGCCGTGGATCCCGTGGGAGATGTGCAAGCTGTTCAGCGAGGGCCCGCCCTACGAAGCAGGCCCCTACCTGTGCGAGGCCTTTGCCGTGACGCGCTGGAAGGCGGACACGAACCCACAGCCCGCGCTCACGCTCAACAACGTGGCGCTCGTCGTGCCCGAGGACTCGGGCCTGGCGTACGCGCCCGTCGAGCGCGACTACCTGCTCTCCCTCGCTGGCGGCGGGCGGCAGGTGAGCCGCATCCCCGCGCGCGTGCCCGACGTGATCCGCGCCATGCGATCGGGCGCGTACGACGGCTGGCACTTTACCGGGCACGGGCGGTACCGCGAAGGGGACGATCCCAACCTCTCTGCGCTAGAGCTGGAAGCGTACAAGCGCCTCACGCCCGAGAACCTGAGTGGCCCAACCAAGAACCTGGGCTTGGCCCATCCGCTCGTCTTTCTCAACGCCTGCAACGTGGGGCGGCGCGCCATGTCGCTCACCGACATCGGCGGCTGGGCCGACAAGTTCCTGTGGGCGGGCGCCGGGGCCTTTGTCGGCGCCCACTGGTCGATCGACGACCGGATCGCGTGCGACTTTACCAAGGCGCTCTACCAGCGCATGCTGGCGCACGGCATGCCGATCGGCGAAGCGGTGCGCCAGAGCCGCCTCGAGATGCGCGACGCCCACCCCGGCGACCCGACCTGGCTGGCGTACACCGTCTTTGCCGACCCCTTGGCCCACGTCGCCCCGCCCTCCTAGCGCCATTTGCCGTTCGCCGCGACCGTTCGCGATCGCCCCGGTCCGGTCCCCACGCCGCCGTGAGAGCCGGACAGGGGCGGAGCAGCTCTGCGCCGCAGCGCAGGAGAGGAGGAAGCAATGGACAAGCGTCACGCCTGGATATCCGCCATCCTCACCCTCTTGGCCCTCGACATCGTCTATGGCGTTGGCACTACTTTCTTCACCGTCGAGCTTGAACGCCTGATCGAGCGTACCATCACGCCGCGCATCGCCGGCAGCGAGAATGTCGCCGAGATAAACCGCGAGATCTATGCCGGGATCGACCGCTTCATGGTCTCCCGCCACATCCGCGTGATCGGCTACGCATGCCTGGCCCTACTCGTCATCCTAGCCCTGATCGGGCTGATCGCTGGCAAGCGCGTGCTCGCCTCGCTTGGCAGCATCGGCCTTATCCTGCCCATTTATGCCTACTTTATCATGCACATGTCCTTCCTTGCGGGGCTGGGGATCCTCACGGCCCTGTGGACGCCCTTCTGGGGCGATCTGGTCAAGCTAGGTGACATCGCCTACCTGCCCTACATGGTCATCGTCTATCCGCTCTCCCTCGCCGGCATGGATGCGCGTCAGTTTGTGGCTGGCCTCTTTGTCAGCCTGGGGCTGCTCGTGTTTGTCTTTGGCGTGCTCGCCTGGTTCTATGCGCGCTTTCGCGGTAAGAGCACTGCGAACTTTTGGATCTACCGCTTCACGCGCCACCCCCAATACCTGGGCTGGATCCTGTGGAGCTATGGGCTCATGCTTCGCGTCGCCATACGCCGCGACACCGTGCTCCAACCCGTCAACCGGGGCGCCAGCCTGCCGTGGGTGATCTCGACCCTGATCATCCTCTGCATTGCGCTCTCTGAAGAGATCCGCATGCAACGCGAACACGGCGACACGTACCAAGCCTACAGCAGCCAGACGCCCTTCATGTTCCCCCTCCCCTCTGCTCTGGCGCGCGCCATTGCCTTCCCGTTCCAGCGCATCGTCGGTCGCGAGCGCCCGTGCAGTGGGCTGGACCTGGTGTGGGTCTTTGGGATCTATCTCGCCATCGTGGCGCTCTTTTCGCTGCCCTTTGTCCTGCTCGATTGGCCCCCGGGCAGGGGCTGGGCGACTTGGCCCTTCTGAGAGGCGCCCCATGCCGCTGCGAAACAAGGTCACCTGCCCGGACTGCGGGCAGGACTTTTACGCCGAGTTCTGGCAGTTCATCGACCTGGGCCAAGAGCCGGACCTGCGCGCGCGCCTCCTGGACGGCGAGATCAACCTCCCTACCTGCCCGCACTGCGGCGCCTTGCATTTCGTTGACACGGGGCTGATCGTCCACGACCCCACCCTACGCCGCCTGATCCTGTTCGCCCCTTCCACCTCCGGTCGCCCCGACCCGGCGCAGGTCGCCGCCATGCGCAACACGATCCCGGTCCGTTTCCCGGGGCGGCTCAGACGCTACCAGCGCCAGCCGATCGCGATTGGGGACTGGAACTCGCTGCTCGTCCTGCTCGCCGAGGGCGCCTCGAGGCGGCAGGAGGAGGCCAAGTGGGAGGCCCTCGTCGAGGCGATCTTGGCCCTCGGCAGCGGACCGACGTGGGAGGCCAAGCACGACGCCGTGCACGCCCACCCCGAGCTGCTCAGCCCGCTCGCCGCCGCGCAGCTGGCATGGTGGATCGCGCGCGCGCAAGAGGAGGGCCAAGCGGCATACGTGCGGCAGTTCACGCTGCTCCAGATGGTCCTCGCGCGCTGCCGTGCGATCGGCGTCGACGCCGCGTTTGCCGCCTTTGCGCGCGACATGCCGGTCACCACGGACGCCGACGGGACGCCGGTGGCCGAGATCCCGTTGGACACACTGGAGGAGACGCGTCTCGACGAGCTGCAGCGCCTGGAGGAGGCGGCGGTACACGACCCGTCGCTGCTGCCCGACCTGATCGCGCTCTACGAGCAGGCGCTCGAATGGCCCACCATCGCCCAGGATCCCGAGCTGCGCGCCGCCGTGTACCTGGGCATCGGCACTGCGTACCACAACCTCCCCGGCGGGAACGTGGTGCACCAGCTGCGCGCCGCGATCGCAGCCCTCGGTCACGCACTCGCCACCTACACCTTTGAGGCCGATCCCGAGCGCTATGCCACCGCACAGAACGAGCTGGGGCTGATCTACCTCGACCTGCCGACGTACGACCAGGCAGAAAACCTGCAGCGCGCTATCGCCTGCTTCAAGGAGGCGTTGCGCTACCGCAGCGTCGAGACCGGCGCGTACGACTATGCCGGCACGTGCAACAACCTGGGCATGGCCCTCACCCGGCTCCAGGGGCCAGAGGAGCAGGCGCATCTCGCCCGTGCGGTCGCGCTCTTTGAGGAGGCGCTGCGCATCTACACCCCCCAGGAGACGCCTGACGAGTACGCCAAGGTCTGCAACAACCTGGGCACGGCGTACGACGACCTCGCCGTCACGGATCCCGGCTATCTCGAGCGGGCGGTCGCCTGCTACCGGCGCGCGCTCGACGCGTGGACGGCGCTCGGCGCGCCCCCTTGGCTGTGCGCGACCGTCCGGGTCAACCTCGGCAACGCCTACGCCGCCCAGGCGGACGCCGGCTTGGGGCCGGCAAACGCAGCGCGGCAGGCTGAGGCGTGCTACGCCGCCGCCCTGCGCGACCTCGACCCCGAGACCCAACCCCGGCAGGTCGCGTGGGCGCACGAGGGCCTGGCTCATCTCCGCGCGGCGCGCCACGATCGGGCGTGCGCGCACTTGCGCCAGGCGCTCGATCTGCTCTCCCCCAACACCTTCCCCACCGATCAGCGCCGCATCGCGCGCGCCCTGGGCGATCGCTGCCTCGCGGCGCACGAGTGGGACGCCGCAGCCACAGCCTACCGGGAGGGCATCGTCGCCCACGAGACGCTCTATACCATCGCCGCGACCGACGCCAGCCGCCATCGCGAGCAGAGCCAGGCCTTCGGCCTGTTCCACAGCCGCGCCTACGCGTTGGCGCGGCAGGGATACCTTGCCGAGGCGGTGGCACAGCTCGAGGCGGGGCGCGCCCAGACCCTGGCGGAGGCCCTCGCGCGCGACACGGCTTCGCTCGCCGGGCTCGCCCTTGCACTGCGCGCAGACTTTGTGCGCGCACGCGATCGCCTGGGCGCGCTGCAGGCCCGGGCGCGCGGCGCAGAACCCTCCGCCGCCCTCTCGTCCGAGCTGCGCGCCGCGCGGCAGGAGCTGTCCCAGATCGTGGCGCAGATCCGCGAACGCAACTCTGCGTTCATGGCGCCGCCCCTCTCCCTCGACGAGATCGCCGCCGGTCCCGACCTGCCGCTGGTCTACCTGATCACAGCTGCCCCGGGCAGCCTCGCCCTGATCGTGCCGCCCCAGGCGGAGGCGCTGCCGCCCGACTGCGCTCTGTGGCTCGACGCCTTCCGCGAGGCGGACCTGGAGGGCCTGCTCTGGCAGCGCAGCGCCGGGATCGCCGTCACCGGCGGCTTGCTGCTCGGGCAGATCGGCGGCGACCGCCAGATCCTGGACGCGGCGATCGATCGCGCGCTGCCCCTCCTCGAGGAGCGCCTCGTCGGCCCACTTGTGGCGCGCCTGCGTGCGCGGGGCTACGACGGGGCGGTGCTCGTCCCAGGCGGCAGGCTGGCGCTGCTTCCCCTCCACGCCCCCGCCCTGGAGCACGCGACCCTGTCCTATGCGCCCTCTGCCCGCGCGCTCCCCGGTCCTGCTGGGCGTGGCCAACCCCCTCCCCAGCCCCCAACCCCTGCCCTTTGCCCGTACCGAGGTCGAAGCGATCGCCCAGCTCTTCCCGGGGGCGGGGCGTCGCGTCCTCGCGGGCAAAGCGGCAACGCGCGCCGGCGTCCTCGCCGCCCTCCCGGGCGCCACGCACCTTCACTTCTCGTGTCACGGTGCCTTTGAACTCGATGCCCCGCTCGACGCCGCGCTCTCCCTCGCCGGCAAAGAGCGGCTCACCCTGCGTGACCTGCTCGATGGCGGCTTGGACCTGGGCGCAGCGCGGCTTGCGGTCCTCTCCGCCTGCCAGACCGGGATCGCCGACATGTTCCACGTGCCCGACGAAGCGATCGGGCTGCCCGCCGGCTTTCTCCAGGCGGGTGTGCCCGGCGTGATCGGCACGCTGTGGCCCGTCGTCGAGATCTCGACGACGCTCCTGCTCGAGCGGTTCTACCGCTGCCACCTCGTAGACGGGTTGGCCCCAGCGGTCGCCCTGAACCACGCCCAGCGCTGGCTGCGCGACGCCACGGTGACCGATCTGGGCCTCGTGGCGCGCTACGAGCGCCACCTCGCCGGTCCGGGACGCAACGACGCGAACGCGCTGCGCACGCTGCGCTACGCCCGCGCCCACCCCGCCGGCCGGCCCTTTGCCCATCCCTACTACTGGGCTGCGTTCACCTACACCGGCGTCTGACTCACCTCCTCCAAACACAAGACCTGACCGGTCTTCTTCCAGACCTGCCAGGTCTCCCCCTACCCCCCTCCAACGCAAGACCTGGCAGGTCTTCTTCCAGACCTGCCAGGTCTCCCGCTCTCCCTACTTCTCCTCCAACTGCGACGTGCAGTTCGGGCAGCGCGTGGCCTTGATCGGGATCGTCGACAGGCAGTAGGGGCACAACTTGGTCGTCGGCTCGGCGGGCGGCGCTGGCTTTTCCCGGTTCAGCCGGTTGATCGCCTTGACCACAAAGAACACGGCGATCCCGGTCAGGATCAGCGTCACCACGTTGTTCACGAACACGCCATAGCTGATCACCACCGCCCCTGCCGCCTGCGCGTCGGCGAGCGTGGCATAGGGCCCCACCGGATCGCCCTTTTTCAACATCAAGAACAGGTCGGCAAAGTTGACCCGCCCCAGCAGCAGGCCGATCGGCGGCATGATCACGTCGCTGACCAGCGACTTGATCACCGTGTTGAACACCCCACCCATGATCACGCCGACTGCCAGGTCGATCACGTTACCGCGCAGGATGAACGCCTTTAGCTCTTTCCACATCGTGCCCTCCTTGGCTCAGCCAGACAATGGTCCCGATTCCACCCGCACCGTCACGATCCCGTACGCCGGCAGGCGCACCGTCAGCGCGCCGCCCGCCAGCGATGCGGACGCGTCGCCCACCGGGCGCTCCAGCATGTCGACCGCCACTGCCCGCGCACCCGCGCCCGCCAATGCGGGCGCCAGCGCCACCCGCGCCTCCGTCTCCCGCCCCTCCACCTCGATCAGGCGCAGCGCGATCCCGCGCCCGTCCTCGCTCTCCTTCAGCGCCGCCAGGTGCACGTTCGGCGCCTCGATCGCCAAGGTCGACATCGCCCCCGGCAGATCCCCCTCGTGGATGCCGCAGCTCGCGACCAGCAGCGGCTGGTTCAATGCCTCCCCGGCTTGCATCGCGCGCCCCACCGTCCACCCTGCCCCGTGCGGCGCCAGCGCGTAGCAGATCTCGTGCTCGCCCAGGTCGGGCAGCGGATCGGGATCGCTGCTTGCGCGCAGCAGCGTCATCGCCAGCGTCGTCCCCTCCACGCTGAACCCATACTTGGACGTGTTCGCCAGCGTCACCCCGGCGCCATCCTCCCCCTCGCACAGATCCACCCACCGCTGCGCAACCACCTCTTGCCCCTCGAACAGGTCGCGCGCGATCGACCCGAACGGGATCTCGTACCGCGCGCGCGGCGCGTCCACCCCCAGCGGAAAGCGGACCCTGAGGTGCGGCGTGCCCGCCTCCCGGCTTCCCATCTCGCGCCAGTCCACGCGCAGCCGGTAGTCGAGGCGCGGCATCCCTGCGCACAGCGTGACCTCGAGCGTGAGCGTGCTGTGGCGCACCTGCCGCGTCCAGCGCAGCGTCTGCACGTAGGGCCCGTCGTGCACCACGCTCAACCGTCCCCCGTCGTACAGGTCCTCGCGCGTCAGGAACTGCCCGATCCGCCACGCCGTCATGCCCTCGTTGGCCTCGACGCAGACCTGCAGCGTGCCGATCCGCGCCCCGTCCCGCGCCCACTCGCGCCCCGTCCGCTTGTCGAGCAAGCTCACTACCCCGCCCGACGCTGGGTCGAGCACCACGCGCAGCGCCTCGTTCTCCAGCGTCCGCCGCTGGGGCTCGATCCGGCGGTTTGAGCCGCCCATGCCCGCCCACGGGTCAACGACCTCGTCGCGCGTCAGGCCAAGCTCGGCAAGCCGGTCCGAAACGCAGACCGTGCAGTAGCCCAGCGCCGGCGCGCGCACCGGGAACGCCAGCGTGCCATAGGTGTGCCCCCAGTACGTCCCCTCGTCTAGGACCTGCACCGGGCGCGGGTCCATCCCCCCGCCGCTCACGGCAAGCTGTGTGGGGTCAAGCGCCGTGTCCCACAGCTTGACTTGGACCACCTCCTCACGCGGGTAGGGCAGCGGGTTGTAGATCAGGAACGCCCGGTCGCTCGTCTCGCCAGCGCTGTACGCCGACTCACCGCCCATCCCCGCCGCGTTGCCTACGCCCGCGCCCATGGCGCGCCGCGACGCCACCTCGTCCTTGTACGCGCGCTCGCCATACGCTGCCCAGCCACGCCGCAGCGACGCCGTGTCCACGCGCGCCGCGATCGCGCGCAGCGCGTTCGTGCGCGCCATCATCGCCGCCGCCTGCGCCTCCTGGGCCTGTCCCAGCGTATAGTGCCGCGTGTCGCGCGTCCCCGACCCGGGCAAGATGTCGTGAAACTGGGAAAAGAGCACCGTGCGCCACGCCTCGGCAAGGTGCGCCTGCGGGTACGCCCCCCCTGCCACGCGGCTGCCCAGCGTCGCCGCCGCCTCGGCGGCATACAGCAGGTTCTCGCCGTGGCGGTTGGCCTCCTTTTGCCGCGCCTGCGAGGTATAGCAGCCCGCAAACACAAAGTTGCGCTCGCCGCGCACCTCGGGCACGATCGTCGCCTCTGCCTCGGCGGCGCGGAAAAAGCCGTGCAGGGTCGAGAACATCACGCGCGGGTAGACGGGCCACGCGTCCATCGCTACGATCTGCCGCAGGTCCGCCCGCGTCGGCCCGCCGCCGTGATCGCCCACCCCGTACAGCACCGGCATCTGCTTCATGCCCGTCGCCAGCGCGTACTCGACCAGCGCGTCGGCGATCGCCGGCGTGAGCGACTGGTTCGGCCCACCCACCGTCATGTACCACTGCACGTCGTTGAACGCTAGCACCCGCGACCCATCCGGTCCGACCCACCAATAGAGGTGTGGACCGTGGCTGCCCCGGCAGTGATAGTAGTACCGCACCCCGCCCCGCGCCAGGATCGTCGGCAGCGTCGCCGGGTGCCCGAACGTATCGGGCTCGAAATCGACCTGTACGTCCTCCGGCGACAGCCCGAACTTCTCGGAAAAGTAGGCGCGCGTGTAGAGCAGGTGGCGGCTGATGCTCTCCCCGCTCGCCATGTTCTTGTCGCCCTCGACCCATTGGCTCGCCGTGACCTCCCACCGTCCCTCCGCCACCCGCTGCCGGATCGCCTCAAACAGCGGCGGGTTGTAGCGCTCGATCAGGGCATAGGTCGAGGCCTGGCTCTGCGAGTAGAGGAACCCCGGGAACTCGTCCATCAGCGCCAACATGGTCTGGAACGTGTCGTTGGTCACCGCTACCGTCTCGGGCCACGACCACATCCAGTTCATGTCGATGTGCGCGTGGCTCACGCAGCGCAGCGTGTACTGCTTGGCGACCTCGCCCACCGGCGCCAGCAGCGCCTCTGCCTGCGCCGTCAGCGCGTCGACGTCGACCGACGCCCCCGCCAGGCCCGCCTGCACCACATGTCCCGCCTCGACGATCCGCGCGCGCCACGCGGGCGCCTGTGCCGGGTGCGCCGCACACAGCTGGTGCGCGAACCGCAGCTCAGCCCCGATCCGGGCCAAGCGCTCCTCGTAGCGCCGCGGCGCGTGGACAAAGGTCTGGACGATGTCCGCATACTGCGCCCAATACGGTGTCATAATGTCATCCCCTCACCTCAGTCATACAGTCCCTTGATCCGGTTGACGTTGACGCGCAGCACTTCTTTTGCCATGTCGAGCGACTCGCGCATATAGCGCGTGAACTCGCCGCCCTGCCCCTTGGTGTCGCTCTCGTCACGGTTCATCCAGGCGACCTCGACCTCCTTGATCGTGTACCCTGCCCGGTCAAAGAGATAGAGCAGCTCCACGTCGTATGCCGTCACCTTCCACCCGCTCGGCTTTTGCTGCGCAAAGAACTGCAGCTTGGGAAAGATCTCGAGCACGGGCGCCCGCCGGAAGAGCTTGAACCCGCACTGTGTGTCGCGGATCCCGCGCAGCAGCGTCACGCTGCGCATCGCCCGGAACACGACGCTGCCCACGCGGCGCAGCAGCGAGAATCCCTCGCGCGCCGCCCCCCGCGAGCCGATCACCACGTCATAGCCTTGCGCGTACCAGGGCAGCAGTTTGTCCAGCTCGCCGATCGGCGTCGACTGGTCCATGTCGGTAAAGAGCACGGCGTCGCCCGTGGCGTGCTGGATCCCGCCCCACAGCGCGGAGGGTTTGCCTCCGTGTGGCAGCGCCGCCAGCGTGAATCCCTCCACCCCGGCGATGTACGCCTCGACCAGGGCGCGGCTGTTGTCCGTCGACCCGTCGTCGGCGACGATCACGTCCCACGGGTAGGGCTGCGTGCGCATATGCTGGTACACCTCGTCCAGCACGCCGCGCTGTAGGTTCTTTTCCTCGTTGTAACAGGGGATGATGACCGAGATCGAGAGGGCTCTATCGCTCATTGTCACTCCTCGCGCATATGGGGGATGCTGCTCGGGCAGAGTGTAGCCCAGATCAGGACAAAGGTCAAACCCCAATTGACACGCGCCGCGAAATCCCCTACAATCAAAGGTATAGGGCAACACAGCGACCACGCCTCTCCGCCGACTGGAGACAGCCATGGAGTGGACCCGTTCGAGCGGCATACTCTTGCACCCCACCTCGCTGCCTGGGCCGTACGGGATCGGTGACCTGGGTCCTCCCGCCTATCGCTGGGTCGAGTTCCTGGCGCGTGCCGGGCAAACACTCTGGCAGGTGCTGCCCCTCGGGCCAACCGGCTATGCCGACTCACCCTACGCTGCCCTCTCGACCTTTGCCCTCAACCCGATGCTGATCAGCCTCGACCTCCTGTTCGACCAGCGCCTGCTCGATCCGCCCGACATCGACACCCTGCCCTGGCTGTCCCGCGATCGGGTCGACTATGCCACAACGATCGCGTACAAGGCGCCCATCCTCCGCCGCGCCGCGCTCCGCTTCGACGCAGAGGCTGTGGGCCGGACGCGCGCCGCGTACGACCAGTTCTGCCGCGATAACGCCAGCTGGCTGGACGACTATGCGCTCTATATCGCCGCCAAGCGGTACCACGCCGACATCGCATGGCCCGCGTGGGAGCGTGGGATCGCCCTCCGCGACCCGCAGGCCCTCGACCGGTGGCGCGAAAAGTTGCGCATCGAGATCATCGCCCACCGCGCCTTGCAGTACCTGGCGTGGGCCCAGTGGCGGGCGCTGCTGGACCACGCCCACCAGTACGGGGTCCGGATCGTGGGCGACGTCCCCATCTTTTGCGCGCACGACAGCGCCGACGTGTGGGCACACCGCGACCTCTTTGCGCTGGACGAGGAGGGGCAGCCGACGCACATCGCGGGCGTGCCGCCCGACTATTTCAGCGCCACCGGGCAGCGCTGGGGCAACCCCCTCTACCGCTGGGACGTGATGGCGGAACGTGGCTATGCCTGGTGGATCGAGCGCACGCGCGCGGCGCTGCGCACCGTCGACATCGTGCGCATCGATCACTTTCGCGGTTTTATCGCCTACTGGGAGATCCCGGCTTCCGAGCCCACTGCCGTCCGCGGTCGCTGGGTGCCCGGCCCGGGAGAGGCGCTCTTTGAGGCCCTCGAAGCGGCGCTGGGCAGCGTGCCGATCCTGGCGGAAGACCTGGGCGTGATCACGCCCGAAGTGATCGCCCTGCGCGAGCGCTTCAACCTGCCCGGCATGAAGATCCTCCAGTTCGCGTTCGACGAGGACGCACTGCGCGCCTCCTTTGGCGAGTATGAGCGCAACCCCTTCCTGCCGCACAACTATACGCGGCACTTTGTCGTCTACACGGGCACGCACGACAACGACACTGCCGTCGGTTGGTTCACCCACGCCGACCCCGAGGAGCGCGCCGCAGCCCTCGCCTACCTGGGCTGCAACGCGCACGACCTGCACTGGGCCCTGATCCGCGCCGCTATGGCCTCGGTCGCCGACATGGCGATCGTGCCCCTGCAGGACGTGCTTGGCCTGGGCAGCCACGCGCGCATGAACCTGCCGGGCACGATCGGCGCCAACTGGACCTGGCGCTTTACCGAGGACATGCTGTCTGAACACCTGGCTGCGCGCCTCGCCGAGATGGCTACGCTATACGAACGCTGGTAGGCGCCCCCTGCTCGCCACAGCGTGCGTCGGTGCGATGAGGAGACAAGACATGCGAGTAGACAGAGAGATCCGCTGTACGTGGTTCATGTGCGCGGATGTCGATCTCGACCGCTACAACATCCCCTCGATCGAGGTCGATCCGGCGCGCATCCTCCTCGTCATGATCGCCGAATCGGCGCCCGAAAACACAAGCGACGGATTCTATGCCAAGGGAAGGCCCCTCTATCTCATGAACACGATCCAAGCCTTCCGCGACGCCGGCGCGCCGGTGAACTCGCTCGCCGACATCCTCGAACTCGGCGTCTACATGACCACCGCGATCAAGTGCGCCAAGACCGCCTACACCATCCAGGCCAACACGATCAAGAACTGCTCCTACCTCCTGGAGAAGGAACTCGCCCTCTTTCCGCGCACACGCACCTACCTGCTGATGGGCCACACAGCAGCCCAGGCGATCAACTATATCGCCGCGCGCGCGGGCGAGCCCCAGCCCGTGCCCGACGTCTCCACATCTGACCTCCGCAAGCAGGACCTCTGGTTCCGCGGCAGGCGCGTCTTTCTCTCCTATGCCCACACACACGCCTCCTACCCGACCGAGGTCGAGAGGCGCAAGGCGGTCGCCCAGGACATCATCGCCGCCCTGCGCTTCACCTACGGCACACGCCCGCTTTCGGGCTAGCAACGCCCCCCCCAGCCCTATACCTCGTTTTTCCCGCTTTCCCGGGTA
>JAFGIE010000273.1 GCA_016929775.1 Anaerolineae bacterium
CTCAAGAACATGCGGTTCACGCAGAGCATCCTGGATGCCCTGGGCAGCGCCTCCATGCGGAGCGCAGAGCTGAAGGTGATCGCCGCCGGGTGGGGCGGGATGGCGACCTGCGTGCCCGCGCTCAAGATCGACGCGTTCAGCTTTACCGGCACGACCGAGTTCTAGGCTGCGGCGTATGGTGAGCACGCCGAGTGTCCATAGAGGGAGATGAGCATGCGAGCATTGACAGAGCGTGCGCTGAACCTGGCTGAGGTGCAGGGAGCGACCTATGCCGACGTACGGATCGTGCGTCGGGAGACGGAACAGATCACGGTCAAGAACGGCGTGGTGCAGCAGTTGGCGCTCGATGAGACGCACGGCTTTGGCGTGCGCGTGATCGCCGATGGTGCGTGGGGCTTTGCCAGCAGCCACGCGCTCACGGTAGCAGAGGTGGACCGCATCACTGCGCTGGCGGTGCAGATCGCGCGGGCGAGTGCGCTCGCCAAGACGAGGGATGTCGACATTGGCCCCCCTGAGGTGCACGTGGACAGCTACAAGACGCCGGTCCAGGTGGACCCGTTCGCCGTGCCGCTGAACGACAAGGTCTCCATGCTGCTCAGCGCAGACAAGGAAGCGCGCGCCGTGCGAGGCGTGGCTGTGGCAACCGCATCGCTCTCGTTCCAGCGGGAGCACAAGACGTTTGCCAGCAGCGAGGGCAGCTACATCGAGCAGGAGTTGGTGGAGAGCGGGTTGGGCCTGGTCGCGGTAGCGGTCGCGGCAGGCGAGATGCAAAAGCGCTCGTACCCGAACTCGTTTGGGCGGCACCAGGGCACGGCGGGCTATGAGTTTGTGGAGCAGTGGGACCTGGTGGGCAATGCGCGCCGCATGGGGGAGGAGGCGGTAGCGCTGTTGAGCGCCCCACAGTGCCCGAGCGGGGTGACCACGCTGATCTTGGATGGCCCGCAGCTAGCGCTCCAGGTGCACGAGTCGTGCGGGCACCCGATCGAGCTCGACCGGGTGTTCGGCACTGAGGCGGCGTACGCGGGCACCAGCTTTCTGACGCCAGACAAGTACCGCACGCTGCGCTACGGTTCGGACGTCGTGAACATCACTGCGGACTCGGTCACGCCCCTCGGTCTGGGCACGTTCGGCTACGACGACGAGGGCGTCCCTGGGCAGCGCACGGACATTGTCCGCAACGGGCTCTTTGTCGGGTACCTGAGTTCGCGCGAGACGGCGACGCAGCTGCGACGGCTGATCCCGGATGCGCCGGAACGGAGCAACGGGGCAATGCGCGCCGATGGCTGGAACCGGATCCCGCTGATCCGCATGACGAACATCAGCTTGCAGCCCGGCACGTGGACGCTGGACGACCTGATCGCGGACACGGACGACGGGATCTATATGATCACGAACAAGAGCTGGAGCATCGACGACAAGCGGCTGAACTTCCAGTTCGGCACGGAGCTGGCGTACGAGGTCAAGCGCGGCAAGCTGGGGCAGATGTACAAGAACGCGACCTACACCGGGATCACGCCTCAGTTCTGGGGTGGATGTGATGCGGTGTGCAATGCCGAGCACTGGCACGTGTGGGGCACGCCCAACTGCGGCAAGGGACAGCCAGGCCAAGTGGCGCACACCGGGCATGGGACTGCCCCAGCCCGCTTCCGAAACGTGCAAGTCGGGCTCATGGGGTAGGGCGCGGCGTGTCCTCCCTGGCTGCACCTACCCGATCAGGCGCAGTGCGGCGGCGATGTCCTCGGCGATCATGGTCCGCTTGCTCTTTTCGATGAAAAAGCTGGGCCCAGCTTGCAGATAGGAAGGGAAGGCGCGTGCGCCGCGGAAGACGTACGCCGGGCCCCGGATCTTGTAGGTCGAACCGGCGGGGATGACACGACCTTGCCCCGCGCGTCTGGCGATGTCGTTGACCGCCTTGATGGCGACGTCGCCCATGAGCAGCCACGCCACAACGCGGGTAAAGGGCGCGATCTCGCGCTCGAGCAGCCGGGCGCAGGTCGCGATCGGGCCCGCTTTGATCGTGTAGCCGACCTTGCCGCACTTGATCGCGGTGGTGAGGTAGATGCCCAGGTCGAGGATGTCCTGCATAGACGAGACGTGGGCCCCGGTATCCTGGAAGGCTTGGACGGTGGTGCGGGCAAAGAGGGCATCGTCGCCGCCATAGTAGCCGTCCGATGGTTCGGCAGGGGCGCATTCGGAGATCATGACGATCCGCACCCGATCGGGGTCGATGTCGACGTCGGGGATGCTGTACGCTTGGTGCACTACCCCGGTGCACGGAAAGGTCTCGCAGGCGATCTGTTCGCGGATCTTCATTCCCATCCTCCTGATGACCGTCTGCTCCCGCGCCCCGAAGGCGATCCAGTGCGTCGGGTACAGCGTGGTCCGGCGCGCCTAGAAGGCGATCCAGTGCGTCCGGGTCAGCGTGGCACGGCGCCGCGTACCGGGGCTGTTGGCGAGGTGCCAGCACGTGTACTGCTCGGCATAAGCGTCGGATGCGGAGAGGCCATCGATCGGGACGATGACCTCGTACCCGCGCAGCGCCGCCGCCGCGGCGGTATGGAGCACCGCTCCGTGCGCCGAGGTGCCGACCAGGATCAGTGACCGGACCCCGCGCTGCGTGAGGAGCGCCTCGAGCGCAGTGCCGTGGAACTTGTCGACGCCGGCGC
>JAFGIE010000003.1 GCA_016929775.1 Anaerolineae bacterium
CCCGCCACCCACTTGGGCAAATGCTCGACCTATGGTAGAATGATCATGTGATTCGATGATCAGCGCAGGGACAGGCATCCATGACCAGCGGAACAGAGTGGCGCTGGGTCGCGATCTGGGCCGCGGCGCTCGTCGCCCTAGCCGCGCTGCCCTACCTGATCGGGTACCTGGCTGCCCCCGACGATCTGTGCTTCACCGGCTTTGTCGCCAACCCGGCTGATGGGCACAGCTATCTGACAAAGACCAACCAAGGCTTCCGCGGCGAGTGGACCTGGCGGCTGACCTACACGCCCGAGCCGCACGCTGGCGCGTTCCTGTTCACGTACCACCTCTTCCTTGGCCACGTGGCACGCTGGGTCGGGATCTCGCCGATCTTGATCCTGAACCTGGCGCGGACGGTGAACGGCTATGGGCTGCTGTTTGCCCTCTACTATGCCCTTTCGTGGATCTATACGGACGTGGCGCAGCGCCGCTTCGCGTTTCTGCTCGTCGCCCTGGGCAGCGGCGTGGGGTGGATCGCTGCGCTCGCGGGAGGTATGACCGTCGACCTGTGGGTCCCGGAGGGCTATGTGTTCTACAGCCTCTTGGCAAACGCGCACTTTCCGCTCGCGATCGCGTCGATGGTCCTGATCCTCACCTGGAGCGTGACCCCGTGGGACGCCCGGCGCGTGCGAGTGGCGCGCCTGACCGGCATCGCGCTGACCAGCGGCGTGCTGGCGATCGTGCAGCCGTTCTGCCTGGTCACCGTGGGCGTGGTGCTGTTGGTCTATGCGCTCGCTCGCTGGATACAGGTGCGTCGCCTGCCGTGGGTCCAGGTCGCCGCTGGAGCCGTGGTCGGCATCGTCGCATTGCCCTTTGCCGCGAACGCCTATCTTGTCACCGCGCAGAACCCGGTTCTCGCGGGGTGGTCCGCGCAGAACCAGACTCCGTCGCCGCCTCCGTGGGACTATGCCGCCGGGTATGGCCTGCTGGTGCCCCTCGCGCTGTGGGGCGTCTGGCGCGCGGCGCGCCGCCGGGAAGGGCGTGACCTCTTGCTCCTAAGCTGGGCGCTGAGCACGGTTGTCTTGATCTATCTGCCGATCAGCCTGCAGCGGCGGTTGGTGATGGGGCTTGTCGTCCCCCTGGGCGCGCTGGCAGCGATGGGGTGGGATGCGCTGCCACAGCGATGGCGCCGCTGGCGGACGCCGGCGTGGGTCGCGGCGGGCCTGACGCACGTCCTCCTGCTTGGCATGGCGATCGTGAGCGTTCTCGGGCATCACAGCGCGCTGTACATCGCGCGCGATGAATACGCGGCGATGACCTGGATGGCCGAACACGTCGATCGCGACGCCCTGGTCGCTGCCGCCCCGGAGACAGGGCTCTACATCCCTGCCTGGGCTGGACAGCGCGTGTTCTACGGTCATCCGTTCGAGACCACACAGGCCGAACTCAGGGAGGCTGAACTAGACGCCTTTCTCTCCACAGGAGACGTGACCGTGCTGCCCTACCTGCCCGACTATGTGTTCTATGGGCCGCGCGAGCGCGCCCTGGTCGCCGGGAGCTGGCAGCCAGACGATCGCTGGTCCGTCGCACACCGCGAGGGGACGGTCACGCTCTACGCCGTCCCGCGGGACTAGGGACGCAATGGGCGGTCGACGCGTGTGCCTGCAGGATCTGATCTGCCTAACCGGGCTATGCCTGCTCGTGCTGCTCTTTATGGCCCCGGCGCTGCGCAGCCCCGACGCCATGTGGTATGCTCCGCGTGCGACCTACTCGGACCTGACGGTCACGCACTGGCCCAACATGTGGTTCTTGGCGCAGTCACTGCGCAATCATGGGCAGATCCCGCTCTGGCGACCGCTGATCATGGGCGGCGCACCCTACTTGGGCAACCCCCTCTCCGCCATGGCCTACCCGCCCAACTGGCTCTTTGCGCTGTTTGCCGTGACGCCGACCTTTCAGCTCACGATCGGGCTCCATCTCTTTGCTGCCGGGGCGGCGTTCTACGGGTTGGCCCGGTGGAGCTACCGCTGTGCGCCGCTCGCCGCCTTTGCGGGCGCCGTGGGCTATATGCTCTCGCCCAAGCTGATCGCCCACCTCGGCGCGGGCCACGTGGGCCTGCTGCAGGGCTACGCATGGCTGCCGCTCACGGTGTGGCTCCTCCGCGCAGCGATCGCGCGCCGCAGCGCGCGCCTTGCCGCGTGGTCTGGCGCCGCCCTGGCGCTCGCTTACCTCGCCGATCCGCGCGTCGCCGCCTATGGCGCCGCTCTGCTCGCGAGCTATGCGCTGTATGGGATAGTCCTCTGCTGGCGGCGCGCTGGGATACGCGCCGCCCTAGGCAGTGGGCTGCGGGTCCTGGCGCTGCCCGCCGCCTGTGCCTCCATCGTCGCGGTACAGATGCTGCCGACAATGCAGCTCATGGGCGCCATCTCTCGCGCAGACATGACCTTGTCGGATGCGGGAGGCCTTTCCCTGCCATGGCGCTATCTCGTCGGCTACCTGGTCGCCGACCGTGGTGGGGACCACGAGTGGATGACCTACCTCGGGATCGCGGTGCTCGTCCTGTGCCCGCTCGCTCTGCTGCGCGATAGGCGCCGGGACCGCTGGTTCTGGGCGTTCGTCGCCCTCTTGGCCCTGTCCTTCGCGCTCGGTCTAAACGCGCCGCTCTATCCCCTGCTGTTCCGCATCGTGCCGCAGCTCAGCTGGCTGCGCGTCCCGCCTCGCGCCCTGCTCTTGGTCGTCTTGGCGGCGAACCTGTTGGCGGCGTTCGGCGCCGACGCGCTGGCGCGACGCCCGTGGCGCGCGCGCGTCGGCGGATGGGTGACTGTCCTCTCCCTGGCGGGCCTCGTGCTCTTTGCCGGGCTGGGCGCCGGCTTGGCCCTGCTTCTGGGGGACGAGCTGCCTGCTGGCGTGATGGGGACTGCGCTTGCTGGCGGAGCCGTCATGGGAGCGCTGCTGCTCAGCGCGCGCGGCGAGGTTGGGCGCATCGCAGGACAGGCGCTCGTGCTCGCCTCGCTGACCCTCGACCTGTGGGCGGTCGACCGCAGCCTGGTCATCCTGCGCGCCGAAGAGGAGGTATTCGCGGAAGGCGCGCAGGTTGCGGCAACCATCGCCGCGCAGGGCGGGAAGCAGCGGGTCTACTCGCCCAGCTATAGCATTCCGCAGCACGTGGGCGCGCGTTACGCGATCGAGCAGTTGGACGGCGTCGATCCATCGCAGCTCAGGTGGGTGGTGCGCTACATGTCCATGGCGGGAGGCTATCCGCTCGGGTCATACGGGGTGACCCTTCCACCCTTCCCCGACGGCGCGCCGGTCGACTCGGCATGGCGGGATGCAACGCCCGATGCGGCTCTGCTCGGGCTGCTCGGCGGGCGCTATGTCGCCGCTGCGTACCCGATCGACGCGCCCGCGCTGTCGCTCGTCGCGCA
The DNA here is from genome assembly GCA_016929775.1 of Anaerolineae bacterium. The sequence goes on from JAFGIE010000003.1 coordinate 3,408, forward strand.
GTTCGGTCAGGTCTATCTCTACGAGAACGCCCGCACGCTGCCGCGCGCGTTTGTGGTGTGGCGCGTGCAGCCTGTCGCCAGCTGGGAGGCGGCGCAGCAGGCACTCGGCGCGGGCTACGACCCTGCAGGCGGCGCCCTGGTGGTGGGTGGTTTGCCGCTCGATGGCCCCCCGGGCTATGGAGCGGCGACGGTGACCGAGTGGTCGCCAAACCGGATTGTCGTGCGCGTCGAGGTGGACGCGCCTGCTTTGCTGGTCCTGAGCGAGGTCTGGTACCCAGGATGGGAGGTCACCGTCGACGGTCAACCGCGTGTGCCCTACATGGTCGACGGCATCGTGCGCGGCGTGTACCTCGACCCGGGCGCGCACACCGTGCTGTGGCGCTATCGTCCCCGCTCGCTGATCTGGGGCGCCGCCGTGACCGCCTGTGGTATTGCCGGGTTGGCAGTGGTCGAGGCGGGGCGGGACTTGCACGCACGGAGCTCGTCCCGGGCGCGCGGGGTGGGCGCAGCGTGAGCGGCAGGGGGTGCATCTCGCGCTCCGAGTGGGCTTGGGCGTTGGCCTGGGGCATGGCGGCGCTGCTCGTGACGAGCCTGCCGTACGCGCTCGGCGCCGCGCTCTCGACGCCCGAGGCGCGCTTTGGGGGCGGGGTGTACGGGGTCGAGGACGTCAACTCGTACCTGGCAAAGATGCGGCAGGGCGCGGAGGGCGCGTGGTTGTTCCAGATCCCGTACACCGCAGAGCCGCACCCGGCGACCATTATCTACCTCTACTACCTGCTGCTCGGCAAGGGGGGCGCCGCCCTGGGGCTCTCGCTGGAGCTGACCTTTCACCTGGCGCGCATCGTCGGGGGTGCGCTCCTGCTGGCGGCGATCTATGACTGGCTGTCGCACTATGTCTCGCTCCCCGTGCGCCGCCTCGGTTACCTCCTCGCCGCCTTTTCAGGTGGGCTGGGTTGGCTCCTGGCTCTGCTCGGGCGAAGCGAGTGGCTGGGTTGGCTGCCTCTCGACCTGATCTCGCCTGAAGCGTATCCCTTTTTGACGCTCTACTCGATGCCGCACCTGGCGCTGGCGACCGCAGCTCTGCTGTGGGGCATGCCGCGTCTCGGAGAGGGCGCGGAACGCCACGACCTTGGGCCTGTACTCGCCGGGAGCGCCGCGTACCTGGTCGTGGCGCTGATCGGCGCGTTCTACCTCGTCGGACCCTATGCCGTGCTGGGCATATGCTGGCTGATTGCTGCGCTCCGCCAACGGCGCCCTGACTGGCGGCATCTGGGGTTGCTCGTCCTGTCTGCGCTTCCCGCCGCGGCGGTGCTACTGTATGACCTCGCCTACTTTACCTTTGACCCCGTGTACAGCATCTGGGCTGCCCAGAACCTGCTGCCCTCGCTCCCGGCGCCGCACTATGTGGCGGGTTACCTGGTCCAGGGGACGCTGGCGCTGCTGGGCGGGGGCTGGGCCTTGCACAAACGGCGGCGCGATCTGTGGTTGCCGGCGGTGTGGGTGGGCCTGGCGCCGGCGCTGCTCTGTCTGCCCTTCACCGGGCAGCGGCGCCTGATCATCGGCGCTCCGGTCGCCCTCTCTTTGTTCGCCGCGCTTGGCGCCGTGTACGTGCTGGCGTTGCCCTTTGGTCGCTCGCGCCTGGTGCGCTGGCTCCGTCGTTGGCCTCGCTACTCCCGGCGCGGCATGCGGCGCCTGCTGCTGGCGGGGGTCGTCGCCCTCACGGCGCCCACGAACGTGCTCCTCGTGGTCGGGAACAGCCTCGAGGTGCTGGAGCGCGCGCCGCCCATCTACCACACGCGTGAGGAGGACCAGGCGCTCGACTGGCTGCGCGCGCACAGCACGCCGCACGACGTCGTGCTGTGCGCCTACGAGACCGGCAACTATGTGCCTGCGCGAGCGCGCGTCCGGGTCGTGCTGGGCCTGGGGACAGAGACGATCCACGCCGCACGCAAGCGCGCCGAGGTGCGCCGTTTCTTCGACGCAGCCGAGACGGACGCCTGGCGCCGGGAGCTACTGGCGCGCTATCGCGTCTCCTACGTGATCGTCGGTCCCGCCGAGCGTGCCCTGGGCAGCTACGATGCGTCGCAGGCGCCCTACCTGGCGGCGGTGTATGACAACGGTGCGTACGCAGTCTATGCCGTGAGGGGGAAGCTGTGAGCAGAGGGGTAGCGGCGCTCCGACGCGCAGCGCCGGTGGTCCTGCTGGTCTTGGCATCGACCACGGCGCTCTATTGGCCGATCGTGGCGGCGGATCAGGGCATCTACTGGGGCACGCCGCTGCTCCAGTTCTGGCCCTGGCGCACCTTTGCCGCCCAGGAGCTGCGCGCTGGTCGTCTCCCGTTGTGGAACCCGCTCACGGGCAGCGGCGGGCCTCTGATCGCCGATCACCAGAGCGCGGTGTTCTACCCGCTCAACCTCCTCTTCTGGCTCGCGCCGGTCGAGCGGGCGATGGGTCTCTCGCTGGTGATCCACGCCCTGCTCGCGGCGGCGACGATGTACGCCCTGGCGCGCGATCTCGGTCTGCGGCGGACGGGGAGCGTGGTCGCGGGAATGGCGTTTGCCTTTAGCGGCTACATGGTCGCGCGCGGCTCCTTCCTGACCGAGGTCAGTGCGCTGCCCTGGTTGCCCCTGATCTGGCTGTTGGGACGGCGTCTGGTCCGCGAGCGCCGGCTCGGCGACCTGGTGCGGCTGTCGGCGGCAATCGGCGTGCAGTTCCTCGCCGGGCACGCGCAGACGTGGGCATACTCGCTCCTCTCGCTGCTGTTCTTTGGGATCGGCTGGGCCTGGCGCGCCAGTGCGCCCCAGGGGAGCGTCGCTGCGCCCGCGCCGGTCGCGTGGCGGGCGCACCTGTGGCGCATGGCACGTTCCCGTGCGGCAGACGCCGTGGTGCGCGCCGTTTCGCTTGTCCTCGCGCTCGCCTGGGGCGTGGCGCTCGCTGCGCTGCAGTTCCTGCCGACCCTCGAACTGAACCGCGTCGCCGATCGCGCGGCGCGCGGGGACTGGGCGTCCTTTGCCCTGCAGTACTCGCTCTGGCCCTGGCGCCTGCTCACGCTCTGGATGCCCGATCTGTTCGGGAGTCCGGCGAACGGCGACTACTGGGGATACGCCACGTACTGGGAGGACGCGGGCTATGTCGGCGTGCTTCCCGCGGTGTTGGGACTGTACGCCGTGGTCGCCTGGGTGCGCCGCCGGCGACGGGGCGATCTGGGGCCTTTGCGCAGCCTCCCGTCGCTATCCGTTGCCGCCGTCCTCTCGCTGCTTCTTGCCTTGGGCAAGAACACGCCGCTCTATCCCGCCCTGTTCCGCTATGTCCCTGGCTTCGACGCGTTCCAGGCGCCCGCGCGATGGCTGTGCATCTATACGCCCGTCGTGGCTCTGCTCGGTGGGATCGGCGTCGATGCACTGCGCCCTTCTAATCGGCTGACCTTTGCCTGTCGTCTGGCGGCTGCAGGCGCGCTTGCCATCGCTGCGACGGCGGCGGTTGCACGCGCGTTCTTGCCCGAGGTCCAGGTGACGTTCTTTGGCCCGATGGTCCGGTTCGGCTTGCTGCTCGCGGCGACGATGCTACTGGTGCTGTGGGGACAGCACGTGCAGGGACGGCTCCCTGAGGGCGACGTCCGGCCTCGGCGCAGGGCCCGCGTATGGGCGTGGCACGCTGCCGTGGCCCTGCTGGTCAGCGCCGACCTGGTGCTTGCCGGGCGCGGACTGAACCCCACCGTCGACCTCGCGCTCTACCGGCAGCCAACCGAGATCGGCGCCTACCTCTTGGCCGATGGTCCGCGCGGGCGAACCTACTATAGCGCAGCGGCGCGCGAGGCGGTGATGTGGGACCGCTACCTCGATCTGGCGGACTTTTTGCCGGACGACCTCGAGCACTGGCGCGAGTTCCGAGAGTCGCTGCTGCCTGACCTCGGCATGGTCGAGGGGCTGCCCAGCGCCAACAGCTACGAACCGCTCGTCCCCGAACGGTACCGCGCGCTGCTGGACGCGATCGAGACGCTGCCACAGGAGCTGGGGTGGCGTACGTTGGGCGCGATGAACGTGGCGTACGTCCTCGATCCGGCGCCCGACCTGCCGCTCGAGCTGGCTTACCGCGCCCCCGCCGTGAACGTCTACCGCAACCCATCCCTGCTGCCGCGCGCCTACGTCGTATGTGAGGCGAGGTGGGTCGCGAGCGCAGACGCGGCTCTGGCGACGCTGACCGATCCAGCGTTCGATCCGCGGCGCGAGGTCGTCCTCGAGGGCGAAGCGCCGGCGGGCATCGCAGCGGGCACGGCGCCCTGCCTCGGGGGGGCGGCGATGCTCTTGCCTTCTGTGCCGAATCAGGCTACAATAAGGGCCGTTCTGCCAGAGCCAGGCTACCTGGTTCTCGCGGACACGTACTATCCCGGCTGGCAGGCATACGTCGACCGCCAGCCGGCGGTCGTGTTCCGCGCCAACTATGCCTTCCGGGCGGTGGCGCTCGACGCGGGCGAGCACGAGGTACGCTTTGTCTACCGCCCGCGTGCCTTCTATGCGGGGTCTGCCATCGCCGGGGCAGCGATCCTGGCGCTGTTTGCAGCCGCAGTGCCGGCGCTGCGGCGCAGGATGCGCGAGAGAGCGGACCGTGGTGGGGCGCGCGGGCGGTCAGCCCGGTAGGGCGCGGCGCTGCGGATCCGCGTACTAGACCATCGAGGCCATGTTAACCGTACTGCGCCAGGGACAGGAGCGCCTGCTCTCTCTCGGCATACAGCATGGGCATCGCCGCGAGAGGGGAAAGGGGCTCCATGGAGCACGTTAGCTGTGGTTTGTGCGGAGCGGACGACGCGTTCGTTCGCTTCCCGAGCACGATGGCGCAGGAGAACGGGCGGCCCGCCGACCCAGAGCACTTTCGCTGTACCACGCTCAGCTACGGTCAGCACTACCGCATCGTGCAGTGTCGGCAGTGTGGCTTGGTGTACACAGACCCGCGCCGTCCGGCCTCGGCGATCTGGAACGACTACGAGCAGGTGGTCGACGAGCGCTACCTCCAGGAGCGCGAAGGACGGATCGCGACCTTTCGGCGGAACATCCGACCCCTGGAGGTGCTGGTGCCTGGACAGACCGACCGGCGCCTGCTCGACGTCGGCGCGCACGTGGGCGTCTTTGTCGAGGTCGCTCAGGAGCGCGGTTGGCAGGCCTGGGGCCTCGAGCCATCGCGCTGGGCGGTCGACATGGGACGGGCCCAAGGGCTGCGCATGATCCAGGGGGGGCTGCAGAGCGCTGAGCTTGACGCGGATGCCTATGATGCGGTGACCATGTGGGACGTGATCGAGCACCTGCTCGATCCCCTCGCCGATCTGCGCGAGGTCGCGCGCGTGCTCAAGCCGGGCGGCGTGGCCCTCGTGCACACGATCAACATCGACAGCGCGTTTGCACGACTCATGGGCAAGCGTTGGCCCTGGTTGGTCGAGATGCATACCTACTTTTTCTCGCCGCGTACCCTGGGGGCGATGGTGGAGAAAGCAGGCTTGCGCGTCGAATCGTGGCACGTCCAGGGGCGCTACCTCCACCTGGGGTACCTTCTCTCTCGGCTCTCGGGGTGGAGCGCTGCCCTCGGGCGCGCGGCTGAGGGCGCTGCCATCGCCCTGGGCATCCAGGACTGGCTCGTGCCCGTCAACTTTGGGGATCTGTTCACGCTCTACGCGCGCAAGCCACAGGCCTAGGGACTCGTGCGGCGGTAGACGATCATGCCCTCGCTGCCAAAGATGTCGGTCGGCCACACCCGGTCGCGCGCGTACGTGGCAGCGAACGCCGGCGAGGTCTCGAGCGTGTACCGTGCATAGACCTCGAGTAGGATCGCATAGTCGGGCGCCTCGTCCAACACGAGCTGGACAGGTACGGCATACGTGATCGCGTGGGCCTCCGCGGGCAGCGGATAGTAGGTGGTCGAACCCGGGGAGACCAGGCCCAATGTATCGAGGATCCGGGCGCCGCTGTAGTACCCGACGGCGCCGATGTCGGCGGCGGCGATCCGCGTTTCCGGCGTCACCTCGCGGCGCGCAACCAGGTCGAGCGTTGCCTGCCGGTAGAGCTGCTCCAGCTTGAACCACGCCATCTTTGGCGCCGGGCGATCGGGCCCGTGGTCGGGATGCAGGGTCCAGCCGTTGACCAGGAAGGCCATGGCGACGGTCGAGAGCGCGGCGCCTGTGACCCATGCGACGCGGGCGGCGCGGGGCCAGCGCCCCTGTACCGCTGCGACCAGGTCGAGGCCGATCTGCCGCGCGCCGTACAGGATGCTGAGCACGTACATGGGCAGCATGGGCGCCAGGTACCAGCGAAAGACGAGCGGGTTGCGCACGCTGAACACGATCGCATAGATCCAGGGATAGAGGGCCAACGGCAGCATCCGGCGCTTGCGGCGGACCATCGCGTACGCGCCGATCCACGAGAGGGCAAGATAGAGCACTGCCCCGACGGCGATCCAGCGCACCCCCAGGATCTCGTCCTCGAAGAAGGGCGTCGCATAGTGCTGGATCAGGCGCACCAGCGCGCTGAAGCGGTCCAGGCGGTAGGCGACGGTCTTGGCTGCGATCGTGTGGGGGAGGGGACTGCCATAGGTCAGCGTCGCGAACAGGGCCCACGGCGCGATCGCCAGCAGGTACACCGCGCCAGCGCGCCAGGGGATGCGACGCTCGTGCCAGAGCATGTGCAGGAAGAGCGGCGCGGCGAGGATCAGCGCATCGGGGCGGGTGAGCGTCGCCAAGGCACACAGCGCCGCACTCCACGCCGTCCGTCCGGCGGCGTACACATAGAGCGTTGCGGTGAGCAGCAGGACATAGATCGAGGTCTCCATGCCGCCGATCGCAAAGGTCACGCTCATGGGCGATACCGCCCACAGCGCGCTGCAGGCGATGCCCAGCCACGGCGCGCCGAGGGCGCGCCGGCAGAGGAGAGCCAGGAGCAGCGTCGTCGCGGCATCGGCGACCGCGTTCGTGACCAACGCCAGGGCCGGATAGTCCGTCGAATCGATGAGCAGTCCCTCGCCCGCCATCAACAGTGCGTACAGCGGGGTGGTGGTGCCGAGCACGCGCTCGCCGGAGTTGTAGACCAGGCCCAGCCCGGCGGAGAGGTTGCGCGCATAGCGAAAGGTGATGTAGGCGTCGTCGATCGTGCGCTCGCCCGGTAGCAGGCGCGCTGCCAGGGCTAGGCCCACGACGAGCGCCAGCGCGACGCGCCATGTCACGGGTCGGCTGCTGGGTCCAGGCTCGGGCATGCTCTCTCCTCGGCGTATGGACAGATTGCGCAGCGGCGCGAGGCGGCGTGATCTCCGTCCCCCAGGGAAGCGCTGCGAGCTCTATTGGGCGGCGACCGGGCAACGCAGGACTCCCCCAGCCGTTGGAGGGTCCGACTCGTCGGCGGACCGCACTACTACCATTATAACGGCATCTGAGCTCCCGGGCAAAGCGTGGGTCCGGAAGCCTGGTCAGGCTTGATCACGACCCTGGTCGTGTGGGTAGCGCAGTCTCTTGGTCAGCCACGGGGGCCTGTCTGGCTGCACAGGGCGTGTAGCCTCGTTGGAGAGCGTCCTAGGGAGGTACGGTCTTGTCCACACAGCGCAAACCGTGGTGGCGACTGGACGCGCGGCAGGTGCTGGGAATCCTGCTCCTCCTAGCCCTGTTTGCCATGTCGGCGCGCGAGATCGCAGATCCCGACTTCTGGTGGCACCTGGCGACAGGGCGCTACATCGTCGAGACACGTTCCATCCCTCGGCACGACGTCTTTTCGTATACTGCGACAGATTACACCTGGATCACGCACGAGTGGCTGACCCAGGTGGCGATGATCGGGCTCTATAGGCTGGGTGGGCTGACAGCGCTTCTGCTGGCGACCTGTGCCGCGATCACCCTGACCTTTGGCCTCGTGTACGCGCAGTGCGACGCGCGCCCGCATCTCGCCGTCTTTGCCGTGCTCCTTGGCGCGCTCGCCTCTGCGGTGACGTGGGGCGCACGCCCCCAGATGCTGAACGCCCTCATGGCAGCGTGGTTCATGCACCTGCTGTACCGCTATCGTGCCGGCGACCGGCGCGCGCTGTGGCTGCTGCCGCTGTCGACGGCGCTGTGGGTCAACCTGCACAGCGGTTACTTTTTGGGGTTGGCCCTGATCGCGCTGTTCATCGCCGGCGAGGGCGCTGCACACCTGCTGGGACAGGGCGGCGCGCGGCTCGCGCCGCGCCAGATGGCGTGCCTTGCCCTCTCGCTCCTGGCTTGCGTCTGCGCTGCGCTGCTCAACCCAAACGGGTACAGGATACTCCGGTACCCGTTCGAGACGCTGGGCAGCGGCGCTATGCAGCGCTACATCCAGGAATGGGCCCCGCCTGACTATCGCCAACCGGCGTTCTGGCCCGCGATCGCGCTGCTCTACGGCGGCGCTGTGGCGATGGCTTACTCGAAGCGGCGTCGTGACCTGACCGATGTGCTGTTCTACTATGGCTTGGGCTTTGCCGGTCTGCTCTCCGCGCGTCATCTGCCCCTCTTTGCCGTGGTCGCCGTCCCGATCCTGACCCGCTACTTGGCCCAGATCGAGGTCGGGCGTCTGTCGTGGGATCTGTCCGATCTGGTCCCGGTGCGTCCGCCCGTGAGGGGGATGGTCGCTCTGAACTGGATCTTGGTCGTCGTCGCGCTGGTCGCGTGCGCCGGCTGGGTCTCGATCGTGGCGGCGGACAACCTCGATGTCGAGGCGCGGAGGTACCCGCTCGAGGCGCTGGCGTATATCGACGCGCAGGGGCTGGGGGACCAGCGCATGTACAACTCGTACAATTGGGGCGGGTACCTGCTGTGGCGCGGATACCGCGTGTTCATCGATGGGCGCGCCGACGTCTATCTAGACGCCTTCATGGACGAGTACGTCCTGGCGTACCAGCTGGCGGGTGACTGGCGCCGCCCGCTTGACCGCTATGACGTGGATTACGTGTTGATCGAGGCAGGCATTCCGCTGGCGACCCTGCTCGAGGAGAGCGTGGAGTGGATGCGCGTCTATGTCGACGCGCAAGCCGTGATCTATATGCGGGCGGAAGAGCTGGGACACACGTGCATACGGAAGTAGCCGTGTGGATGGAGCGAGGCTTGGATGCGGGCAACGCGCACCGGCTCACGTGACCGGTTGACCGTCCGAGCAGGGGACTGGACGTTCGTCCAGGGCGAGACTGCACGAATGGCACGTTTGCTCGACGGTGAAGTGTGGTATAATAGCACCACAGTGTGGGGCATCGTCCCTGGGACGCGAAGGGCTGACTTGCCAATCGTAGCTGCGAGAGCAGGATGGATTTTGGCGCACTGGGGCGTGCAGAGGAGGCAGAAATGCAGTGGGTGAGTGTGTTGCGGGAAGAGAACCTGCCTGAGGGAGAACGCCGTGTCGTGGAGGTGGGCGATCACTCGATCCTGGTGCTGCGGCACGATGGTCGGGTCTACGCTGTTGCCAGCGCGTGTCCTCACATGCGCCTGCCGCTCAAGCGGGCCAAGGTCGAGCACGGGACGATCGAGTGCCCGTGGCACCACAGCGCCTTCAGCCTGGAGACAGGCGACGTCGAGGCTTGGACGCCTTGGCCTCCCGCCGTGGGCCGTATGCTGGGCGCTCTCTCGCGCGAGAAGGCCCTGCCCGTGTTCCCAGCCAAGATCGAGGAGGGCCAGATCTGGGTTGGCGTGCCCGATGGACACTAGCCGGTCCGCCAGGATGTGCGTCGCCGTGTCGCGCTCCTCCGGTTAGCGTTCAGAACCGTCTTGACTCGCAATGGCAGATGGGGCTGGCGGTGCCCCACTCCTACACGTAGAGAGGAGAGCAAACCAAATGGTCGCCCGTACATCAGAGAAGACATTCCGAGGACTCCGCCGCTTCAACGCTGTCATGGGGCTCCTGCACCTGGCGCAGGGTATCCTCATGATCGTGCTGAGCAACGACACCACCTACCCGGTCTACACCAACTTTCTCGCCTTCGACAGATCGACCTTTTCGCTCGTGCCTGACCCCACGTTGCTCTACGAGCTGCGCTTTGGCCCCGCCGTGGCTGTGTTCCTGCTCCTCTCTGCCATCGCGCACGGCATCCTTTCCACCTTTGGCAACAAGTGGTACGTCAAGCAGCTCAAGACTGGGCAGAACCCGGCGCGCTTTTACGAGTACGCCCTGAGCTCGTCGTGGATGATCGTGCTGATCTCGCTGCTCGTGGGGCTGTGGGACCTGGGCGCGCTGATCCTGATCTTTGGCCTCAACGCCACCATGAACCTGTTCGGGATCATGATGGAGCGGCACAACCAGACCACGCGCAAGACGGACTGGACGTCGTACATCTATGGCTGCATCGCCGGGATCATCCCCTGGATCGTGATCTTTATCTACTTTTACGGAGCGCTCGCCGGCGAGGGCGGGGATCCGCCTGCCTTCGTGTACGCGATCATTCCCACGATCTTTGTGTTCTTTAACATCTTTGCCGTGAACATGGTCCTGCAGTACAAGAAGGTCGGTCGCTGGAAGGACTATCTCTTTGGGGAGCGCGTGTACATCATCCTCAGCCTGTTGGCCAAGACCGCATTGGCTTGGCAGATCTTTGCTGGCACGCTAGCCCCCGTGTAGGCACTGCCTGGGAAGGCGATGGCGCGTCGGGGCGCGGGTGCAACTTGCCGGTCGCTGGGGGGCGTGCTATAATGCCCACGTACGCGACTTCTGGCGCTCTTGTTCGTACCTCGCGTGCTCCTCCGCGAGCAGGAGCCACGGGGGTGGCGCACAACGAGCCCCCAGGTGAGGAGAGCGCGATGCCCAGACGTGCCCACATACTTTATGCACTGCAGCGGATCGACAGCCAGATCGCGCGCCGGGAGCGCCGCTACCGCCAGGTAGAGGAGCAGCTTGGCGAGGACACCGCCCTCGCGGAGGCGCGCAAGGCCCTCAAAGCTGCGGAAAACGAGCTGAGCACGCGCCGGGGTCAGCTGCGCGCCCAGGAGCTGGAGACGGCGGGGGTAGTGCGAAAGATCCAGGAGACGGACGAGCGGCTGTACAGCGGGCGGATCAAGAACCCGAAAGAGCTGTCCGATCTACAACTGGAAGGCGAGTACCTCAAGCGCCGCCGCGCTGCACTGGAGGAGACGCAGCTGGAGGAGATGATGGTCGTCGAACGGTTGACGACCCAGGCGGCGATCGCCCAAGAGCGGTTCGCCGTGATCGAGGCTGGATGGCGCAGGGAGAACGCCGAGCTGAGCCAAGAGTACGATGCCCTGCGCCGCGAGCTCGCCGACCTCCTCTCCAAGCGCAAGTCGCTGGTGCAGCACGTGAGCGAGCGCGACATGGCCGAGTACGATGCCCTGCGCCGACTACGCAGCGGCGTCGCCGTGGTCCTCGTCAGGGACGGTGTGTGCCAGGTGTGCCACGTCGAGGTGCCCATGCACGACCTGAACGGGGCACGCGAGTCGGACGAGCTGTATTACTGCAGCGGGTGCGAGCGGATCATGTACGTCCCGGAGGCATGAGGCCACATGCCCGATGCGCGGGACCTCGCTCCCGCTGCCCCTCTAGGGTGCGGCGAACCGGCTGCGCGTGACCGCCAGCTTGTCCGGCGCTAGCGCACCCTCCAGCGTGAAGACTAGGACCCCCTCCGAGGCAGGGTGGTTCAGCGCGATCTCTAGGGCCACGCCGTACTCGTCCGCTGGAAGCGGATCGGGCTCGTCCACCGACTGGATGATCGGCCACACCGGCTTGCCGCTCGCGCGGTGCACCTCTGCCGTCACCTCGCCGATCCACGCTGGTCGATACCCGCACATGCGGTGGTAGACCATGGGGGAGAAGACGTCGATGTGGGCGCCCAACGCCCCATAGTCCTGCCCGATCACGTCCAGGATCGCGCCTCCACGGTCGGAGAGGCGCCACGGCACGCCGAACAGCCCCAGCACGAGCCCAGGTCGCACCCGGTCCACGGTCTCGCGCGCTGCCCCTACCCAGGATGTGATCTGGTCGCATCGCCATCGCGCCCACTGGGCCGCGCATTCTTGGGCGATGTGCTGCGCTGCGGTTGACGGATCTCGATAGGGGATGTCGATCCCGGTATCGCGCGCAAAGCGCGCCACGGTCGGAGCGTCGAACGACGTCTGCGGCAGGACGGGATCGTGCACCTCCCAGTGGCAGGGCCAACGGATAAAGTCGAGCCATACCCCGTCGATCGCGTGCTTGACGACCAGCGACTCGAGGCCCGCCAGCAGCGCGTCGCGCACTGCCGGCACAGAGGGGTTTACGCCGCAGTACCAGCCGTCCGGTTCCAGCATCGCCCCGCTCGCGGTGACGGGCCTGCTCTCCGGTACCTCGTCCCACCAGCGCCGTCCGGTGAAGCATCCATACTCGGCATAGACCGGCATGCCGGCGCGATGCGCGGCGTCGACAAAGGCGGCATCCTGGTAGCCGCCGAATATGGCAGTGTTGCCCCACCCGCGCAGGATCGCGACCTGCTCTTCTACCGGTTTGCCCGCAAAGGGCGCGAGTCGGGGCTGGTAGCCATACAGAGATGTGACGGTCACTGGTGTGCTCCTCGATCCCGGCGCCGCAGCCGTGCGGCGGACGCTATCCGTATGCGCCCAGCTCTTTCGCCAAGTCCACGATCCGGCCAAAGTTGGCGAGGCTGACTGAATCGGGCACCGAGTGGTCCGACGAAAAGATGTAGCCGCCCGATGCCTTGAGCGCCGGCACCACGGCGCGCATCTCTGCCTCGATCGCCTCCACGTCGTCCCACAACACGGCATTGATCCCGCCGTGCAGGAGCAGCGCCTGTCCATAGTCGCGCTTGAGTTGCACCGGATCCATGCCCGCCTTGACCTCGAGCGGGTTGAGCCCATCGAGGCCGATCTCGATCAGCTCTGGGACAAAGGGGTGGACATCTCCACACGAGTGCAGCGAGGCCAAGATCCCTTTGGCGTGTGCCCAGTCGATCGCGCGCTTGTGCACCGGCTTGAGCAGCTGGCGGTACATGTCGAGCGAGAAGAACTGGTTGTACTTGTAGCCCATGTCGTCGGGCCATCGGATCTCGTCAAACGTATAGCCCGCATCCCAGACCTGCTCCCACAGGGCGATGTTCACGTCCAGGAAGTGGTTGAACATATCCACGCACCACTCCGGGTCGGTGAGCATGGCGATCAGGAAGCGCTCCGTGCCGACCATGCGCGAGTGTGTGACGTCGAGCCCGAACCAGAACCCAGCCTGGATCCACGCCCCTTGCTCTCGCCACCGGCGATAGTTCGCCTTGAGCCAGTCCCACGGGATGCGGTCCGCCGAACCGGTCATGCGCGCCCGTGCCTCGCGCCACTCGTCGGGGCCCTTGACCCTGAAATCGAGCCATTCGGGGGTAGAGGTAATGTGCTTCCAGTTGCGCTGCGTTGCACCCCAGCGCGTGGTGTTGACCACGTAGGCGTCGGTCTCTTCGATGACCTGCTCGGGGTAGCGCGGACTGGTATCGACGCCGATGCCAACGATGCGGTCGAGCCCAAAGTAATCGACATAGCTGGTCTGGACCGGCATGCCTTCCTGCTGCCAGCGCGCGATCGTCGTGCTCCAGGGACTGTCGGTGATCGGGATCCGGTCAGCCTCGCGGTGCGCGTACATGCGCGCCATGCGCTCGTGCGTCGTCATGGGCTTGCGTGTCGTCGTGCGCCCGCCCTTCCTCAACGGTTCGCCTCTCTGGCTGGACGCCATCTGCCTCTCTCACTCATCGGTCCATCAGCAGGAGCAGCGACTGCCCGGGTGCAAGGGTGGGCCATGGCACATAGTCGGCGAACGTGCCCCCCTCGGCGACCATCAGCTCGGGCGCCCGTTCTCCGGACAGCAGGTCACGCATCCGGTATCGGCCTGGCGCCAGGTCGCTGGCGCGCACGTTGAGCCGGTACTCCGACACGGGCTCTTCACCCAGGTTGTGCACGACGAGGACGTCCTCTGAAGCGCCATGCCGAATGTAGGCGAATACGTGGATGCTGCCCGACAGGACCGGGATCAGGGATCCGGTGCGCAGCGCGCCATACGCGGAGCGCGCCCGGATCAGGCGCCTGTAGGTGTTGAGGAGCGAACCGTCGTCGCCTGCCTGGTCCGCCACGTTGCGCGTTCGATAGTCAGGGTTCACGCCCTGCCAAGGGACCGCCGTCGAGAACCCGGCGTGCTCCTCTCCCGACCACTGCATGGGGCGGCGGATGTTCTCGTCCGGCTTTTCGCCGCTCATGCCGATCTCTTCGCCATAGTAGAGAAAAGGCACGCCCGGCAGCGTCAAATAGATCGCCGCCGCAGTCTTGGCCTTGGTCTCGTCGCCGCGAACCTGGGACATCACGCGCTCGTGGTCGTGGTTGGTCAAGAAGGTGGCGTACTGCTGGTCCGGGTAGAGCCGCTCCACCTTTTGCGCGATCGAGGTGACCATGCTCGTCGTCCCTCCCCGGACGCCGTCGAGGATGGCGCTCGCCAAGTCGAACTCGAAGCAGATGTCCAGCTCGTCGCCCACATAGGGCACCACATCCTCGCTGCGGGTCCAGACTTCGCCCACTGACAGTGCGTGCGGCCTGATGCCCTTGTAGTGGTCGTGCCACGCCTCCAGCCAGTCGTGCGTCTCAGGCGTGTTCTCTTGCTGCGCGCCGTCCTCGATCAGGTGGCGGACGGCATCCATGCGGAACCCGTCAACGCCCATGTCCTGCAGCCAGAAGCGCGTGACCTCATAGATCTCGTCCGTCACCGCCGGCGTGCGGTAGTTGAGGTCCGGCATGCCGTCCCAAAAGATGGCATAGTAGTAGGCGTCGCCCCGCGGGTACCACACCGCTTGGCCCCAGGGACCGAAGTAGCTCTGCTTCTCGTCGGACCACACGTACCAGTCACGATAGCCGGCGTCTGGTCCCGTCGCCGCGTCGCGGAACCAGGGGTGCTGGTTCGAGGTGTGGTTGATCACCAGGTCGACGATCACGACAATCCCGCGTTCGTGCGCCTCGTCGACCAGCTGCCGGAAGGTGGCGGCATCCCCATAGTCCGTCTCGACCGCATAATAGTCGGTCACGTCGTACCCGTGGTAGCTGGGCGACTCGGTTACGGGCATGAGCCACAACCCCGTGACGCCCAGGTCGTCGCTTGTCTTGGGGTCGCCGTCGTTCAAGTAGTCGAGCCGCTCGATCAGGCCCGCTAGGTCGCCGATCCCGTCCCCATCGCTGTCCTGGAAACTGCGCACAAAAACCTCGTAGAAGATGCGCTCGTTCCACCACTGGACGTCCCCTTCCCCTGGGGATGGCGGCGGGGTGATGGGCAGCGCTCGTGGGCCGGTGCGACACCCCGCGAGCGCCGCGACCACGAGCAGAAGGGCGATCGTCACACGTTTTCTCATTGCGCGTGCCTCCATTTCACCTTCGAATGTCTGGGCGGTTCACCACGGGAGTGGGAGACCGGCACGGGCCCGCGATCGACGCCATGGGCTGCGCCGCTTGGCCCCCACGGACCAGGACGACCTCGGGCCGATGGGGTTGGCCTGCCCGGGCGCTACTCGACCAACAGCCTGTGGAATCGTTTCTTGCCCGCGCGCAGCAAGATCCCGTCTGCGGTCACGTCGTCCGCGCTCAAGACATAGTTCACGTCGGATACGCGTTCGTCGTTGACGTATGCGCCGCCCTGCTCGATCACGCGGCGTGCCTCACCTCGAGAGCGGGTCAGGCCCGCGTCGGCGAGCACAGCTGCCAGCGGGAGGCCCTCCGCCAGCTGCGCGCTGGTGACCGTCGTGCTCGGCATGCCGTCCAGGTCGCCGCCCGAGCCGAACGCCGCACGCGCGGCGTCGGTTGCCTCCTGCGCAGCCGCTTCCCCGTGCGTGAGCGCAGTCGCCTCGTACGCCAGGACCTGCTTGGCCTCGCGGATCTCTGCGCCGCCCAGCCTGCCGAGGTGCGCGATCTCGTCGAGGGGCAAGGTGGTGAACAGCTTGAGGAACGGGACCACGTCCCGGTCGTCGCAGTTGACCCAGTACTGGTAGTACTCGTAGGGGCTGACCAGATCGGCGTCGAGCCATACTGCGCCCGTGGCAGACTTGCCCATCTTGGCGCCCGCGGCGGTGGTCAGCAGGGGGAACGTCATGGCGTGCACGGTAGCGCCCTCGACGCGGCGGATCAGGTCCACGCCGGCGAGGATGTTGCCCCACTGGTCGTCTCCGCCCATCTGCATCGTGCAGCCGTACTCGCG
Organism: Anaerolineae bacterium; assembly: GCA_016929775.1. Next base: position 19,580 of record JAFGIE010000003.1, read on the forward strand.
ATAGAGCACCAGGTAGTCGTACGCCTGGAGGATCTGGTAGTTGAACTCGATGAACGACAGTCCCTTTTCCATGCGCTGCTTGTAGGCCTCTGCAGCGAGCATGCGGTTGACGCTGAAATGTGCGCCGATGTCGCGCAGGAAGGGGATGTAGCGGAGGGGCATCAACCAGTCCGCGTTGTCCAGCGCCAGCGCGCCGCTCTCGCCAAAGTGGAAGTAGCGGTCGACCTGGGCGTGGATCGCGCGCCCGTTGGCCCGGATCGCCTCCTCGGACAGCATCTGCCGCATCTCGGTCTTGCCGCTGGGATCGCCGACCATGGTCGTGCCCCCGCCAGTCAGAAAGATCGGCCTGTGCCCGGCGCGCTGCAGGTGCAGCATGGCCATGATCGGCACCAGGCTCCCGGCGTGCAGGCTGGTTGCCGTGCTGTCAAACCCGACATAGAAGGTCAGCTGACTCTCGGACAGCGCAGCGCGCACCGCATCCTGATCGGTGACCTGGGCGATGAACCCGCGTTCTACCAGTTCGTCATACACGTTCACGTTAACCCGCTCCTCCGTCCAGTGTTGGCCCCTAGTATAGCACGAAACTACGCCGCGGGCGATCCTGCCTCCTACCCCACCACCTCGCGAAAGACGCGCAGCCAGTTTCCACCCAGGATCTTGCGCACGTCCTCGACTCCGTATCCGCGCGCGAGCAAGCCCGCCGTGATGTTGGGCATCGCGCTCACGTCTTCCAGGCCCACCGGGGCGGGGCCAAAGAACCCGTCAAAGTCGGATCCGATGCCGACGTGGTCGGCGCCCATCACAGAGACCATGTGGTCGATGTGGTCGAGGAGCATGTCGAGCGTGGGGGGATCCTCGCCGTCGGTGATGAAGGGGGGACAGAACACGGCGCCGACGACCCCTCCGCTGCGCGCTACGCCCTCCAGCTGCTCGTCCGTCAGGTTTCGCGGGACCGGGCAGACGGCGTGGGCATTGGCGTGCGAGGCGACGACCGGCCCCTCGCAGATCTCGAATACGTCGCGCACGCCCGCCGGCGCCAGGTGTGCGATGTCGACCACCATGCCCAGCCGGTTCATCTCTGCCACGAGACGCACGCCAAACTCGGTCAGCCCACCTCCGGTGCGCAGCTCGGCTACCCCATCGCCTGCCTGGTTGCGCAGGCTCCAGGTCAGCCCGACCCAGCGTACGCCCAGGCGGTAGACCATGCGCAGCACGGCTAGGTCGCCCTCCAACCCCTCGGCGCCCTCCATGCTCAGGATCCCGGCGATCATGTCCTTCCCTTTCGCGCGCTCGATGTCCGCGGCGCGCGTCGCCAGGCAGAGCTCGTCGGCGTTCTCTTGCTGCAGACGATGGAACTGGTCGACGAGCGCCAGGGTCTCGTGCGTGGCGCCGCCCGGTGCGGCGCGGGGCGACACAAAGCAGGCAAAGTTCTGGGCAGTGACGCCGCCTGCCTTGAGGCGCGGCAGGTCGATGTGGCCCCTGTCGTCGTCAGTGGGGCCCATGGCGAAGGCCCGGCGTCTCTCAGTGCCGAGTAGCCGCAGCAGGGTGTCGCAGTGACCGTCGATCACGATGCTCTCTTGGTGTGTTGTTGTGGCGTCCAACTTGTCTCCTTGTGTGGTGTCTCGATCCTGTGTGCGAGCGCCCGCCCTACGGGTCGGCGGACCGCTCGCCCTTGATTGACAATGCCATCGGGCTCATGTACAATCTCGATCACACGACGCGCGTGCGTCGTGCAATCGCATCTCCCGGGAGGGTATCTTGCTCCGCATCCTGCTCATCCGCCATGGTCAGACCAACTGGAACGCCGGCGCCCCGTCGGGCGAGCACTTTCGGGGGCGGATCGACGTCGGTCTAAACGACAGTGGTCTCGCACAAGCCGAAGCTGTCGCCGACCGGCTGGCGTCGCTCGGCGTCCACGCCGTGTATGCCAGCCCTCTGCTGCGCGCGATGGATACGGCGCGCCCGATCGCGGAGCGCCACAGCCTCTTGGTCGTGCCCTGGCAAGGCCTGCTCGACATCGACTATGGGCAGTGGAGCGGTCGCTCGCACGACGAGGTCGCGGCAGCATGGCCTACGCTTTATCGCCTGTGGCGCACATTGCCCGATCAGGTGCACATCCCGGGCGGCGAATGCCTGGAGGACGTCCGGCAGCGCTTCGACCTGGGCCTCGGCGAGCTGCTCGCGCGGCACGAGAACCAGGTGGTTGTGCTTGTCGGGCACCAGGCGGTCAACAAGGTGGCGGTTGCCAGTTTGCTTGGGCTTGGCCTCGGCGCCTTCTGGCGCATCCGGCAGGACACGGGCTGCATCAACCGCTTTGACCACGACGGGCAAGCGGCGACCGTGCTCACGCTCAACGAGGTCGATCATCTCCCCGTCCGCCCCCCGGCGCTCGACGAACTGGCGCCTGGCTAGCGCGTCGGCTCTACTCCAGGGACTTGGACGCGTACAATACCGCCTGTTCGTCTGCCAGGATGGCTGTGTCTCCAGCTTCGTCCCACACCGCCTCGTCGCGGTTCCAGTACAGGTGCAGGGGGGTGTCTTCGCCCACGCCAGTGTGGACACGTAGCTCAGTCCCCTGGGCCAGGTAGATGTTGGGAAAGACAAACGCGTTTCCCTGCGCATCGCGCAGGGTCCACAGGTAAAGCGACAGCGGGCGTCCGCGGTTGGCAATGATCACGGTCTCGGTACTTGGCGCGCCACGCCCGATCACGTCCACGATCTCGATCTGGGGTGGGATGTCGACCGTGGGGGTCTCGGTCGGCAGAACCGTCGCCGTAGGGAGTGGCGTCGGGCCCGGTATGACCAGCCGCTGCCCCTCCCGGATCAGGTTGGGATCCTCGATCTGGTTGGCCTTTGCCAGATCCTCGATCGGGATGTCGAACTGGAATGCGATCCCCGAGAGCGAGTCGCCCGATCGGACGACGTACACGATCGGCGTTGAGGACGGGGTCGGCGCTGGCTCCGTCGGGGTCGGCACCACCGGCGGGGACGGGGTCGACGTGCGCGTCGGGATCGTGGCGCGCGAGGGGGTCGGCGTCAGCGTGGGCAGCCCCGTCTCCTTGGGGATACACGCCGAGAGGGCGAGGGCGACGGTGGCCCAGCACGCCATGGCAAGCGCGGTCTTGTTGTGCATCGCTCACTCCCCTACCAGCAGGTAGTGCAGGATGATCGCGTTCGTCAGCTGCTCGACCGGCGCGCGATCGTCGGTAAAGACCAAGCCATCTCCCACCAAGGGATGCGGGTTAGCTGCTGTTCGGGCGATCGCGGCGTGGAGGAAGGGATGGTCGACGTAGGCCAAGTTCGCGGTCAGGTTGGCGGGCTGGGTCGCGTGCGGCGTCGCGACGATCACGGTGTTAAAGGTGTCGGGCAGGTTGACTGCGTGCACGGAGGCAAAGTGCGCGCCCAGCGTGGCGGCGATCGCCTCGACCATGCGATAGTCACTCTCGGTGCGCCCGACGTTGACGGCGATCACGCCTGTGGGGGTCAGGCGTGCGCGGGCGAGCGCAAAGAACTCGCTCGTCGCGAGCTGGAAGGGGATGTAGGGCAGGCGGTAGGCGTCGACCACGATCAGGTCGTAGCGCTGCTCGGTCTGTTCGAGGTAGTAGCGCCCATCCATGGTGTACACGTGCAGGTTGGGAATGTCCATCGAAAAGTACGCCCGTCCGACCTCGACGATCGCCGGGTCGATCTCGACGCCGTCGATCGGGATCGGGCCATAGGCAGCGGTAGCCTGTCGCGCCACGGTGCCGCCGGCGAGGCCGATCACGCACACGCGCCGCACCTGCTGCGGGGTAAAGGGCGGCGGATTGAAAAAGGGCGCGATCGTCATCGTGTCCCACGTGCCCGTCGTCGCCAACGACCGTGGGTCATAGATCGAGTGCACGCCCTGCCCCTCGTTCAGCATCAGGTAGCGCACTCCGGCGACCTCGAGCACCTGGATGTAGTTGTAGCGCGACTCGCGCTCTGCGATCATGCGCGCGTCGGCCTTGACCACCCGCTGTGGAAAGGCTATCGCCAGGGCGCCGACGCAGACCAGCAACGCCGCGCCGACCAGCAGGTGCCGCGTCCGGCGGTGCAGGGCGAGCCCGAGGAGAGAGACGGCGAACAGCAGGGCCGAGAACAACAGAAAGGTACGCGCCGTGCCGATCGCGGGAATCGTGAGCAGAACCGGGAGAAAGGTCCCCAGGATGCTGCCTACCGTCGAGAGGGCATAGACTCGGCCTGCGCTGCTCCCCGCGGACCGGATCTGCTTGGTCACCAGCCGGATCGCAAAGGGAGAGACACAGCCCAGCAGCGTGATCGAGGGCGCAAACAGCACGAGCACGGCGACGAGCGACCCACCGATCTGGACGGCGTCCGCGAAGGCGAGCTCGATCCCGGTACGCGCAAAAGCGCGCTGCGCGCCGCGCAGGATGGGCGCCGCGATCAGCGGGGTCAGGCCGATCAGCGTGGCAGCGACCGTCGTGATCGCATACAGCGTCTCCACGCGCGGGCTGCGGTCGGCCCATCGACCTCCTAACGCCGCGCCGACGGTGAGGTAGATCAGGATCAGGCCGATCAGGTTGGCCCATACCAGGATCGAGTCGCCAAAGTAGGGCCCCAGCAGGCGTGAGGCAGCCATCTCGACAGCCATCGTCGTCATGCCGCTCACGAACACGACGAGGAACAAGAGCCCCGTGCCCGTGCGGCGGGCCCGGGTGGCGCGCGTGGTCTCGGGCAAGGGTCCCCCTCTCACGCCCAAGCGCCCACACAGGGGGCGACGATTGCGACGTATTATACTCTGTTTGAGGGACATGGGCAAGAGCGATTGGGGCGGAGCTCGCCAAATGGCAGGCTGGGGAACCGGCGCCGCCACTGGGCTTGCGGGCGCGTCATGGCGGAAGGGGTGCGTCCGCGGTTGCGGCGTAGGGGTGCTACGGCGCGGCGCCCGTCGCGAGCGCGCCGTCTGTCCGCAGGGCGTCCCCGTGAGCGTCGGGCGGCGTGCCGGGAGCTGCATCTGTTGAGCTGCCGGCAGAAGGCAAGGGTTCTTGGCTGCTCGGGCCCACCTGGATGGTCAGCCCGATCGAGCTGTAGGCGAGCAGAGCGAGCAAGAGCAGCGCGATCGCTAGGCTAGATGAAGCACCGGTCAACTGTCTTTCCAACGTCGAGAACCTCTCGTGTTGAGCACAATCCAAACTGCAGGTATAATAGCACACGTTCGCGGGGCTGTCAGAGACTTTAGTCGCATGCGCTGGCTGTGCGTCTGCCCCCCTTTGAGGCAGCACGCCGTGCGCCGCCGCGCAGGTCTGCTGTGTGCGCAACCGCCCTGGGGGTAAGGGAGAGCGAGGTAACGCTGTCCGTATGGAGAGGGGCCAGGTGGAGTTCCGGGCTTTCAATGGCACGTTGCGCGATGCACAGGGACTGATCGAGGTCGACGGTGAGACGTTTGGCGATTGCACCTATGCGGCGCAGACGATCGTCAACCTGCTCGCCGATCCCGTGCGTTGGGTGGGCGTGGCGGTCGAGGACGCCCTGGTCGTCGGATTCGTGTCCTGTTTTCGCACGCAGAGCCTCCGTGCGGACCGGTGGGAGGTCGACGAGCTCGCCGTGCGACCGGCGTACCAGGGAAGGGGGATCGGGACGCGCCTCGTCGCATACGCCGTCGCGCAGGGCACGGCGCACTGTGCAGCGACCGCTGCGCGCGCCGTGATCGCGGTCGCCAATCGAGCCTCAGAGCGTGCCTTTGCCAGGAGCGGCTTCCACCCGACGGCAGAAGTGGACCTCGTGCTCTACGAGGTCTCCGGACGTGTGCCTCGGCCCATCCTCCCTGGCGCTCCTGCGGTGCGCGTTGCCAACGTGAGCGATGCGCCCGCGCTCGCCGCGTTGAGCGGACGACCGCCGGAGCGGGCGGCTGCCCTGCTCAGCCACCACGACAACGTCTACTTGGTCGCTCGCAAAGAGGAGCGAACGCTGGGTTATGCCGAGCTGGTCTATGTCCGGACGCTGCAGTACCAGGGGTTCTGGATCGAGTCGTTGGCGACCGTTCGCAGCGCAGGTCGTGCGCTGCGTGCCCTGGTGGCTGCGGCGATCGAGGAGGCGAAGCGTCGACCCGAGGCGGATGTCGTGGGACACTTGGTCCCGCGCGATGACGGAGCGCGCTACCGTGCGTGCGTGAGCGAAGGGTTCGCGCTCGTCGAGCACTATGTGGTCCACGAGCGCGCGCTGCACGAGGACCAGGCGGCGCTCGGCGCGAGGTGACGTGATCGAAGCGGGTCCTGCAGCGGCAGGACGATGACTTGACGGAGGCTGTTGGCGAATCATGATCGCTGCACTCGAGCGGCGCGTGCGTGCGCGCTGGCGGTTGGACTGGCGGAAGCTGGGGGAGCGGCTCTGGCGGGGCCTGCGTGTGCTCGCGCTCCTCGCCGTGCTGCTGGCAACCCTGCAGACGGGCGATCCGCCTCCCGCCAAGTCCTATCATCATCGGCTCGCCGATCGTACGGGGATGCTGTCGTTCAACTTTGTCCGATGGGAGGTCGGCGCCCTGCTGCGCAAGGTGGGCGACGGGCTGGCGGCGCCGCAGGACACGCTGCGCGCGGACCAGCGGCACGCGCTGGTGATATCCTACATGGGTGCCCTGCGCCGCGCCCGGGCGTTGGAGGGCCAGATCGTCGAGGTCTACAGCGCGGGGGACGAACCGGGCGCCACAGCTGCAACGCGTGCAGAGTCGCTCGAGCGGGAGCGCGCCGAGTTGCGCGCCTGGATGGCAGCGCGCCAGGACATGGTCGAAGGGATCCTCGAGGCCGAAGTGTCGAGCGCGCTGCAGGCGGAGGGCTTTGGGTGGTCGGGGTTCGTTTGGCCCCCGGTCAAGATCCGGTTTACGCCTCTGCCTTTGCTGCTCGTCACGTCGGATCGCGCCGCGATCACGCGCGCCGGCGACGTGCACCTCAAGGCTGGTTTGCCGATCGCCGAGCGCGAGCGCCTGGAGGGCCTGGTGGACGGGACCTTTGCCGACAAGCGCGCCTTGGTCACGCCGATCGGCGGGCTGTCGGCGTACCCGGCGATGATCCTCGAGACCGACGCCCTGGTCTGGTTGGCCGACACGTTCGCGCACGAGTGGACGCACCACTACTTGGCCTTCCATCCGCTCGGGGTCAGCTACAGCCGCAGCACCGAGATGACCAGCATCAACGAGACCACGGCAAGCATCGTCGGGCGCGAGATCGGGCGGCGCGTGATCCTCAGCGCCTACCCCGAGCTCGCCGACCAGCTGCCCGCCCTGCCTATGCCGCCGGAGACGCCGCCCATGTCGGGTGGCGAGATCGTGTGGCCCGACACGCTGCCCGCCGACCAGTTCGACTTTAGCCGCGAGATGCGCGAGACCCGCCTGACGGTGGACGATCTGCTTGCGGTAGGGCAGGTGGCAGAGGCCGAAGCATACATGGAGGAGCGGCGCCGGCTCTTTGTCGAGAACGGCTACAACATCCGCAAGCTCAACCAGGCCTACTTTGCCTTCTACGGCTCCTATGCCACCGGTCCCTCGACGGCGAACCCGATCGGCGGGCAGCTCGAGTGGCTGCGTGCCCAGAGCGACACGCTGCGCGGTTTCGTGCGCGTGGTCTCGGCGCTGGACGAGCACCAGGACCTGCTCGACCTGCTGCCGCCGGCATAGCGGTGAGCATGGGGGCATCTGTGTGCATCGAGCCG
>JAFGIE010000042.1 GCA_016929775.1 Anaerolineae bacterium
GTCGGTCCTTCATCTCCTGCCTCCTCACTCTTGGGGGTCGTTCTACCCATTATCCCACCATTTTCCCCAAAAGTGAAGGACGCCCCGTTGACCCAATGCACGGGATCGAGTATAATGATCCAACTGGCTGCCCTGAGGGCTGCATCCCAGTCTAGATCACGATGAGGGCATGGCGTGTCCCAACTCAAGACGACGAAAACCTACCTCTGGGCGACCCTCCTCGCAGCGTGCCTGGTCATCGCGTGGCAGACTCCTCCTCTCTCGCTCCAAGTGAACGTTGCGCCCGAGATCGCAGTCCCGGGACAACCGCTCACCTGGACCTTTACCGTGATCGTCGCGGGCGAGGCAGCGCTGGAGGACCTGGCGCTCCAGGTGACCCTTCCGGCGGATGTCTCGTTCGAGCGCGCCGAAGCCGACGAGACGGAGTGGTCGATGGACGGCCCATCCGCCGAGCAGACGCTGACCTTCCGGGCGCTCGGTCCCCTCGCCCCTGGCGATCGCGCCGAGCTGGTCCTCGTCGCGCGCATTGCGACGGACGCAGGGCCATCGATCGTCCTTGAGGACTATGCCGTCACGGCGAGCGGGCTTGCATCGCCCATCAAGGGCGCGCCGATCCGTACGCCGGTGCAGCCCACGCCTGCGCCGACGGTCGTGCCGACCCCGGTCGAGGCACCCTCTCCATCGCCGACCGTGACTGCGTCGCCCACGCCAACGCCCACCGCAACACACACGCCGACCCGTCCGCCCCCGACGCCGACTGCGACGATCACCCTGGCGGCGGTCGTCGAGTTCCCGCCGTCGCCTACGCCAACGCCCAACCTCTCGCCAGACCAGGTGCGCATCGGCACGGTGACCGTGCTCGTCTTTGTCGGCATCGTGGTCGTCGTGATTGCGCTTGCCGCGATCTGGGCGATCCGCGCATCCAGGCAGGAGCGTAGCGATGCGGACTAGGGCTAGCCGCCTGATCGTCGGCCTCTTGGGCCTGGTCGCCCTGATCGTGCTCGTCGTCGTCGGCGCCGCGCTGAACGGCGCGAGCCGTTCGTCGACCTCGTCGATCCCGGTCACGCTGACGGCGCTTGCCCGCGCCACATCGATCGTCTTGCCGTCGCCTACGCCGGTGCCCACGCTGCCCGGCGTCAGCGAAGAGCTGCTGATCTGCCAGCGCGAACTGGGACAGGCGATGAACGCGCGCAGCCTGGTCGGCGCCGTCAACCTCTCGGACGACCACGCCCTGCTCATGACCTGGATCTCGACCGAGTGGCCCGTGCGCGACCTGACGGATGCCCTCCCCGGGATCATCGCCTCGCTCGACGCCGCACTCGAGGCCTGGGAAGGGGGCTGCGCGCTCTATGACCGGGTGCGGATCCAGGTCTACGATGGGCCGCGCGACGCCCAGGTCCATCGCCTCACGGTGCAGGTGGCAAGCGAGGACCTGCTCAAGTGGCGCGCCGGGGAATACCCGGACCGCGACCTGCTCCTCCGCCTCCAGGTCACCCAGCCGCCCTCCTAGGATCGCGCCCCGCTAGACCTCCTGCAGCGTCGCGTTCCCGTCGAGCGTGTCATAGAGTGCATACGTGCTCTTGCCAAACCGGCCCATCACTTCTCCCGGATTGACCAGCAGCGTGTCCCCAACCCGCTCGATGTGAGGTGTGTGATCGTGCCCATAGCACACCAGGTCATACTGGCCTGACCGCGCCTGATCGCGCGCGATCTGCGGGTAGTGGTTGACGGCGACCGCACGCCCCGCCAGATCAAGCACGGCAAAGGGACCATACAGCGTGACATTGTCCAGGCCCGCCGCGATCCGCGCCAGGAGGAGCATGTCGCCGTCGTTGTTGCCCTGCACGACGTGCACCGGCCCCTCGAACTCGTCGCCGATCTGCTTGAGTGTAAAGGGCGCGCACAGATCCCCGCAGTAGATCAGCGCCCCCGCCCCAGCACGCCGCACCTCGTCCAGGACCTGTGCGAGCTTCCAGATGTTGTCGTGCACATCCGACAGAATGGCGACCTTCATGTCTTCCTCTCCATGTCTTCCAACCGGCTGCGCCCGGTCGCGATCCGCTGCCGCAGGGCGGCGATCCGGCGCTCCGCCACGCTGCCGTCGATGCCGATCCCCTGCCGGTGGCGCGCGTAGGCCAGATCGACGATCGCCTGCACGTGGCGCGACCAGGCGAACCACGCGCGCAGCCCGTGCGCCGTCAGGACGTGCCAGCCCTGCGCCACCCGCGTCCCATAGTGCGCCGCGATCTCGTGCTCCTGCGCCGAGATCGTCCCGGCGGCGACCTCGGGCGCCAGCGCGGCGAACCATCGCTGCTCGCGCTGGGTGGCAACCACCACCAGGAGCAACATCGCTGCTGCGCCCATCCAGTCTACCACCGTGCCCACCAGGCACGACAGGCCTGCCGTGTCCTCTGCCAACAACGTCCCGCCATTGTGTATCCCGTGCAGAGCCATCGCCGCGCCCCACCCCAGGATCGGGAAGAGCAGACGCTGCCAGCCTGCCCGGCTGTTGCGCGCCAACCCGAGCCCGATCCCGGTGCACGCCGCGAACAGCGCGTGATTGAGGCTGTACAGCCCGACGCGCAGCGCTGCGGTCAGCTGCCAGGCAGCCCATCCCCCCTCGTGCAGGCTGCCTACCAGGTAGAGGCTGGTCTCCACGATCGAGAAGCCGAACCCAACCATCGCACCGTACAGGATCCCGTCCATCACGCCGTCGAACTCGTCGCGATAGAACACATGGATCGCGAGCAGGATGATCCCCTTGAATGTCTCTTCCGTGAGAGGCGCGATCAAGCTGAGGCTGGTCGCCTGGTAGAGGATCGAGGAACCGAGCAGGTCCGAGAGCGGCAGGTTCAGGAGCAGTTGCGCGACGATCGACATGCCGATCGTCGGCACGGCGCCCCACAGCAGCACGATGCTGAGCAGCAAGAGCGGTTCCTTCTCGTACCGGTCGAGCCACCACAGGACGACCATCGCGACCAGCGGGGGCGCGATCGTGATCCCGACAGACAGCACCGCGCCCAGCACACACGTCATCCGCCTCTCCTTCTCGCACCCCAGCTACGATCCCGCGCTCGCCTGCGCCGGCGTGCCCTCCGGTGCGCGCCTGCGCCCCAGCAGCGTCTGTACGAGCGGCAGGTCGTCCGGCGTCAACCCCAAGTAGGCGAACGCGTCGGATGGGACGTAACGGCCCTCGCGGCGCGTCTCGCTGCGCCGGTACTCGTGCTGGTCGCTCCCCGGGACAAAGGTCGCCCCTTCCTGCTGCAGGATGCGATACGCTGCCCACAAGATCTGCAGCGGAGCCGGCAGGTTCAGCGCGCGGATGCGCCCATCCGTCCCCCCGTTCACTTCGACAGGCACCGCACACTCTCGGCATACGCGCCCCAGCGCGCGCACGTCGAACCCCCAGAAGCCGTTCACTTGCTCTTCGGCAAAGTCTTCGGGGCGCCGGGGGGCCAAGGCGGTTACCCACGGCGGTACAGGGCGCCGCACGAGACGCGCGTCCACCGCCGAGCGGAATGCGTGTGCGATGAACACCGGTCGCCCGCTCCGCGCGCCCAGCTCTGCGATCGCGCGTACCTGTGCGACCTTGACCGCCGTGTTCTCGCCGATCTCGCCGTCGACGTTCGGCAAGCTCACCAGAAAATAGTCGGACACGTCGATCACGCCCTGGGGCACTGCCCGCAGATCGATCCGCGGACCGGCGTGGATCTCGGGACCAAAGTAGATGCGCAACGAGGGAAAGCGCTCGCGCAGCCCGTCCACGTCTGCCCGGTACGCGCGCAGCCCGTCTACGCTCTGTGCATAGAGCGGCGGTTCGCGCGCCGGGGAGAGTGGGACGCCGATGTACTTCTCCAGGTGATCGGTCAACCCGAGGACCACGCGCCCCGACATCACGGCGTGTTCGAGGTATCCCTCCAGCGTCGTCCCTGCCTGCCGCTCTTGACCGGCGTGGTAGTGTAGGTCGATGTTGTGGACATAGAGTCCCTGCACGCTCTCCTCCGTTACAGCGTGACCAGCCATGCCGCGACCTGGCAGGCGTGGCGCGATTTCAGCGTCCGCAGGGGCAGCACCGCGTGGCGCTCGCCCGGGATCTCAAAGTCAAAGAGCCCATGATAGTCCGCCTCGCGCAGCGCGCGGACGACGGGGGGCCAATCGATGTCGCCGTTCCCAGGGGTCAGATGCTGATCCCCCGACCCGTCATTGTCCGAGATGTGTGTGGCGATCAGGTATGGCCCAAACGCGCCGACCGTCGTAGGCAGGTCCAACCCCACGACGTTCGCGTGCGACGTGTCCAGCGTGATCCCGATCGCCGGATGATCGATCGCATCCAACAGGTCGAGCATCTCGTAGGGCATGCTTGCGCCCGGGCGCATCAAGTTCTCCAAGCCGATCCGCATCCCGTGCGCCCCTGCCTGATCGCCCAGGCGGCGAAAGGCCTCCACGTTGCGCGCGCGCACCCAGTCCCGTTCGCCGGTCGTCGCCGCCCTCCAGCGCCCGCCGGGATGTATCACCAGGACCCGGATCCCCAGCCGCGCCGCGACCTCGATCTGCCTGGACAGGCACGCCACGTCCGCATCCCGGCGCGCCTCGTCGCGATCGGCGACGTCGGCGCGCAAGAGTCCATGTCCTTGCGGCATCGCCACGTGCAGATCCGCCAGGCACTGCCGCGTGCGCGCGATCTGCTGGTCTGCGTCCTCGGCTGTCTCGATCTGCACCAGGTGCTCGGTCGAGCACTCGAACGCCCGCCATCCGTGGTCGTACAGGATCTCCAGGGCCTCGGGCAGCGGGTGTTCCGCGTACAACGCCGTCCATACGGCAGGTTCCATCTCTACTCCTCCTTTATCGCGACGCAATGCTCGGCCCGGCGCCGCGCTGGCATAACCGCATCGACGGCACTCCGCCGAGTACCTCCACGCGCAGTGACGCGCCCATTCAGTATAGGCGGTGCGCGCAGAGATGTCAAAAGAGCTCTCCCGGACCCCAGGGTGGTTGGCCCGCGTCCCGCGATCTATGGTACAATAGGCCACATCGCCGAGAGGAGCCGTGCATGCCGATCCGCATACTCGCCGACGAAGTCGCCGCCAAGATCGCCGCCGGAGAGGTGATCGAACGCCCAGCCTCCGTGGTCAAGGAGCTGATCGAGAACGCGATCGATGCGGGCGCCAGCTCGATCCACATTGAGGTCCGGCAGGGCGGGCGCCGCCTGATGCGCGTCGCCGACGAAGGCTCCGGCATCCCGGCGGATGAGGTCGAGCTGGCTTTTGCCCGCCACGCGACGAGCAAGCTGCAGTCGGTCGAGGACTTGACGCACATCGCCACGCTCGGCTTCCGCGGCGAAGCCCTGGCGAGCATTGCCGCCGTATCGCAGGTCACGCTCCTCACCTGCGCCGACGGCGAGGCGGTCGGGACACGCCTGCGCGTCGAGGGCTCGCGCGTGACGCGCCGCGAGCCGTGTGGGCATCCCCGGGGGACCACCGTCACCGTGGAGAACCTGTTCTACAACGTGCCTGCACGCCTCAAGTTCCTGCGCACCGACGCGACCGAGCGCAAGCACATCGACAACCTCGTGGTGCGCTATGCCATGGCCTACCCGGGGCTGCGCTTCGTGCTCGAGAACGATGGGCGGTTGACCTTTCGCTCGCCGGGCAGCGGGTCGCTGCGCGACGTGCTGATCGAAGTCTATGGCCTCGATGTCGCGGGATCGATGATTGAGGTCCGCAGTGTCGAGGCGAGCGAACGCTCGGCGATCAACGTCAGCGGATTCGTCAGCCCGCCGAGCGCGCACCGCAGCAACCGCGACCACATGACGCTCTTCTGCAACGGTCGTTGGGTCCAGGACCGCAGCCTGACTTTTGCGATCGACCAGGCCTACCACACCCTGATCCCCGATGGACGCCATCCGCTCGCCGTGATCGAGGTCGATCTCCCCCCCGATCAGGTCGATGTGAACGTCCATCCGACCAAGGCCGAAGTCAAGTTCCAGCGGCGGAATGTCGTCTTTCGCGCCGTGCAACGCGCAGTACGCGAGGCGCTGATCGCCCAGGCGCCGATCCCGGAGGTCAGCCGCCACGGCGCAACGTGGGGCCAAGATGGGTGGCAGGAACGGCACGGCGTGCTCGTCGGCGCGGGGACTGCGCAGGCGGCGATGGACCTGATCCCGCCACGCGAAGGGGAACCCAGCGCGGGTTGGACAGCCGACGCTCTCTCACGCCCAGGCGACAGGGGAACGTGGGAAGACGAGGGCGCAAAGATGCCGCCGCTGCGCGTGCTGGGCCAGCTGGCGCAGACCTACGTCATCGCAGAGGGGCCAGAAGGCATGTACTTGATCGACCAACACGCCGCACACGAACGCGTGCTCTACGAGCAACTGCTGGCGCAGCAAGCCAACGCCGCCGTACCGGCGCAGTCTCTGCTCGAGCCGCTGACCGTGGAGCTGACGCCAGGTCAGGGCGAGGAGCTGGAGCTCTGGCTGGACGCCTTGCACAGGCTCGGCTTCGAGGTCGAGCCCTTTGGCGGCACGACCGTTCTCTTGCGCGCCGTCCCCTCCATTCTGGCGCGCACGGACGTGCGCGAGACCTTTGCCGGGATACTGAACGACCTGGCTTCGGGCGAGGACCCGCTGGCACAGGAAAAGGACGCGCGCGCCGCAGCGGCGGCGTGCAAGCGCGGTGCGGTCAAGGCAGGTCAGACGCTGTCCCAGCAAGAGATGCGGTCCCTCATCGCGCAGCTCGAGGGCACGCGCTCGCCGCGCACTTGCCCGCACGGCAGGCCGACCATGATCCTGCTCAGCCAGATGTGGATGGAGCGCGAGTTCGGACGTCGCTGACCGCAGCAGCCCCCACCACCCCTGTGCACCCATCTACAGCCACCGATCCAGCAGCGCGTCCAGCTCACCCCGCTCGCGCATCTCGATCAGCGCGCTGTCGACCGCCTCGAGGAGCGCCGTCGACCCGATGGGCAAGGCGATCACGTAGGACTCGACGGAAAGCGGATCGCCCCGGATCGCTAGCCGTGGGTCGGCGCGCAGGTACAGCCGTGCGCTGACTGCGTCCACCACGGCGATCGCCCCCTCGGCTGCCGCAGCCTCCAGCGCCTCCCGCGCCGTGTCGTGGGGCACGACGATCAGGTCTGTCCCACGATTGCGCAGCCGCCGGGCCTGGACGTCGCCCTCGCTGCCAAACTCGACGTGCACGCGCCACCCGGCGAGATCCTGGGCCCCGGCGACCTCGCCGTCCACCGGCGCGGCGATCACGGCGCCCGCGTCGAAATACGAGATCGAGTAGGCCACATCCTCTGTGCGGAGGGGATCGTAGGGCAGCGCCGAGATCACCACATCGAACTGCCCCGCCAGCAGCGCCGCGTAGAGCCCCTCCCAACCACTGGGGACAAAGGCTGCCTCGACCCCGAGCCGTGCTGCGATCGCGCGCCCCAGGTCGACATCCAGCCCCACGATCGCGCCCTCCTCGTCGAGCGACTCGAAGGGAGGCCAACTCGGATCCAGGCCCACGCGCAACACGCCCGCTTGCTGCACGCGCTGCAGGGAAGGATCGTCAGACCGGCACGCCGTAACGAGCAGCCACAGCCCGGCACAGAGCGCGACAAGCGCGCGCCATCGCCTGCTCGGGATCGCTACTTGGTGTTCGCCAGCGCCCACTTGATCAACCGGACCTCGGGCATCCACCTGTAAAAGTCGGTCGACACGCGCAGACGGACCAACCAGCCGTAAGCCCGGGCCAACAAGCGCATGACGGGGGAGCGCATGGACTCGGGGACGGTCTTGCCGTCGAGGAAGAACGTGAAATACGCTGCCTTTTGCAGGAAAGCCTCCTCCTCGGGCGAGAGCCACGAGTAATCGATGTGCTCCCACCCCGATTCAGCCCATCCCTCCAGGTCTTCCGGTACGACCATGTCGTTCTCGGCGCAGTGCTCGTACAGCTCGGTCCCTGGATAGGGGCTGTACAGCTGCACGGGCGTCGTGTAGGCCCCAGGGTTATCGCGCACCAGGCGCGCCATGAGTCGGATCGTGTCCTTGACTTCGTCCACGGACTCGGTAGGAAAGCCGCCCATAAAGCTGAACTTGGGCGCGATGCCTGCCGCCTTGAGCTTGAGGTTCACGCGCACGATCTGCTCGCGCGTGATGTCTTTGCGGATGAACGCAAGCACGCGGTCGTTGCCCGCCTCCGCGCCGAGGTAGAGGTGCTTGAACCCTGCCCGGCGGAAGAGGCGCAGGTCGTCCATCGACATGCGGTCCACATAGTCGATCCGGCAGTTGGTGCGCAGGGTGACCTCGATCCCCCGCTCGACGATCAGCTCGCACACCCGGCGTGCCCGCTCGCGCCGCGTAAAGAACTCGTCGTCGATGATGTGGATCGCGTTGAGGTCGAACGTGCGCAGCAAGCGCTCGATCCGCGCCACCGTCCGCTCTGGGGCCTCGGCGCGGTACCGCCGCCCGTCGGGCACGACAGTCAGGTAGCAGTACCCGCAGTGCCACGGACAGCCTCGGCTGGTCGTGATCTGCAGCGAGCGCTCGCCCGGCACCTCGGAGAGGACATAGTGCTCGACGTTGACCAAGCCATAGTCGAGCAGGGGCCAATCGTCCATCGGCGTGTAGAACCGAGGGACGTTGTGGATCACGCGCCCATCCTGTTCCCACACCAGTCCTGCAATCGCGCCGATCACGGTGGATGATAGACGGGCGTGCGGTCCGTGCTCGCGCAACGCCTGGCTTAGCTCGAGCGCCGTGATCTCGCCCTCGCCGACCGCGACCACGTCGACCAGCGGGTGGGCGAGCGTCTGTTCGGGCAAGATCGTGGGATGCACGCCGCCCCACACGATCGGGACGTCGGGTGCGACTTGGCGCGCGATCCGGCTAGCCGCCAGCCCCCACTCGATCTGTCGGCCCGTCATCGCGCTCACACCCACCCACAGGGGCGGGTCTCGCAGGGCCTCGCGCAGGGTCGTCTCCCATGCCGCGTCGACGCGCTGGTCGATCACCTGCACCGAAAAGCCGTTCTCTTGGAGTACAGTCCCAATGTACAGGGCTGCCAGCGGCAGCCGCGTGGTGACGTTCACGATATCCCACAGCGTACGAGGGTAGATCAGGATCACATCTGCCATGCCGTGTCCTCGCCATCTTTTGGGCTCCGATCATACCTGAATCAGGGGATTTCCGCAACCCCTTCCGCCCCGCTGGCGGCTCGCCCTCCGAGCGGCGCCGCCTCGAGGGAGGTGTACACCGCACCCCCGGGAAGCAGCTCGCTGCGGATCAGGTGCACGGCGTCGACATCCATTTCGCCCAACCGCACTCGGGCGCGCGCGACGTACGCCCCCAGCGCCTCGACCGCCTCGCGGCTCCCTCCCTTTACCCGGCCCAGGGTCAGGTGCGGCGTGTACCGGCGTTGCTCAGGGCGGTAGCCCAGCGGCTGCAGCGCGCGCTCGACGTCGCCCTGCAAACGTACCAGCGCGCCCGTTGGCTCGTCCACGCCCACCCACACCACGCGTGGGCGACGCACGTTCGGAAAGCAGCCCGTCCCCCCCAGCGAGAACGAGAACGGCGCGTGCCTGGCGCACACAGTGCGCAGCGCAGCCGCGATAGCGGGGACCTGGACGACCGGGACATCGCCCAGGAAGACGAGTGTCAGGTGAATCCCCTCGGGGCGCACCCAGCGCACCAGGCGCGGGGGGACATCCGCCTGCATGCGCGCCTGCAGGTCGCCCAGCGCGCCGCGCAGCGCTGGGGCGAGATCAACGGCGATGAACGTGCGTAGCGTCTCCATGCCTCGCTCCTTAGCCCGAGAATGGGGAACAGAGGTCGTGTGCGCCCCACAGGGCGCAAGGGGCATTCCCTCGCTGCACCGCCATCGCCCTGTCTCACGGGAGACGACGACGATCCAGCGCTGCCTGACCATTATACCCGTGTACGCGGGCCCGTGCAAAGCGGCGCCCGCGACCGTATGTCCTTCACTTGATTCCTGAACCATGGTAGAACATTCGACGGGCAACCGTATGGCAGTCCCGCCAAACTTGGTGTACAATAGGGTCACGGCATCCCGAGTTCGATCGGGGACAGCGCCGGGAAGGACCAGAGAGGGACCTGCATGGGGATCGACTTTGAGTGGCAAGCCGGAGACGACCGGGGAGGATGGGAAACGGTCGCCCAGCAAGCGAGCAGGCGGCGGAGACGCCTGGCGCGCTGGGTCGTCTACCTCGCCCTTGCCCTGGTCGTGGGTGCTGCAGTGGGGGGCTATGTCGCCTTGCAGCGTCGCTACGAACTGGCGTACCAGCAGATCGTGTTCCAGATCCAGAGCGTGATCGACCTCGAAGCGATCGCCTACGCATGCGGCGATGTCGCGCTCTACCTCGCACAGCAGGATGCCGAGGCGCCAGACTGGTACGACCGGCAGCAAGAGCGGATCGCCGCGGACTGTTCAGGTGACGGATCGCTATCGCCGGAATGTGCACCGGCGCTCCCCGCCGAGGTCCAGGACGTCGACCTACGCGCCGGCGTCGCGTGGGTCGAGGTGATCGAGGGCGATCCGCCCGTGCGCAAGGCGCGCTTCTACCGCCAGACCGACTATGCTTGGGTGCACACCGCGCCCCAGGTCAGCTTTTGGGGGCACGCGATCGAGCTGCACTACGGGGACCTGATCGCCCGCTACCACAAGCGAGACCAGCCGCACGTCGATCCCCTGATCGAGCGCATCGCGCAGGCGTACTGGGACACCTGTGCGCAAATCGGCTGCGCGGAGGATGCCACCCTGATCGTGAACTTTGCCGTGGACGCGAACCTCGCCGCGGGCGTCGTCCCCCCGCTGACCGGGTCAGAATGGGTCATCCCCTCGCCTTGGCTGTCCGGGCTCCCGGCAGAGGGCGAGTGGCCCGAGGCACAGCTCGATGCGCTCGCCTTCCTGGTCGCGCGCGGCATCGCTGCGCAGCACGTGCGGGACACGCACGGACAGGGCCTCAGCCCGTCCCTGGTCGCGCGTGCCACGTGGTATGGCGAACCGAAGGGGACAGACGCCCTGCTCGACACGAGGTTGCCGGTACGCGTGACGCTGGCGCACGACCGCCCGCACGGCACGGACTGAGGTCGGGCAGCGCGCCTAGCCGGAGGGCGCCTCACAGTCTTGCTCGTTTTCCGCGGGCAGCTTGCGTCCGTTCCTGTACGCCGCCAGGTCGCGCGCCACGATCCGGTAGCGCAGCGACAGCCGCACAACGCAGTACACGGTCAGCGCGAGCCCAAGCACGATCACCCCCGTACTCAACACCTCCAGCAGCACGTATCTCGCTCCGTCGCCCCACGCAACCTACACCTGGCAAGGACACCTGCCCCAGCATAGCACGAAGCGCCCGATCCGACAAGCGCACCAAACGCGGGGACCGCCAGACCCGAGGCGATCGGCGTGCGGGTCCAGTTTGACAGCACGCGCCGGGCGTGCCATAATCTGCCCCATACGACGACGGAGTGGGGACAATGGTCTTGCCCGTATGGGCGTTCTATCTCGCGATCGTGGTCTTGTTGCTCGGCCTGATCGGCGTGGTGCTGCCGGCAGTGCCTGGCGTAGGACTGATGTGGGTCGTGATCGTGGTCTATGCGATCGCAGAGCGGTTCGCGACGATCGACCCCCTCTCCTTTGCCGTGCTGACCCTCCTCGGCGCCATTGGCGCCACGTCAGACCTCTGGCTGGGGCAGCTTGGGGCGCAGGTAGCGGGCGCTTCCCTGTGGTCGACGGTCTTGGGTACGCTCGGGGCATTGCTGGGGGGGCTGGTCGGCTTTCTGGTCGCCGGCGTCGGAGCGGTGCCTGGGATGTGGATCGGTTCGATGCTGGGCGTGCTGCTCAACGAGTACCGCGAGCGACGCGATTGGCGTGTGGCGTGGAAGGCAGTCACCGGGCTGGCGATCGGTTCTCTGCTCTCGGTCGTGGTCGAGATGGCAATCGGCTTGACCATGATCGCCATCTTTGTCTGGCAGGTGCTGCGCGGTTAGCGCACCGTTGCGCCTTCCTCCCACAGCGGCAGGTGGACCACGAACGTGCTGCCCAGGCGAGGAAAGCTCTCCACCCGGATCGAGCCCCCGTAGCTTTCGACGATCGACTTGACGATCGCCAGCCCCAGGCCCGTCCCCTGGATGCCACGTGTGTCGGGGTTCTGGACGCGGTAGAACTTTTCAAAGAGCATCTCCTGCGCCTCAGGGGAGATGCCAACTCCCGTATCCTGCACTTCCATGATCACACACGCCTCTCCGAACCGGGCGCTGATCCGCACCTCCCCATCCGGCGTGAACTTGATCGCGTTGTTGAGCAGGTTGGTGACCACTTGGTCAAGGCGCAGGCGGTTGCCGCGGACGAGCGGCAGCGCGCGCGGCAGATCGACCACCAGCGCCAGGCCCTGCTCCTCAGCCAAGGGACGGCACGAGCCCGCCGCCTTGGCGACGATCTCGTCTAGCGCGCACGGTTCGACGTCCATGCCGACCCCCGCTTCGATCCGCGCGATGTCGAGCAGATCCCGCACCAATTCGGAGATGCGGCGCACCACGGCGAGGATGTACTCGACCTCGCGCTGCTGCTCCTGGTTGAGCGGACCCAGGCGGGGGAGCAGCTCGGCGCTGCTCTGGATCACCTGCAGCGGCGAGCGCAGGTCGTGCGACACGGTGGAGACAAACTCGGACTTGATCTCGTCCAGCTCTTTGAGGTACGTAATGTCCTGCATCACCGCCACCTTGCCCACGTCGGGCACGGTGGTGATACTGGCGTGCAAGGTACGCCCATCCGCCAGCTGCAGCTCAGTCGAGTGCATCACGTTCTCGGCGGCGCATTGCCAGAACGCCCACAGTGCCTGGTTGTCGATCGCCTCAGCCAGGGGCGTGCCTGGTGCGGGCGCCGCGTCGTGGCGGAAGGCGCCCTGCGCAGCAGGGTTAAAGACCAGGATCCGGTCCGCCGGATCGGTGATCACGATCGCGTCATCTGTGCCGTTGATCAGCGCCGCCAGCGTGGCTTGCTCGTCCTGGATCCGGCTGAACAGGCGCGCGTTCTCGATCGCCACCGACACCTGCGCCGCCAAGGCCTCCAGCAGGTACTGGTCCTCCTCAGAGAACGCGCCCACCTGCGTGCTGGCGACGTCGAGGACGCCGATCATCTCGTCCACGCCGGCGCCCACGGTGCGCGTTCGGTCCAGGACCTTGAGCGGCACGCCCAATTGGCTGCGGATGTCCTCCAACTCGTAGCGCGCCATGTAACGCGGGTCGTCGCGTACGTCGCGCACCACACACGATCGCCCGTGCTCGACCACCCAACCGGCGATGCTTGGCTCGTCCCTGCCTAGCGGCAGCCGCACCTCCGGGATGGTCTGGTACAGGTAGGTGATCCCCGAGCGGAAGACGAGCTCTTGGCCCTCGATCAAGCCAATGGTCACATAGTAACAGTCAAACGTCTCGCGGATCAGGCGCACGATCTCCCACATCAGCTGGTCGATGTCGAGCTGTGTCCCGATGTCATGGCTGATCTCGCTGATCAGGGCTAGGTCCCGGCTGCGCCGCGCGGCAAGGCGCACGCTCCGCGCGGCGTCGACGGCAAGCGCGATCGGATCGGCGACCTCCAGGAGCAGGGCAAGATCCTGGCGATCGAAGGCGCCAGGGGTGGGAGACGCGACGAGGCAGGCGCCGTGCAGCCGATCGCCGCGCCACAGCGGGACAGCAGCGACAGCACGAGGGCCCGCTGCGCCGTCCGCCAGATGCCGCCACCGCTCGTCGACGGCGGCGTCCTCGATCAGCATGCCCTCGCGCTGAGCGATCGCGTGCGCCACCAGCGCGGCATCGCCGATCGCCTGTCCCGCCAGCACATCGCCGGCGGGCGAGAGGACGCGCTCGACCAGTCCCTCGTCGTCCACCAGGACGACAGCGGCGTGGGCTGCGCCGAGGTGCGTGCAGACTGCCCTCAACGCCTCCCCGAGCGCAGCATCGAGGTCCGTCTGGGAGACGAGGGTGCGCCCGACCTGGCACAGAAGCTGCTCGCGCGCACACGCACGGTCACGCTCGACGCGGAACGCATCAAGTGCGTGCTGGCGCTCGTCCCACCCGCGACGCCGCTCTGAGTTGGCGGGCTGCTCATCCGCCCTGTGCACCGAATCCCCTCCACTTCCCGCGGGAGCGACTGCCGGGTCAGCTCCCTATGGCACATTATACCACGTTCCGCTCATCGAGCAAGAACGCATGCAGCATAGCACAGCGCAACGTAAAAGGAGCAGCCTCTCGCCGCCGGTCCGGTGGACCTGCGGCGAGAGACCGCTCCGCTGGCTTCCTTGCGCGATGGACGTCCAGGGCGCGCTGCACCTCGGACGATCATCTCCTGGGCAATGCTC
Source organism: Anaerolineae bacterium (assembly GCA_016929775.1). The sequence continues at coordinate 14,359 of JAFGIE010000042.1, forward strand.
AGTAGGGCTGGCTGAGCGGCATCAGCCGAAAGTTGTCGTACTCGTTCACCCCGTCGTTCCACTCGTAGGTCGTGGCGACCAGTGCGACAAGGCGGTTGGTAGTGAATGGCAAGTCATAGGAGGCCCCTGGCAAGAGCTCGCCGTTGCAGTAGAGGCGAATGCCGCTGCGGCGGCTCACGATCGTCAGGTGGTTCCACTCTTCCCACCAGCGTACGAACGCCGGCGCCCCGCCTATCGGCGTGATCCAGTCATAGTGACCATCCTCGGCCCGGGCAAAGCCCCAGAAATGCTGGTCAAAGTTGTACGCCAGCAGGAACGAGTAGTAGTCGCTCCAATCGTCGTCGCCGTCAAAGAGGACTCCGGCGCCGTTCAGCCACCTGCCCATCCTAAAGCGCACGTCGACGTCGATCTGGAAATCGCCCAGCGGACGCCAACCGGGGTATGCGATGTTGTGGGCGCTATTGTCGTCCAGATAGGCGACCAGGCGTCCCCCTTCGTGCGCGAACCAGCCATCCACACCCGGCTCCTCGTACCAGGTGTTCCACGAGAACACCGAGCCGCTGAACCGCTCGATCCGCGTCGGTTCTGCGGCAAAGACGATCGGAAAATAGGCGACCGGCGACATCTCGCCCGCACGTACCGAGCTACGTGAGCCAGCCTTGCCAACCAAGACCAGGGAACCCACGAACATCACGATCAGAAGCCGTACAATCCATCTCTTGACCAAGTCCCATACCTCCTGAGATGCCGTCATACGCCCAAGGCGTGAGGCGAGATTATAGCATCGGTCTGTCGGTCCGTCAAACGGATCGCGCCCTACAGAATCCCGCCCAGTCCCCAGGGGCAGAACTCAGCCTCGCCGATGCCCTGCGCCTCGCTCTTGGACGGCTCTCCCGAGGCGACGGCGATGACCAGGTCGAACAGCTCGTCCGCCAGCTGGCCCATGGACGTCCCTTCGAGCAACCGTCCGGCGTTCACGTCCATGTCTTCCGTCATGCGCGCATACGTCCGCGAGTTGCTGCAGACCTTGATCACCGGAGATGGCTTGAAGCCAAAGGCGGAACCGCGTCCCGTGGTAAAGAGGACCAGCGTGCAGCCGCTGGCAACCTGCCCGGTGACGGCGATCCAGTCGTTGCCCGGCGAGTTCATCCACCCCACGCCGCGCGTCGTGACCCGTTCGGCGTACTCGTACACGCCAGTCAGCGGCGTATGCCCTGACTTGGCGATCGCGCCCAGTGACTTTTCATAGATCGTGGTCAGTCCCCCCGCCTTGTTCCCTTGGCTGGGGTTGTTGTCGAGCACCGCACCCGAGCGGCGGGCGTGCGCCTCCCACCACCGGATCTGGGCGAGTAGCTTCTCGCCCACCTCGCGGCTGATCGCACGGCGGATCAGCATCTGCTCCGTGCCATAGATCTCGGGCGTCTCGCCCAGCAGCACGCTTCCACCCTGCCGGACCAGGGCATCGGTCACGTGACCGGCCAGCGGATTCGCCGTGACCCCCGACCAGCCATCGCTGCCGCCGCACTGCAGAGCCACGAGCAGCTCCGACACGGGCTGAGCGGAACGCGTCGTCGCGTTGGCGACCGGCAGCAATCGCTCCACCGCTGCGATCCCGGCTTCGATCGTCTTGCGCACGCCGCCCAGCTCTTGGATCACCAGGCCCACCGGGCCACGCTGCGGCGCGCCGGGGGCCTGATCCAGCGCATAGTTCGCGACCAAGGCGTCGATCTGGTTCTCTTCGCACCCCAGACCGACGATCGCATAGGCGCCGACATTGGGGTGCGTCGCCATGCCCGCCAGCGTGCGCTGGATCAGCACGTAATCGGGCCCACCGTGCTGAAAGCTGCAGCCAGTGTGGTGCGTCAACGCGATCACGCCGTCGACGTTGGGATAGGGCGCCAACCGCTCCGGCGTAAAGGCGTGCGCGATCTCGCGCGTGACGTGCGCCGAGCAGTTGACGGTCGAGATCAGGGCCACATAGTTGCGCGTCCCGACCCGACCGTCCGCTCGCAGATAGCCCTGGAAGGTGCGTCGTTCCGCCTCCGGCGCCAGGTCCGGGAGCTGCGCGTCGACGCCAAACGCGTACTCGCGATCGTAGCCGTGCGCGACGAGGTTGTGCGAGTGCACGTGGTCGCCTGGCTCGATGCGCTGCGAGGCAAATCCGATCACCTGCCCGTAGCGACGCACCGCTTGGTCCGGTTCGATCGCGCACAGCGCGACCTTGTGCCCGCTCGGGATCGGCTGGCGCGTCTCGAACGGGCGAGGGCTCTTGTCTGACGCGACGCGCAGCGTCCAACCGCCAGGCAGATCGGACAGCGCGATCGCCACGTCGTCTGCCGCGTGCAACACGATCACGTCGTGCTGAGGGTGGTCTTGAGTTTCCATATCCATGCGCCGATCTATGCTCCCTATCCACGTGCACCGAGTATCATGCGAATTAACGAGACTTTCACGCATACCCCCCTTGTCAAGACGAGCAAGTTGGGGTATAATCAAGTTGTCGTGGGCAGCGTATGTGCGCGCCCATACTCTACACAGAGAGGGAGGTGAACGAGATGCTGTTCTTGCCGCGGGAAAAGGGTCAGGGTCTGGTCGAGTATGCGTTGATCTTGGTGCTGGTGGCTGTCGTCGTGATCGCCATCCTGGTTCTGCTGGGGCCGATCATCGGCAACGTGTTCTCCAACATCGTCAGGCAGCTGTAGGCCCGATCCATCTATCCATTCATCCAAAGCGATAGTGACCCATTCATCTGAGAAGCCTCCGATCGGAGGCTTCTCACTTTTCCCATCTCCTGCGCTGCGCCGCAGCACGCTCCTCCAAGCCCTCCCATCCCGCAGCCAGGGTTACGCCTGCCCGGGGTAGGCATCCGTGGCTTCGCTCGCCACGACCTCCGGCACCACCCCCCGACTGGCGTCCGTCACGGCGGTCATGCGGTTGGTCGCCGCGATCCGCGCCCGCCGCTCCGCGATGCGCCCGCCGCGCTGCACGCCGATCTCGGCGCGCAGGGCGCCTAGGTCCACCGACCAGGGCATCCGCACCCCGCGCTCGAACGCCTGTGGGTCGAGCAGATCGATCCGCCTCTGGGTCAGCTGCACGTGGAGCACGTCGCCCGTCTCGAGCAGGCCGATCCACCCGCCGCCCATCGCTTCGGGGGTCACGTGCCCGATCGCCGCGCCCCACGTCGTGCCCGAGTACCGACCATCGCTGATCAGGGCGGCGATGCGGTGCAAGCTGCGGTTCGCGTTGATGTGCCGCATGGGCGTAAACATCTCGGGCATGCCGAACGCGCGTGGCCCCTGCCCGCTGATCACGACCATGACCTTGAGCAGCTCCTCCGCCACCATGCGCGCCAGGAGCGCGTCGCGATCCATGTCGCGCAGCGCGCCGAGCAGCGTCTCCCGGTTTCCGCTGTTGTACGCCGCCATCGCCAGCAGTTTGCCGCGCGTGATCGCCGGGTGCGCGCTGAGCCGCTCCAGCACGTGCACGTCGAGCAAGCCCGCGTTGGCCTCCTCTTCGTTCTCGAAAAAGAGCACAAAGTCGATCTGGTCGTCGAACTGGGCGAGCTGGTCGTCGGTCATGCCGCTGATCTTGACGACTGCCGTGTCAAAGATGTTGCTCTGCAGGACCTCGATCCCACTGCGCGGGCGGCGCGGCGTCGAGAGCAGGATCGGGTTCTCGCGCACACCTGCGGCGGGCAGACCGCGCTCGTCGGCAAGCCGCTCCCCCCACGTCGTGCCGGTCACCGTCGGCGCATCGGCGTCCATCGGGATGCCCTGTCGCAGCAGCTCGTAGAACACGGTCTCCATGCCCCGTACCTGCCCCGCACAACACTGCTCTGCCAGGGCATAGATGTCGCGTCCCTCGCTCAGGCTATAGTCAAACAGATCGGGCACAGGCGGATGCCGCCGGATGCGGTCGATCGTCCACACGTCGACGGCATAGCCGGCATACAACATGGCGGCGACGAGATGCATCATCAGGTTCGTCGACCCACCCGTCGCGCTGTGGATGCGCACCGCATTGGCAAAGTTGCGGCGCACGATGCTGCTCATGCTGTATGACGGGTCGTTGGCGTACCCCATCAGCGCGCCCACGACCTGGTCCACTGCCGCCGCGGAAGGGGGCGCAGTGAGCAGCTCGACTGCGGGATGGGTCAGCCCCAGCCCCGAGACGGCGTGCCGGCTCGAGTTCCCCGTGCCGTTGAACGCGCAGATCCCGCCATCGGGATGACAGGTGTGCACTGCCAACCGCCGCTCATAGTCCTTGTGCTTCCCTGCGCTGAGCAAGCCCTCCTGACGCGCGCGGGTCAGCACGCCCTGGAACGCCGAGTTCGAGATGCACTGCAGGATGTACTTGCCCGCCTCGCGGATGTCGAACGCGATCTCGGGATGCCCGGCTCCTTCTGCGCGACGCGCGACACCCTCCAGATCGGCGCGCAGGTCGGGCGGGATCGTCCCGCCCCGCAGCACGTGCGATGGGCTGAACGTGGCAAACAGGGGCGCATCGCCGCGCCGCTGCCGGATGCGGTCCAGGTGTGCCAGTCCCGCCGTGATCCCGAGCGGCGTCTTGTCGCACCCCGAGCACACAAACGCGCCGTGATAGCTGTGCGCCTCCATCTGGTTGACGACGATCTCGGCTGCCGCATTGCGGCTCTGCAGGCTGTAGCCCATCCCGACGTTGCTCTGCGCCGTCGCGTCGCACACGACCGGGATCGCAAAGTGGAATGGCACCCCCCCGCGCTCCCAGATGCTGACTGCCGCGCGAAGGACCGTCCCCCGGTCGAGGATGTGCGCCGGATGATCGGGCGATCCGCCAATGATCGCGATCCGGGGTGCGTTCGCCTCCAGCCGGTCATAGATCGCGCCCAGTGTGTGGCCGATCGCCTCGAGCCCCAGGCTCGCCTGGGCCTGGTCGAGCAGACCGGCGACCGTGATCGGCTCGTTGGCCTTGCCCTGTACGTTGTCCCGATAGGGATTACTGCCCCGTTCGATCACCACAGCCATGGCCTTTTCCTTTGCCGCTCGATCGGGCGCCCGCGAGATGGAGCCTCACCCAGCGTCCCCCCTCGCAGCGAAACAGCTGTCACGCCACGCGCTACAGCTCGGGGACCGCCAGTCCGGGCGCGCCGCGCGCCGACGTGACCGCCTCCGGATAGTACCGCCGCAGGTGATCGAGCCCGATCTCGGCCCTGCGCACCCGCTCGCGGCTGAGGGCGATCGCCGTCGCCTCGATGTGCGTGCCACACGGATAGATGTCGGGCGCGTTGCGCACGCCAAACTTGACATACACGGGCGACAACAAGCGCACGATCTCGCCGATCTCATAGTGGCGCACAAACCCGCCGAAATTATCGGGCACTTCGACATACATGTCAAGCGGGATCTCGACTGCCGCCCGGATCGCCGCCAGCTTGGGCAAGTCGAGGTCGGTGGGCACGTTGTACGTGCCGGCGCCGAGCTGCTCTTGCAGGCGGATGCTCGCCGGGTTCGCCGCCCCCATCTGGACCGAAACCTTGCACACCAGGTTGGCAGGCAGCTCGCCCGCGCCCTTCATCTCCCGCACGACCCACAGCAAGCCGGCGTCCGCGACCAGCACGCTGCGGATCCCCAGGCTACAGGCGCGCTTGACGTCCTCGATCGCGTACACGACCTGGTCCATGCCCCGGTGCCGCGCGCCCAGGTTCCGCCCAGCCGGCGTCAGGACCTGGGCGCCGGTTTCCCATGCCGCGCGCGGGCCGACAAACAGACTGACCTCGATCTGCGCTTCCGCGCCCAGGCGCGCCATCTCGCGGATCTCGGCGTCGGTGAGGAGCATGACGCCGCTGCCCTGGCTGACCCGGTGTACCAGCACCCCGCGCCTCTCCGCCTCTTCGAGCACGGCGGCGAGCGCATTCGGCCCCTCAGTGCTCGGGATCTCGACCCGGTACTGCGCGCCGTCGGGAAACCGTTTGCCCGACGTGGGCAGGTCATACAGGTCGCCGGAGGGCAGCCCCATCCCTGACAGAAAGTCGCGCGTCCTCTCCACCCCTCTTGCCTCCTCTGACCCTGCGCTACTTGGCGGTCCAGCCCCCGTCGATCGCGATCCCGGCGCCGGTCACGAAACTGGAGGCATCGCTCGCCAAAAAGAGCGCCAGCCCCCCGATCTCTTCCAGGTCTCCCCATCGCCCCAACGGGACCTGCGCGGCGAAACGCTGGTACTGCTCTGGATCGTCTATCATGGGCCGGTTCAGTTCGGTGGCAAAGGGGCCAGGCAGGATCGCGTTGACGGTGATGTTGTGAGGCGCCCACTCCAGGGCCAAGACGCGCGTCATCTGGAGGACCGCCCCCTTGCTTGCCGCATAGGGTGTACGCTCCGGCATCGCGATCACAGAGAGCATGGACCCGACGTTGATCACGCGCCCGTAGCGGCGCGCCTTCATGTGCTTGGCTACGGCGCGGCACATGAGCCACACTCCGGTCACGTTAGTCGCCTGGACCTGCAGGAACTCGTCCAGCGACAGCTCATCGATCGCGCCGCGGATGTTGATCCCGGCGTTGTTGATCAGCGCGTCGACCTGACCAAAGGCCTGCAGTACATCCGCGACCAAGGCGCTCACTTGTGCGGCGTCGGCGACGTCGCACGCGTACCCCACACACCGCTGCCCCGTATCTGCGCTCAGTTCATCCGCCGCAGCCTGCGCTTCTGCAGCGCTGCGGCTGCACAGCGCCAGCTGCGCCCCCGCCTCGGCGAGCGCCCGCCCCATCTGCTTGCCCAACCCGCGGCTCCCGCCGGTGATCAGGGCGACCTTGCCATCCATCCGAAAGCGATCGAGCATCGTCATCTTGTTTTCCCTCCATCTCATCTAGCACACTCGTGCGTCGCGACCCAGCGTATCGCGCCGCCCCGCACCCCACTCGTGCGCCGCTCAGGTATCGTGCCGGGCCCCGCGCGCCATCTCTGCCCGGATCTGCGCCGCCGACGGCAGCGCCGCCTCTTCCAGCTTGCGCGAGACCGGGAGCGGCACGTCGAGGGCTGTGACGTGACCCACCGGGCAGTCGAGATAGTCAAAGAAGCGCCCCTGGATCTCGTCGCTGATCCGCGCCCCCAACGTCAGGCTGCGCGGGCCCTGCTCGACGATCAGCACGCTCCCCGTCTTGCGCACCGAGGCGCCGATCGTCTCCATGTCCATGCCCGCGTAGTCCAGCGTGCGCAGGTCGATCACTTCGGCCTGCAATCCCTCGCCCGCCAGGGCCTCGGCAACCTGCAGGCACTGGCCCACGCCGGTCAGGTAGGTCAACACCGTCACGTCGCCGCCCGTGCGCACCACACGCGCCCTACCGTAGGGGACACAGTAGTCCAGGTCCCCAGCAGGCACAAGCCCCGCCTGTCCATACAGCATGCCGTGCTCGACGATCAGCACGGGGTCGTCGAACCGCATGGCGGTGTTGAACAGGCCAATGCAGTCGAGCGGGGTCGACGGCGCCACGATCCGCCACCCGGAAAAGAGGGCAAAGAACGCGCCGGGGTCCATCGAGTGCTGCCCGCCATAGCCATAGCCGATCGCGACCCGCGTGCGCACCACGATCGGGAAGCGAACCTGCCCGCCGTACATGTGTCGCAGCTTGCCGATCTGGTTAAAGAGCTGATCGGACGCCATGAGGGCAAAGTCGGGAAACATGACTTCCACCACGGGGCGCAGTCCCGCCGACGCAAGCCCCCCTGCCATGCCCACAAACCCGGTCTCAGAGATGGGCGTGTTGATCAACCGCTCCGGATAGACCTCCACGATCCCGCGCGTCGCCGCATAGGCGCCGCCGCGCAGGTTGGCGACCTCTTCGCCCAGCACGATCACGCGCGCATCCCGCTCCATGCTGCGCAGGGTCACGGCGGCGATCGCCTGCACGTAGGTCATGCTCTCGTGCGCTCGCCCCTCATCCCATTCGGCGCAAGAGACGCCATCCAGGCGATCGGGACAGCGCACGTCCCGCGCGGCTGATTCGGCGGCGGGCCACGCGTGGACCGGGATCGCGCGTACCCCGTCCCGGAGCTCGGTATAGGCGTCGACCGCTCGCTGCACTGACCGCTCGGCAGTCGCACGCAGCGCGGCGTCGTCGGCGTTGTCGATCACGCCCAGCTCGATCAGCCGCCGCGGGAACGTGACGTCCGGGTCCCGCGCCATCCACGCCGCCTCCTCGTCCTTGTCGCGGTAGCCAAAGGCGCTGCCGGGCAGCCCCCCGCCGTGGTGGTAGTAGCGGTAGGTCTTGGCCTCGATCAGGAACGGAAAGGGCGCGCGCCGCATCCCTGTCACCGCATCGCGCACCGCCAGGTAGACGCTCACCGGATCCATGCCGTCCACGATCAGGCTGTCAAACCCGTAGCCGATCGTGCGCAGCGCCAGGTCCCCGACGTACGAAGACTCGTCGGTGCACGTCCCGACCGCATACAGGTTGTTCTCGACCAAGTACAGCACCGGCACGTCCCACAGCGCCGCCATGTTGGCTACTTCGTGAAAGCAGCCTTGGTTGATCGCCCCATCGCCAAAGAACGAGACGACCACATCGCCGCTGCCGGTGATGCGCTGCGCCCACGCGACGCCGGTGGCGATCGGGATCCCGCCCCCGACGATCGCGTTGCTGCCCAAGTTGCCCGACGCGGCGTCATACAGGTGCATCGACCCGCCGCGCCCGCCGCACCACCCGTCGCGGAGACCCATGATCTCCGCCAGCGTCCGCTCGACGGCGCGCTGCATGGGCGGCGTCAGCGGATCACGCAGCGGATCGTGACCCTGTGGGGCATAGAAGGCGATCGCCTTGGCGAGAAAATGCCCGTGTGCGCGGTGCGTGGACGCGATCTTGTCCGAAGGTCGCAGCGCCGCCGCGACTGCCGCCGCGACCGCCTCCTGCCCGATACTCGCGTGCACGGGCCCGTGGACCAGATCGGCGTCCTTGAGCGCGAGCACCGCGCCCTCGAACGCGCGGATCAGGTGGATCGTGAACAACATGCGCACCAGGTCAAGCCTGGCGATCGCGCCGACGTCTGCGTCGGTGCACACCAGGCGCCGGCATGTAGCGGGCGGCGGATGGTCGATCAGATCGGGCATCGATGGCCTCCATGGCTGCGCGCGGGGCAGCGCAACGGCGATCGGTCTACTGCGGCACGATCTCGCGCATCTCGCAGACCTCGTACTCTGCGCCGCGAAAGTAGGCGACGTGGACGCCGGGACGGATCTCGACCGGCTCGCCGAGAAAAGGTACGCCTTGCGCTGCCAGGCGCCGGTAGGTACCCCAAAAGTCCTCGACGATGAAGCCGATGTGGGTCAGGCCATAGTCACTCTGCCGTGCGTCGGGACGCGGCTCGCGCCCCTTCGGGTGCCGGTAGTCAAACAGCTCCACCACCGAGTCCCCGAGCTTCATGTGGACGATGCGCACCCGTGTCCCCGGCTCGCCGATCAGCCGAGCCATGGGGGCGTCGAACTCGCGGTCAAAGACCACCTCCATGCCGATCACGTCGCGGTAGAACGCGATCGCGTGCGCCATATCCCGCACGCTGAGCGCCACGTGGTCTGCTCTCAGGAACATCTAGGCCTCCATATCCACCAGGATCTTGACCGCCTCGCCCGTCCGCATCATGGCAAATCCGTCTTCCCACGCGTCGAGCGGCAGCACGTGTGTGACCAACTGGCGCAGCTTGGGCGCCTCCGCGCGCGCTGCCGCCAGCGCCAACACCCAACTGCTGGGGGGCGAGCTGAAGCAGCCGACGAGGTCGAGCTCTTTGTAGAGCAGCGCATTCCACGCGACCGGGATCGTCTCTGGGCCGACCAGGCCGATCAACACGACCTTGCCCGTCTTGCGGACCAGGTCGAGCCCCTGACCGATCGCCGACGCCGATCCCGAGCACTCGATCCAGGCGTCGACGCCCGTGTCCTCCGTCCGCTCGGCGACAGCGCGTCCCAGGTCCTCGCGCTGCACGTTGACCACCCGCGTCGCGCCCATCCGCCGCGCAAGTGAAAAGCGCACTGCCTCGTCAATGTCGGTGCCTGCGACGATGATCTCGGCAACCCCGAGGCGGCTTGCCCAGATCGTCGCCATGAGTCCCATCGTCGCCGCGCCCGAGATCAAGACGCTGTGCACTACGCCCAGCGCGCCGCGCTCGTCCCGCAGAGCGCCGCGCTCGACCAGGCAGTGCGCGCCGATCGCAAAGGGCTCGGTCACGCCCGCCACCTCCCATGGCACGCCTTCGGGCAGCCGATGCGCCAACCAGGCGGGCAGCGTCAGGTATTCGGCAAACGCGCCATCGCGGCGCGATCCGAGCGCCAGCTTGTGCGGGCAGATGTGCGGCTTGCCTGCCCGGCACAGCGCGCACACCCCGCAGGCGCCGGTGTGCAGCTCGCCCACGACCCGATCGCCCACCGCCCAACCGCCCTCCGTCCCCTCGCCCACGGCGACGACCGTCCCGCAGTACTCGTGGCCCATGATCACGGGCGGATCGTTGGGGAACTCGTCGGCATAGATGTGCAGGTCGGTGCCACAGATCCCGCAGTACCGGACCCGGATCAGCAGCTCGCCCGCTCCTGGCGCGTGCACGGGCACCTCGCGGATCGCCACGTGCCCCGGACCGGGCGCGTACTTGACGAGCGCTCTCATCTCGGTTTCGCTCCTATCCCCCCTCAGGTGGTGCGCGGAACGGCAGGCTGTAGAACCAGATGCTGTCGCCAGTGACCTGCCCGTCCGCGTCGACGACGAGCAAGCGAACCCCTGTAGCGCGATCGTAGAACCCGACCTCGAAGGTGCCGGTCCCTGGGACCGGCGTCCACTCGGGCATGGTCAGGTAGAACGTGTCCGCGATGATCTGGCCTGGCTGCCACGACGTGGTCGGGTACCGCCCCATGCCGGTGTAGGTATCCTGCTGCACGAGGATGTTGCCCCACTGATCGACCAAGTGCACAAAGACCGTATAGTCGATCCCAAAGGGCACCATCGCCTGGTAGTAGAGCGTGATCGACACCCGATCGCCGGGCCACGTCACCTCGTCATGCGCCTCGTACCCCAGGAGCGTGACCTGCCCCTGGAAGCTGGCATCCAGCCGTTCGGTCAGCGGTCCGACCTCGCTCTCGTCGAGGATGGGCGGCGGCGCATAGTTAGGCCGTATGTAAACGAACGGCGAGGCAACCGCCAGCGCCAAGAGACCGACGCTGGCAATGCCCACGACGGCAGGCTGCCAGCGCCGGGGTGCGAACTGGCAGAGCCCGAGCGCGATGCCGGTCGACAGCGCCGCGATCGCCGGGTAGAGCAGCCGTCCCAGGTTGACGCCCCGCATCAGCGCGATCCAGTAGCATACGCTCGCCAGGCTGCCGGCAGCCCACACTGCCAGGGCCAACAGCGCGAGGCGCGTCTCGCGGTCCAAGCGCCAGCGTGTCCACTGCTTGACGGCAAGCACGATCGCGCCGACGAGGGCGAGACGATCGACCCCAAACAGGATCAGGTTGATCCAGCGCGCGATCGGGATGCTGTTCAGCCCGAACACGGCCCAATAGGACTCCTCGAGGCCCTGCACCTCGAGCCGCAGATCGTCAAGCGTCAGCGCTTCCGTGCGGCGCCCCCACTTTGTCACGTGAACCGTGGTCCCTGCCAGATCGCCGCCCAGCAGGATCGCGTTGCGCGCGAACCACCAGCCGCTGAGCGCCGCCGCGCAGACGAGTATGACGCCTCCCCAGCGCAGCACGAGAGGCAGCACGCCCCTGCCGCTCCCCGCCGCCTTGTGGGCGGCATAGATCAGGGCACACGCAACCACAGGCAGCATCACCACTGCGCTGACCTTGGAGAGCAGCGCCGCTCCCAGCGCCACGCCGAGCGCGACAGCGTGGCGCAGCCGCAGCTGCGGGGCGCGCATGGCGCGCAGCGCCAGCAGACCGGTCAGCGCGCAGGTCGCTGCGACCATCACGTCATTGTTGACCGTCCCGCTGACGTACAGGAAGCGCGGGTTGAACGCACACAAGGCCATTGCGGCGGCTGCCAACCAGCGCCGCTCGGAAAAGAGCGCGATCGACACGAAATAGGTGCACACCACCGCTGCGCCGCCGATCGCGATCGATAGGCAGCGCAGCAGGCGCACTGCCAGCGCTGCGCCGCTGCGGGGCGTGACCTCGTCCACCGTATGCATGTAGCGGTTGCGGTTGTCGCCAGCGACGCCGTCCCAAATCGGGCGGTAGTAGGGATTCAGCCGCGTCAGGGACGCCATGTCGCCCGTGTCGATGCCGGCGATCAGCAGCGCGCCGGCGAGGTAGTAGAGCGGGGGCTGCGTCGCCTCTTGTCGCGCTGGGTTGTGCGGATCGAAAGCCGGGAATCCCTTACCGTCCGCCAGGTGCACGATGTACGCCACGTGGTAGAGCTCATCCGTCTTCTCAAAGAAGGGCGTGGTCAGGCTGTACAGCAGAGCCAGGAGCACGTACGCAGTCAGGATGGCGTACAGAAAGGGGTGCGTCTTGAGCGAGAATCGGGTCAATGCTCTGTCTTTCTATCCTGGGAATGGGACCCCGAAGCGCCTGCCCAGCCCCGCCAATTCCTCGTACAGCCCCGGGTCGACCGGGATGCCCTCGGCACGGCGCTGCGCGCGACGCAGGCCCTCGATCTGACCCGGATAGAGCACGCGTTCGAATCCCTCTGCGGGGGGCAGCGCGCCGAACTCGTCCAGCATCTCCCCCAGGCACCGCTTGAACGTCTCGAGCGGCATCCAGCGCCGCAGGTCGTAAGCGGCGATAAAGTGACCCAGCTGGCGCGGCTTGTCGAGTTCGCCGTACATGGCATTCACGTGTGGCCCCCACGGCATGCCCGACAGCACGCTGCAAAAGATGTCGATCACCATTGCCAGCCCACTCCCCTTCGGACCGGCGATCGGGTGCATGCCGGCGATCGCAAAGGGATCGGTCGTCGGATGCCCGTCGGCGTCATAGCCCCACTCAGCCGGGATGGAGCGCCCCTCGGTCTGCGCGAGCGCGATCTTGCCGTACGGGATCGACGTCGTCGCCATGTCCAGGATCACCGGGATCCCATCGGTGGGGAATCCGATCGCGATCGGATTCGTGCCAAAGAAAGGCTTGCGCGATCCGAACGGGATCAGGAAGGCATCGGTAGCGGTCATCATCATTCCGATGTAACCCTCCGCGACCAGTCGCCCGATGTAGTAGCCGGTCATGCCAAAGTGGCTCGAGTTGCGCACCACCACTGCCCCACTCCCGCTCTCGCGCGCCAACGCCATCGCCTGCCGGCAAGCATACTCGGTCACCACGTGCCCCAGGCCATTCCCCCCCTCGACGATCCCCAGCGCGGGAGCCGTGCGCTCGAAACGCAGCTCGGGCTGCGCGACGATCGTACCATTGTCCAGCCGCCGCACATAGTGCGCCAACCGCACCACGCCGTGCGAGTCAATCCCCGATAGGTTCGCCGTCAGGAGACAGTCCGCCACGATCGCCGCGTCCGCGCGTGGGACGCCCTTGGCGGCGAGCACCTCGGTCACGAACGCGATGAGCTTGTCCGCCGGGATCCGTTCGGTGTCGGTTTGCATCGCCTTCACCCCATGTACATGCCGCCGTTGACGTCGAGTGTGACGCCGGTGACATAGTCCGCCAACGGCGATGCCAGGAACAAGACCACGTTCGCCACATCCTCAGGACTGCCGACCCGTCGCAGCGGGATCTGGGCGGCATACTCCGCCTCCCGTCCCCCGATCTGGCGCCGCACCGGATCGGTGAGGATGATCCCGGGCGCAACGGCGTTGACGTTGACGCCAAACGGGCCACCCTCCTTGGCGAGTGTGCGCGTTAGGCCGATCAGCCCTGCCTTGGAAGCCGCATAGTGGACGCCGACCTCGATCCCGCCTACGCGCGCCGCGAGGGACGAAAAAACGATCACTTTGCCCCCGCGCGCCTTCATGCCCTCCATGAAAGCACGGCAGACGAGAAACGTGCCCCGCAGGTTGACGTCGAGGACCGTATCCCACTCTGCCACCGACACTGCCTCGATCCCGCGGCGGTACGAGATCACGCCTGCGCAGTTGACGAGGATGTCCACACTGCCCATGCCCTCGCTCACGCGGCGGCGCATATCGACTACCGCCGCCGCATCCGACAGGTCGCACGCGATCGCCAGCCCATCCCCGATCGCGTCGATCGTCTCCTGCGCGCCCGCCAGGTTGAGGTCGACGACGGCGATGCGCGCCCCTGCGCCGGCGAGGGCAAAGGCACACGCGCGCCCGATGCCCGCTGCCCCACCGGTAACCACGGCGCTCTTGCCCGCCAGATCGATCTCCATCTCGCTCCTTCCCGGCGCCTGTGCGTGTGGCGCTTAGCCGCGCTCCGCATCTGGCGGGCGCCCGTCCGCGTCCCACCCGCGCAGCCGGTAGTAGGCCTCCAGCATCGGCGCCATGTCTGGCAGGTGGCCCGCCGCCGCTCCGGACGGGCGCGGCTCCGTCCGGAGCCGCTCGGGAAGCACGTCGTCGGCGCGGCTCACGCCGAGGCGCACGTTGATCCGGCGCTTGAGGTCATAGATCCGCCTGCCCGTCGCCAACAACTGCTCAGGGGTCCACGACCAGCCCATCGCCGCGTTGAGCAGGGCAGTGACGTGCGCTGGCGCAACGCCCCCCTTGCACAGGAACTTGCACAGCCCCAACGGGTTATAGACCGAGGCATAGTCCTGAAAGGCCACGACCAGCTCTGCCGCCGTTTCGCCCCCCTCGAACCGGTCGCGCGGCGTCTCTTGCCAACCGCGCCAGGTCATCCCGTAGCCGCGCCAATAGGAGGGCCCTTCCATGTGACACGCGCCCCGGTTGGCAGTGGCATAGTCGAGCGCCATGTCGACAAAGGCGCGCGGATCGATGTACGGCAGCTCCAGGCCCTTCACCTGCGCCGTGTACGCAGCGCCGCCCAGCGCATCCGCCGCTACACGGCTCCCCTCCGCCAGCAGATCGCCGATCCCGTCCCGGCGCGCGATCGCGCCGATCATGGCGATCGCCGCTCCCGCGTCGCCCCACCGCAAGACGATCCCCCCCGTATCCGCCGCCGTGATCAGGCCTCGTTCGTATGCTTCGGTGGCAAAGGCCAACACGCCCGAAGTCGTGATCGTGTCCAAGCCCAGCCGGTTGCACAGGTCGTTCATGCGGGCAATGGCCTGCAGGTCGTCGATCAGCAGGTTGCCGCCAAAGCCGCACAGTGTCTCGTACTCGGGCCCTTCTCCGCGCACGCCGGCGTAGGGCCCCTCCTCGATCGCGATCGCCTTGCCACAGCCAATCGGGCAGGCATAGCAGTACGTGTTGCCGACCCAGATCGTATCGCGCATGGTCTGGCCCGTGATCGCCTCGGCGCCCTCGGGCCAGCTTCCCTCCCGCCAGTTCTGGAGCGGCAGCGCCCCAAAGCGCTCGGCGGTGAGCACGCCCCCTGACGTGCCGAGCAGGGTCATGCCCGCCGCCTTTGTGCGGATCATGGCGTTCATGCGCTTGACCAGCGCGCGCAGGCGATCGGGATCGGGGTACGTCGGCCTGGCTATGCCGCGCACGGCGATCGCCTTGAGGCGCTTGGCGCCCATGACCGCCCCCATGCCCGTCCGGCCCGCAGCGCGCGAGTGCGTTGCGCCGCCCTGCATCACCGAGGCATAGCGCACCAGGCGCTCGCCGGCGGGGCCGATCAGGGCGATCCGCGCGCGCCCATCTGTCTCGCCCTCAATCCGGTCGTGCGCCTCAAAGGCATCCATGCCCCACAGGTGACGCGCATCGCGGATCTCGACCGTGCCCGCCCGCCCGTCGATCCACAGGTAGACGGGATGGGCGGCGCCCCCCTCGAGGATCAAGCCAGCGTAGCCTGCCGCGCGCAGCTGGGCGCCCCAGTGCCCGCCGGTGTTCGACTCGCCCCACATGCCCGTCAGCGGCGATCGCGCGCACCACGTGCTCCTGCACCCCGTGGGGACCATGGTCCCGGTGAGCAGGCCATTGAAGACGTAGAGCGTGTTGCCCGGATCGAGTGGGTCGTCGGGCACCAGGCCCGCAGCCAACGCCTCGCTGAACAAATGCGCCGCCAACCCGCTGCCCAGCAGGTAGTGCTCGAGCAGAGCCGGGTCGGTCGGGACCTCGCTGATCCGCTCCCGACCTAGGTGCACGTACAGCAACTTGCCGGCGCAGACCTGTGCCATGGTGTCCCTCCTCACGCCGCGGCAGCCATCCCGCCCCGCTCGCTCAGAGGCGTTCCTCGACGCACGGATTGGTCAGCGCCCCGATCCCGCCCACCTCGACCGTGATCTCGTCGCCATCCTTGAGGTAGACCGGTGGATCGCGGAACACGCCCACGCCGGGTGGGGTGCCGGTGACGATCACGTCGCCAGGCATGAGCGTGAAGGCGCGGCTGGAGAACGCGATCAGCTCGCGCACGTCAAAGATCATCTGTGCCGTCGTCGAGTCCTGCATCACCGCGCCGTTCAGTGTCGTGCGCACGGGCAGGGCCTGCGGGTCAGGGATCTCGTCCACCGTGACCAGCCACGGTCCGAGCGGGCAAAAGGTATCGAGCGACTTGCCGCGCACCCACTGCCCGTCGCCGAACTGCAGGTTGCGCGCGCTCACGTCGTTGCACACCGTGTACCCCGCCACATAGTCCAGCGCTTCGTCCACCGTCACGCGACGCGCCGTCCTGCCGATCACGACTGCCAGCTCGACCTCATAGTCGACCTGGTCGGTCAGCGCCGGATCCCAACGGATCGCCGCGCCTGGGCCGATCACGGCGCTCGGGAACTTGGTAAAGATCACGGGCCACTCGGGCGGTTCGACCCCCTGTTCGCGACAGTGGTCCATATAGTTCTGTCCGATGGCAACCACCTTGGAGGGCCCGAGCACCGGGGCCAACAAGGTCACCTCGGAGAGCGGCAGCCCCCTCTCTGCCTGCGCCAGTGCCTGCTCCGCCAGGCGCATGGCGCCTGCGCCGATCGTGAGCAGATCGGTCATGTCTCCTGGCAGCGCCCCCCGGGTGGCTGTGACCAAGTCGATCACCTGGTCGCCGCGGATCGCGCCCAGGCGTGGTCCCGTTCCAGTCGTAAAGGTCGCAAGCTTCATGAGTGCTCTCTCCAGCTCTTCGTGGGATGTGCGGGCCACGCGCCCGCGATGGGTAGCGTACGCCCAGCGCGGCTGAGGACCGCCCGGGCGCCAGATCCTACATCTGCCGTACGGCGTTGACCAGCACGCCGATCCCGTCGATCGCGATCGACACCTCGTCGCCGTCCTGCAGCGTCAAGTCATCGCCGGGCACGATGCCCGTGCCGGTCAGCAGCACGGCGCCGTGAGGAAAGTCGTCGTACCGCCCCAGGTAGGCGGCGAGCTGATCCAGTGGTCGATGCATCGCCGCTGTGGATGTCTCGCCGCTGTATACGACTGCGCCGGCGCGCCGGATCACCAGCGCGATCGACAGGTCTGCAGCGTCCAGCGCGCTGGCGAGGGCGATCGCGGGCCCGAGCGCGCAGGAGTGACGGTAGACCTTGGCCTGCGGCAGGTAGAGGGGGTTCTCGCCCTCGATGTCGCGGCTGCTCACGTCGTTGCCGATCGTATAGCCCACGATCTGCATCGCCGGGTTGAGTACCAGCGCAAGCTCGGGCTCTGGGACGCTCCAGCTGCTGTCGCCGCGGACGCCGATCCAGTCACGGGGTCCCACCGCTTTCTCGGGCAGCGACTTGAAGAACAGCTCGGGCCGTTCGGCCTCGTAGACGCGCACATAGATCTCTTTGGACACCGCTTCGCGCACCCGGGCCTCGCGGCTCCAGGCATAGGTCACCCCGGCAGCCCACACCTCCTGGCGATCGAGCGGGGGGAGCAGGTGGGGCGCCTCCTCCTCAGGGGTGCGATCCAGCTCAGCGTATGCATAGCCCGGAAGCGCCGTGCCGTCAGCCTGGGCGAGCAGCGCCTCGACTGGAGCCTCGCTCGAGGCGCGCAGCAGCGCTTCGAGCGAGCGCAGGGCAGGCACGCCGCTCGCAGTCAAGTCGCGCACCACATCGCCGATCAGCTGCCCCAGCCGAGGTCCCTGCCCGGGGACTGCAAAACGAACCAGTTTCATCTGTTCCACCCTCCAACGCATGGACTGCGCCTCGCGCTGGTCGCCAGATCGCTCGTGGCTGTCGCCAGGCTGCAGCCCGCCGCTGGGCCAAGCAGAGGGGAGCCCGCTCAGACCGGGCCCGAGCCACAGGTCTCAGCGCTCCCCAAACAGCACTATCGCCTTGCGCGCGATGTTCTCGCCCAGCTTGAGGCAGCGCGCACGATAGAGCGCATCCTCGGGAGCGCGCTGCGAGACGGCGCCAAAGTGCAGGTAGGGCCGCCCCTCCGCGATCCCGCCCGAATAGACCAGCATGCCTCGCACCAACATGCCGGCGATCATGGTCATCTCGGCAAAGCTGGCGCCGCCCCCGCCAGGCCAGTTCTGTGAGACAAAGACGCCGCCCAGCTTGCCAGACAGGCCCACTGCCTCTTCGTCCAGGTAACGCTTGATCTGCCAACTGCACGATCCTTCATAGGTCGGCGACCCCAGGATCACCGCCTGGGCAGCCTCGACGTACGCGGCATCTACCTCTTGCAGGGCCATGCAGCGTACCTCGACCCCTTTGATGCGCAGGCAGCCCTCGCGGACGAGTTCGGCCATGTGCTGGGTGTTCCCGGTCACAGAGTGGTAGATGATGGCGATCTTCACGCGTTCCCCCTTCTCCGACTAGGCGCCCTTGCCTCCCAACCGCCTCTGGCGCAACGGGACGCCGATCACCAACGTCAACGCCACGATCCCGGCCGTGAGCCACGCGGTCGTGGCGACCGTGGGTGTATCGGCGTGCTTGATGGCGATGCCGATAAAGGCCCACACGATGACCGCCACGTAGGCCACGTCACCCCGGGTGATGCTCACCGCACCTGCGATCAGCGTCGCGGCAACCAGCATGATCACTGCCCACACCTGGGGGGCAATGCCCCACCCGTTCCAGTTCAGGTGGTCGAGCAGCGAGGTCGCGTTGGCGACGGTCGCCACCGTGATCCAGCCCAGGTAGATCTGGAAGGGCACGTTGACCGCCGCGCGCTGGGCCAGCGACACGCGCTCTCGCCCCACCCCAAGCCGCAGATAGATCGCGATCAGGATCAGCAGCAGCGCCAGCATAGCCAGGATCGTCAGCTCGAAGGCGCGATAGTGCCACAGGAAAAGCCAGGCAATGTTGGCGACGCAGCTCAGCACGTAGGGATACCCGATCGCGCGCAGGTAGGGATTCTGGCGCTGTCGAGGCAGAGCCTGGAAGACCGTGTAGGCGATCAGCCCGAGGTAGATCAGACCCCAGATCGAAAAGACATAGCCTGCCGGCACAAAGTACACGTCGAACTCGTCCGAGATCTGACCGGTGGTGATATCGTTGATCGGTAGGGCGTTGGCGAGGGCGTTCACGACGATCACGGCAACGGTGGTGAGGATGACGACGATCTGTCTGGCGATGTCCCTATTCATCATGATCTCCTTCCCTTGGTGTGCACTGCCGGGCTGTAGACGGGCGCAGATGCGCGCTCCCGTAAGAGCGCATCCAGGGCCATTATAGCACCCCGCCAACCCCTCGTCAAAGCCCCTCCCACGAGTTTGACAACCCGTGCGTAGTAGGGTATGATCAGCCGCTGAGTCGGTACCTGCCTGCTCCCCTGGGAGCGGGTTCTAGTTCTTGGTCGAGGAGCAACAGATCATGGTATTCGTCGCCCTGAGGCGCCTGTGGAACCGCCCGCTGCTGACCCTGCTTTCGATCGCTGGCGTGATCCTGGCAGTCGGCCTCGTCACAAGCATCCCGATCTTTTCGCAGGCGGTGAGCTTTGTGATGCTGAACGAGGAACTGCAAGACATCAGCACCAGGACCGGAAGGCCCCTCTTTTCGATGCGCATCTACGTGCTGCCCTCTGCACGCTACCAGCTGCCCATGGTCCAGACACAGGAGCTGGGGAACCTGATCGCCGAGACACTGGTCACCGAGGTCGGTCTCCCGGTCGAGAGCCTGAGCCGGCAGGTCGAGACAACGGGCCTCGTCTTGCGCACGCGAGACGAAGAGACGCCCTACGGCGAACCCAACACGTTCCTGACTGAAACCAACCTTGCCGTTCTGCCAGGCATCGAGACACGGATCGACGTCCTCGAGGGCGATCCGATGGACACCACGCCCTCGAGCGGCGGCGAGCTCAACGTCTGGATGCACAAGACCGTGCTCGACGAGATGGGGATCCACGTCGGCGAAAAGTACGAGGTGCGCGATCTGCGCCGGGGCGCATCGGTCCCGATCCGCATCGCGGGCGCGTGGCGGTCATTGGACCCGAAGGACCGCTTCTGGTTCCAGAACCCGGATATGGGACTGCGCCGCCACCTGCTGGTCCGCGAGGACGACTACCAGGCGTTCGCCGAGCCGTCTCTTGAGGCACAGCTCGGATTCGTCTCGTGGTACCTGATCATGGATGACAGCCAGCTGATCCCCGAAAAGATGCAGGACTATGCCGATGGACTGAGCGCGGGCATCAAGATCATCTCCAAGTTCCTGCCCGACGTGCGCATCGACAGCTCCCCCCTCGAAGCGCTCGACACCGCGATCGGCCGCGAGTCCAATCTCACCGTGCTCTTGTTCGTCTTTAGCGTCCCGCTGATGGCGTTCCTGCTCTACTTCTTGACCTTGATCTCGACGATCACGATCCGCTGGCAGCGGCGTGAGACGGCGGTCGTGGTCAGCCGTGGGATGCGTTCGGGCCAACTCCTCACGGTGGGCCTGATCGAGTCGATCGTCCTGATCGGAATCGGCGGTCCGCTGGGCATCCTCGCCGGGATCCAGCTGGCGCAGATCATGGGATACACGCAGAGCTTTATGTCCTTCGTGCTGCGCGAATCGCTGCCGATCTCGCCCCTGGCGTTCAATGTACCGATGGTCGTGGCAGCGGTGCTCGCCACCCTCATCGCGCGCCTTTGGCCGATCTGGCGCGCTTCGCGGACGAGCGTGGTCGAGCACGAGCGTGCGCGCGCACGCGCGCCGAGCAAGCCCTTCTGGCAGCGCTTCTATCTCGACATCCTGCTCCTCGCGCCCGTGTGGTACGCCTACGACCAGCTCTCAAAGCGCGGCACGCTGGTCCCGGAGGCGTTGGTCGACGAGTCGACCAACACGACCGGGCAGGACCCGCTCCTGTTCCTCGTCCCGGCGCTCTTTACGCTCGCCACATCGTTGATCCTGGTGCGCATCTTTCCGCTGCTCATGCGCCTCTTTGACTGGCTCAGCTCGTTGGGACGCGACGCGACGCTCTACCTCGCCTTCCGCCAGCTGGCGCGACAGAGCAACCAGTACACCAGCGCGCTGCTCCTGGTCGTCACTTCGCTCAGCCTCGGCGCGTTCATGGCATCGATGGCGGCGAGCCTAGACCGGTGGCTGATCGACCAGGTCTACTATGCGGTGGGCGCCGACGTGCTGATCCGGCAGACGATCAACCCCGATGACGCCGAGGCGGGCATCATGCCGAGCGAGGGCGCCTGGGTCCTGCCGGTGAGCGACTATCTCGAGATCCCGGGCGTGCGGGATGCAGCCCGTGTCGGCATGTACGGCGCGACGATGTCGCTGCCCAACCGGCGCTCGGTGCGCGGGCAGTTCATCGGCGTCGACCGGCTCGACCTGCCGCGCGTGCTCTTTTTCCGCTCCGACTTTGGCCGCGCCTCCTTGGGGGAGCTGATGAACCTCCTCGCACAGCGCGAAGACGCCGTGGTCCTCTCAAGTTGGGCGTTCGAGCGCGGCAACTTTGAGATCGGGGACAAGGTCCACTTGCGGGTCAACGTCGCCGACATCCCGCTTGAGACCGATTTCACGGTCGCCGGCACGTACGAGTACTTTCCCACCGTGTACGAAGAGCGGGATGGGCAGACGGCAGTGTTGGGCAATCTCGACTTCCTGTTCGAGCAGATCGGCGCCGTGCTCCTGCACAACATCTGGCTCAAGATCGACCCCGACGCGGATCAGGACCTGATGATCAAGCAGGTGGAAGGCATGGGCGTCTTTATCAGCCGCTGGGTTGATTCGCGCGAGCTGATCGCCGAGGAGCAGGCTCAGGTCGAGCGTGTGGGCATCTTTGGCACGCTGACGATCGGGTTCCTCGGTGCCGCCGTGCTCTCGGGGATCGGGTTGCTCGTCTACAACTATGCGTCGCTCCAAGAGCGCCTCTTCCGCTTCACGATCCTGCGCGCGGTGGGCCTCTCGCTGATGCAGGTCGTCAGCCAAGTCAGCATCGAGTACCTGGTCCTGATGATCTATAGCGTCGCCGGTGGGGCGGCGATCGGCATCTTTGCCTCCGATCTTTTTATCCCCTTCTTCCAAGCGGCTGACCAGAACGTGATCAACCCGCCCAAGCTGTTGCCCATGATCGCATGGGACGACATCAGCAAGATCTCGGCGGCGTTCACGGTCACGCTCGTCGTCGCCCAGATCGCCGTCATCGCGGCGGCGCTGCGCGGCGGCGTGTTCCAGGCGCTGCGCATGGGCGACCGGGAGTAGCCGCTCCGCCATAGGGCGAGGGGATGCCCCTCCAGCCACGCACAAAGCCCCGAGGTCGTGCAGACCTCGGGGCTCTTGCTTGAGCACGCAGCCCTCACATCACCTGCAGCGCGTCTCCCCCCAGCATCGCGCGCAGCGACTGCCCCAGATCGTAGCTGTAGCGCGTCGTCTCGTTTGGAAAGTCGATCTGGACCTTGCGCTTGCCGTCAACGAGAACGAACGTGAACTGGTCGTTGCCGCTGCGTTGGTGCAGCATGCCGTAGACCTGGCTTACGCGGCGCTTGTCCTGCTCGTGGTCCCCGCTGCGCACGATCGTGATCTGGAGGCGGCGCGGTTCGGCATGCCCCTCGTGGGCGCCGAGTCCGCTGCCGCGCGGGCTGAGGGCGTCGTCCTCATCATCGGGCGGCGGCAGCACATCGCCCGCAGGCGCCAGCATCGCGCCATCCGGCGCCACATCCTCGCCAAGCGGCGCCACGTCCTCGTCGCCCACGTATAGGTCGGGCGGCTCGGAGAGCGCGCTCAAGGGGACCGCACCTCCCTCCGCGTGCGCCGCCGCACTGCCGTTGGGCAGCACGCGCGCCATCATCACGTGGTCGCGCACGCTGTCGCAGATCAGGCTGGGCTCGCGGCGCTCGGCATCGACGCGCCCGCGCACGATGACGATCTTGTCCTCCTGCCACAAGTCTCGCGTATCGGCATAGATGCGCGGGAACACGACCACCTCGATGCTGCCCTGGATGTCTTCGAGATGCACAAAGGCCATCAGGTCGCCTCGCTTGGTGATGTAGGGCCGCACCCAGCTCACCAATCCGGCAACGGTGATGGTCTGCCCGTGCATCTCTTCCGAGACCTCACCGCAGTAGCAGGTCACCTGCCCCGCCAGACTGGCGGCAACCTGGGTCAGCGGGTGCTCGGAGACATAAAAGCCCACCAGCTCCTTCTCCCAACCAAGCTTGACCTTGTTGGTAACCGGCTCGACGTCGGGGAGCGTGATCCCGCTCGCCGTGCGCTGATCGATGCTCAACATGTCAAACATGGTCAGCTGCCCCACGTCCTGGGCCTGGTGAAGCTGGGTACTGACCCCGACCATGCTGTCCACGGCAGCCAACAGCTGCTCGCGCGTACCAAAGCGGTCGAGCGCGCCAACCTTGATCAGGCACTCGAGCATGCGGCGGTTGATCTGGCGCAGGTCAACCCGCTCGCAAAAGTCGTCCAGGCTGGCGAACGGCCCTCCCTCCGCGCGCGCGCGGATGATCTCACCCACGGCGCCCGCGCTGACATTCTTGATCGCCCCCAAGCCAAACCGGATCGCGCCCCCGCCCAGCACGCACGCTGTATCCGGGCAGGGCGCCACCGTGCACTCGGCTGGCACGTCGTCGACGATCGAAAAGTCGATCGCGCTATAGTTCACGTCGGGCGGCAGGACGGGGATGCCCAGCCGTCGGCACTCGCCGAGAAAGACCGAGACCTTGTCGGTGTTGTGCTGCTCGACAGTGAGCAATGCCGCCATGTATTCGACCGGGTACTTGGCCTTGAGGTACGCCGTCTGGCACGTGATCACCGCATAGTCGGCTGCGTGCGCCTTGTTGAACCCATAGTTGGCAAAGTACTCGATCGTGGCATAGATCTCGTCCGCCGTCTGCGCCGACATGCCGTTCGCCACGCACCCCTCGCGGAACTGGATGCGGTGCTTGGCGATCAGCGCGTCGTACTTTTTCGAGATCGCACGCCGGATGACGTCGGCTTCGCCGCCCGAGTAGCCCGCCAAGTCGCGCATGATGCGGATGATCTGCTCCTGGTAGACGATCACGCCGTACGTCTCACGCAGGATCGGCTGGAGCGCATCGTCGATGTAGACGGTCTTTTCCTCCCCGTGCTTGCGCCGGCAGTACGTCTCGATGAACTGCATCGGCCCAGGGCGGTAGAGGGCAACCACGGCGGTGATGTCTGCCAGCGACGTGGGCCGCATCTGGGCCAAGGTCTTTTTCATGCCCGCGCTCTCGACCTGAAAGACGCCCACCACCTCGCCGCGCGTCAGCAGATCGTAGATGCACGGGTCGTCGGTCGGGATGTTCTCTAGGTCGTACCGTACCCCGTGCCGGGCCTCGATCAGGTCGGCAGCCTTGCGCATCTGGGTGAGCGTCGCCAGGCCCAGAAAGTCGAGCTTGAGCAGGCCAATGCTCTCCACGACCGACATCGGGAACTGGGTGACCGCCATGTCGCTGTCGCCCTTGGGCGCGCGCGCGAGCGGGATGTACTCGACCATCGGCTTGTCGGTGATCACGACTCCCGCTGCGTGGACACTGGCGTGGCGCGCGATGCCCTCTACCTTGGCAGCCATGTCGATCCACTCGCGGATATACTCTTGCGTGTCGTACAGGGCCTTGAAATCGGGGTTGTCGAACGCGTCCTTGAGACGCACCTTCGGTCCCGAGGGGACGAGCTTGGCGACCTGGTCGACCTCGGTGAGCGGGATGTCGAGCGCGCGCCCCACGTCGCGCACGGCAGCGCGCGCGCCCAGCGTCCCAAAGGTGATAATGTTCGCCACCTTGTCCACGCCATACTTGTCCCGCGTGTACTCGATCATCTCCTGCCGCCGGTCGTCCGGGTAGTCGAGGTCCACGTCGGGCATGGTCACCCGCTCGGGGTTCAGAAAGCGCTCAAAGATCAGGTCGTGGGCCAACGGGTCGAGGCGCGTGATCCCGAGCGAGTAGGCGACCACAGAGCCTGCGCCCGAACCGCGCACGTTCCACCAGATGTCGTGCGCGATGGCATATGCGCACAGGTCCCACAGGATCAAGAAGTAGGTGTCGAACCCCATGTCGTGGATCACGTCGAGCTCATAGTTGAGCCGTTCCCTCGTCGCCTCCTCGGCGTTCGGATAGCGCGCGCGAAAGCCCTCCTCGGTCAACACGCGCAGGTAGGTCTGCGCCGTGTGCCCCTCGGGGACGGGAAAAACGGGAAGGTGGTACGCGTTGCTCTCGACGTCGATCTCGCAGCGCTCGGCGATGCGCAGCGTGTTCTCGATCGCCTCCGGCCAATCGGCAAACAGCGTCTCCATCTCTGCCGCACTCTTGAGATAGTAACCGTTGTCGGTCATGTGCATGCGATCCGGGTCGGCGCGCACCTTGCCCGTCTGAATGCAAAGCAGGATATCCTGGGCCTCCGCGTCTTCGGCGCGCACATAGTGCGCGTCGTTGGTCGCCACCAGGCCGATCCCGAGCTCGCGCGCCAGGCTGACCAGGACGCGGTTGACCCGATCCGTCTCCCGAATCCCCTCGTGCTTTTGGAGCTCGATGTAAAAGTTCGTCGCGCCGAACGTGTCCCTGTACCACGCCGCCGCCTCGCGCGCCCGCTCGGGATTCCCCTCCAGGATGTGGCGCGCCAGTTCGCCCGAGAAGCAGGAGCTGAGCGCGATCACGCCCTCTGCGTGTGCGGCGAGGAAGGGCTTGTCGACCCGCGGGCGGTAGTAGAACCCCTCCAGCTGAGCGGTCGTGGCGATCTGGAGGATGTTCCGGTAGCCGGTCTGGTTCTCGGCGAGGAGCACGAGGTGATACGGGTTCCGGTCGAGCTGCGGGTCACGGTCGGTCATCAGCCGCGGACCGAGATAGATCTCGATCCCGGCGATCGGCTTGACGCCCGCCTCCTTGCACGCGCGCACGAAATCGACGATCCCGTACATCGCGCCGTGGTCGGTGAGGGCGATCGCCGGCATGCCCAATTCCGCAGCCCGTTGGGCGAGGTCCTCGACGCGGCTCAAGCCGTCGAGTAGCGAGAACTCGCTGTGTACGTGTAGGTGGCAGAAATTCGACATCGATCGTACTCCATGAGCGGGCTGCGGAACGAGACGCACACCCCGGTCTGATCTGCGCCCTGTGCCGGGGCGACTTGGGGGCCTATCATCCGCGCGACCGGGTGCGCCTGCGATACGGGCATTATACCACGGAAGGGCGCAGCGCTCAAGGACATTCGCCCACCACCAGGAGCACCGATTTTACAGAATGGATAGGATCGTGTAGGCTACTGACTGAGCAGAAGGGAGGGGAAGTCGTGGCCGATCGCGAACGAGAGTGGCGTGTTTTCAGGCTGAACCGCGAAGCGGTGGTCGAGTCCTTGGAGAGAGGCGATTGTGACGGCATCTTGCCGGCGGCGCGAGGGTTTCTGGACGGGTTTGCGGGCTTTCTACTGGATGCCGGGGTCCTGGATGCCTTTGCCGAGTTTCCGGACCCACGGCAGCGGCGGTCGATCCCGATCTTTTTCTTCTGCAACACACTGGTCCACCGTCCGCTGTTCTCTCTGGAAAGACTGGCGCCAATCGAGCGGGTGCTGTTTCGCTCGCCATACATCCTTCGCCAACTGGGCTTCAAC
>JAFGIE010000004.1 GCA_016929775.1 Anaerolineae bacterium
CACGCCGCACCAGGTAGGGGGGTCGCAGATCCCCCGTACGCACAGGGCGACCAGCAGGACTCGGTCTCTCTGCGACGGACAGCGGGCTTGCCACGCCGCACCGGGTAGGGGGGTCGCAGATCCCCCGCACGCACAGGGCGACCAGCAGGACTCGGTCTCTCCGCGACGGACAGCGGGCGTGCCACGCCGCACCGGGTAGGGGGGGACACCCGGGCGGCGCGCACGCCGCTGTCATGCCTAGGGCCAGCCAGTGCCTCGCGCCGCTGCGAGGCCTGTCCGCTTGATCGCCGCGCTACCCACTCGGCAGCGCCAGCCCGATCACGTCGAGCAAGTCGTCCCTGCCGTCGTGCGAGAGCACCGTGCGGAGCTCGCGCTGCACGTCGGACCACGGGATGCGATGGTTGAGCGCCTGGGCGCGGACGGTGTCGAGTACGCCGCGGCAGTACTCGACGTTCGTCGCGCCGTGCGCGGCAGAAGCGGTCAGCATTGCAGTGGCGACGGCGACGATGCCCGCCGCGATCTCGTCGCGCATCACGACCTCGAGCGGCATGCAGTTCCTCCATTGGCCGTTCGCGCGAGCGGGGTCCTCGATGCGGGTGCGCACGCGCAGCGGGCTGGCGGGATCGCACGATCACGGCACATGTGCGACAGAACATACGTTCTAGAGAG
Organism: Anaerolineae bacterium; assembly: GCA_016929775.1. Next base: position 670 of record JAFGIE010000004.1, read on the forward strand.
AACATCCGTTCTACATTATACCCTCAGTGCCGCTACTTGTCAATACCCAAACTATCGCAGATTATCCCAAACTCACTACAGGCCTTGTTCCAGACCTCCGAGGTGCTCAAGACCTCGGAGGTCCTCAGACTTCGGAGGTCCATCCCGCTCCAGCAGCGCGCGCAGCGCCGGCGTGGTCTGCCGGGGTTCGGTGGGGGAGGGCGGCGCGGTCAGGTACCCGGCGGCTTCCCACTGCTGCCCCAGTCGCAACAGCGCCCGGCGCGAGACCCGCCCGCGAAAGGCGTCGTACAGCTTGCCGATCGGGAAGGCGCCGTCGAGCGCGTCCAGGCTATAGCGCACCAGTTCGCGCTCGAGGACCGAGAGCGTCGCCTGTCCGTGCTGCGCCCAGCGGCGGGTCAACGCCTGGATCGTCTCGTCCGAGACGTGGTACCCCTGCAGCGGGGTGACGCCCTCGTCCAGGCGGGCCAACATGCGCCCGCGGACCGTGCGGGGCAGGTCCTGCGCGCCGCCGCAGCCCAGAATGGTGCGTGCGTGCTCCGCCGAGCTGACCCGGAAGGCGATCCGGGTCGAGAGGTTGCCGCGGATCAGGGTGTTCAGCACCTCGGCTTTCGGGTTCTGCGTGGCAAGGATCAGGATCAGGCCGAACGCCCCGGCGCAGCTCGTCAGGCGGATCAGGTTCCTGTAGAACGCGCTGCGCAGCCCGCACTGCAGGGCAATGTCGGTCACTTCGTCGATCGCGACCAGGATCAGCGGGAGCGGCGGTTCCCCCGTGCGCCGCACGCGCTCGTTGTAGGCCTCCAGGTTGCGCGCCAACACGCCCGCGAACAGCGCGCGGCGGCGCTCGACCTCGGTCATCAGCCACCCAGTGACGGCGGTCGCCGTGGATGGGGTGACGGCGACGGGGCGTACCAGGTGCGGCAGGCCACCGTACGCCGTGAACTCGACGCCCTTGGGGTCGATCAGGGCCAGTCGCAGCGACGCCGGATCGTGCGCGGCGAGCAGGGCGACCAGCACCGCATTCAGCCAGGTCGATTTGCCGCTCCTGCTCTCCCCGCCGACGAGGATGTGGGAGGTCTCGAGCAGGCTGCACCATACCGCGCCGTCGGCGCCGTGACCGATCGGGATCATGTAGGCCCCGGTCGGTCGCTCGTCGAGGTCGAGCGCAACGCGATGGGGCAGGCGGCGCTTGGGACGGGGGCGCAGCTCGATGCAGTAGGTGAGCCCTGTCGTGTTCAGCGTCTGGACCCGCTTGCCGACCACGGCAGTCAGGTGGTGCAGGGTCTCGTGATCGTTCAACTTGTCGATCCGCACGCGCGGCGGCAGGCGCTGCACGTCGACCTCGAGCAGCCCGTAGCGGTCGCCGACTACGCCCAACTGCCGGAAAGAGACCTCGACCAGCGCGCCCGACTTGGTCTGGTAGCAGTAGCCGAGGCGCGTCAGTGCGTCGCGGATGCGCTGCGCGGCACGCTGCACGTCGGCGCGCGGGGCGAGCGGCGCCAGATCGCGCGCGTCTTCAGGCGGCATCGCCGCCGTCCTCGATCAACAGCCGCTCGATGTGCGAGGGCTCCAGGTCGAGCACCTGCACCTCGGGGATCGGGCGCGACACGCGGCGGTCCGCCAGCGGGTCGAACGGCAGCTGGGGCGGGACCGGGCCCGCGCTGCCCAGCGGGATGGCGCCGCCCGACGAGACCGCAGCCCGGAACGCCTGCGTTGCCTGGGCCTGGGTCGTGACCTGCTGCTGCATCAACGCCCCACCCTCTGGCAGGACGTGTTCCACGTGCAGGCGCGGCAGGCGCGGCGCATAGACCGTCGTCCCCGACGGCGCGCGATTGGGGTCGTGGTAGATGCGCGCTCGCCCTACGCGCGCCTCGCGGATCGGGTACAGGCCTGCCCGGTCGGCGTACACGGTGTCGACGCGCCGGTGCACCAGGCGCACGATGCCCCAGCCGAGCCCCGACAGGGTGAGCACGAGCACCGCGCCCAGGAGCACGCGAAAGGCGATCCGGTAGGGAAAGAGCGCGCGCGAGAACTCGAGGTTGATCGACGACTGGGCCACCTCGTGCGCGTCAGGGGTGCGCGACCGACCGCCCAACCATAGCCCAGCCAAGAGGGCGACCGCCAAGAGCATGATCAGGGTGATGGTCCGCTTCACGGTGTACTCCTTGAGCGAAGATTAGAACTTTTGTTCTAGTATACCACGTTTCGCTCGGGCATGCAAGTACCAGTCTGCTCAGATCATAACACAATCTATGCGTTTTGTCAAGTAGAATGCCGGTGGGAATTGACAAAGCGCACGAAACCGGGTATAATGGATCTGTACGCACGTTCTCCCGCCCCGTCCAGGAGTCGCACATGAGCACCTTTGGCATCTTGCTCAAGAACTATCGCACCCGCGCCGCGCTCTCGCAGAGCGATCTCTCGGTCGCCGCCGGGCTCAGCGCGAGCACGATCAGCCGCATGGAGAGCGGGACCCGTTCGCCGCTCCACCGGCGGAGCCAAGTGCTGGCGCTGGCGCGCGCGTTGGGGCTCGACCAGGGCGAGACCGATGCCCTCCTCTCCGCAGCGGACCTGGCGCCGAGCACGGCGCCCGAGCTGTCGCTCCACCCGCGCGACGAGACCCTGTACCGGATCGCGCAGGAGCTCGAGTCGCTGCGCAGCGACCCCCAGATCGCGCTCGCCCAGGTGCGGTTCGTCGAGGAGACGCTGCTGCTCGTCCTGCGCGGGGCGCGCGCGGCGCTGCCTGCGGCAGACCTCGCCGTGCTGTCCAGCGGTGCGCCGGCGGGGCGCGCGCTCAGCGAAGAAGAGCGCTACCTGGACGACCTGCTCGGCGACGCGATCGCCGACCCGCGCACGTGCCGCGCCGTGCCCTTTACCGTCCTCGCCGCGGTGGCGCGCAGCCCGCGCTGGGAGCTGAAGCGGCGCCTGGCGGAGGCGCTGCCCGCGCTGGTCGCGATCAGCGTCCCGCACACGGTGGCGTTGATGCGCACGCTGCGCGCCGATCCGCCGGACCCGGAGTGGCGGACCGACATCCGGCGCCGCGTGATCGAGGCCCTGCCCGCCCTGTGGTCGCACGACAAGGACGCCGTGGCGGAGCTGCTGCGCTGGGAGGAGGGGGATGAGGTGTATGCCGGGCTCGCCACGCTCGACGCGCTGGTCGAGATCGGCGACCCGGCGCTGGCGCAGGAAGTGCGCGCGGACCTCCTGTCGCACGCCGCGGAGCAGGACGGGCGCGCGCTGCGCGTCTATGCCGAGATCCTCGACCTCTGCCAGTCCGACCCCCCGCGCGCGCTGCAGGCGATCGAGCGGCATCGCGCCGATCCCGCGCGCTTGGTCCGGATCTGCGCCGCGCGCGCGCTGCACGTGCTGATTCCAGACCGACCGGCGGAGGCGCTCAAGGCGATGCGCCGATTCCTGGCGCGCGAGATGGGGCGACCGGTCGAGCACCAGAACGTGCGCCGCGCCCTGGCGCGCCACGCCGGCGCGCTGGTCGCCCTGCTGGCGGGGCCCTACGACGAGCCCGCCCTGGCGCTGCTGCGCACCCTGGCGTCAGACGAGGATGTGCACGTCCGCCGCGCCATCTCGGATGTCCTGCCCGACGTGATCGCCCTATCGCCCGAGGTGGCGCTCGACCTGATCGACGCCTACCTGCTCCAGGATCGCGACCACTTTATCCACGAGCGGACGTGGGCGGCGCTGCGCAGCCTGATGAGCGCCGGCTCGGATCGCGCGGAAGAGCTGTGCGCGGAGCTGATCGAGATCGCGTAGGGGCGATTCGCGAATCGCGCCTACGGTTCACCGGTCGCGGGGTGGGCGAGACACCCGATTTCTTGAAGAAATCGGGTGTCTGTGTGTCTGTCGGGTGTCTACAAAG
>JAFGIE010000274.1 GCA_016929775.1 Anaerolineae bacterium
GGGATTTGACTTTTGCCCTCACATGGGGTACCATACCTGCGGTCGTGCTAGACGGGGAGGTAGCGGTGCCCTGTACCCGCAAACCGCTATAGCGGGGTCGAATTCCCCCTCGAGGACAGGCGATCGCTTTGAGAACCGGCGTCGAATGGCGTGGAAGGTTGGGTCCTACGCGGCAAAAGTCCGTGAACCCCGCCAGGACCGGAAGGTAGCAACGGTAAGCGGTCCCTTTTGGGCGACGTGGGAGTGCCTGGCCTGAGCCGGAAGGCAAAGGTTTGACGGGTAGAGCAGTTCGACAGGGGGTGCACGACCACCTTTGACGGTTGGCTGAGAGGCGGGCACACGCTCGCCTCTTTGCGTTTGGGGTGTGTATGGCGCAGCAGCGGCACGCACAGCTACCATATGACGTGATTGTCGTCGGCGCCGGCCCTGCGGGTCTCATGGCTGCCGGACAGGCGGCGCAGATGGGCGCCAGGACGCTGCTTCTGGAGCGCATGGATCGCCCGGCGCGCAAGCTCCGGATCAGCGGCAAGGGACGTGGCAATGTGACCAATACGGCGCCCATTGCCGACGCGATCGCGCGCTTTGGGCCGAGCGGTCGCTTTCTGATGAATGCCTTCCATCGCTTCTACAGCGCTGAGCTCCTGGCTCTCCTCTCCTCCCTGGGCGTCCCCACCCTTGCCGAGCGCGGGGGGCGCGTCTTCCCGGCAAGCAACCGGGCTCAAGACGTCGTCGATGCCCTCGTGTCCTGGGTCCAGCAGGGCGGCGCGACGCTGCGCACGGGCGTCCGGGTCCGGCGGCTGCTCCTGGCAGGGGATGCCATCGCCGGCGTGCAGGCGTGGGGCGCGCGCGAGAGCGAACGTCCGGGCGAGCGGTTCCTCGGGACGACCGTGATCGTCGCCACCGGGGGGGCGTCGTACCCTGCCACGGGCTCCACCGGCGACGGCTATCGCTTGGCTCGCGCCGCGGGCCACATCATCGTGCCCGTGCGCCCGGCGCTCGTCCCGCTCGAGACGGCGGGCGACGCCGCTTCTCGCCTGCAGGGCCTCAGCCTGCGCAACGTGCACCTCTATCTCGACGGCGATGGTGCGCCGCTGTGCGATGCCTTTGGCGAGATGCTGTTCACTGCCTCTGGCGTCTCGGGCCCGATCGTGCTCGCGCTGAGTCGGTGTGCGGTCGACGCCCTGCGCGCCGGGCAGCGCGTGACCCTGTCCATCGACCTCAAGCCTGCGCTCGACGAGCAGCGCCTCGACGCGCGCCTGCTGCGCGACATCGACCGTGGGGGCAAGCGGCACTATCGTACGCTGCTCAAGGGCCTGCTGCCCAGCAAGCTGATCCCGCTCTGCATCGAGCAGACCGGCATCCCGGCGGAGCGTGTAGCGCACCAGATCACGACCGATGAGCGCGCGCGCCTGCGGGCCTGGCTCAAAGGACTGCGGTTCGAGGTGACCGGTCATCGCGGCTTTGACGAGGCGATCGTCACTGCCGGGGGGGTCGATACGCGCGAGATCGATCCGCGCACGATGGCCTCGCGCCGTGTGCGGGGCCTCTACTTTGCGGGCGAAGTGATCGACGTGGACGCCGACACGGGCGGGTACAACCTGCAGGCAGCCTTTTCCACCGGCTGGGTCGCCGGGCGTGCGGCAGGTGCCGAAGCCCTGCGCCACGAGGGGGTACCATGAGCGCCGGATCTGGCGTCCCCTTTTGGCGGGGCGTACGCAACCTGCTCGCGGCTCTCGTGCGTGCCATCCCTGCGCCGGGGCTGTGGGTCGCTCTCCTGGCGCTGGCACTCTTGTGGCGCGCAGCGGGCGTCTACGCCGGAGGGTTGGCGCCGCTGACGGTGACGGTCGACGGACACGCGCACCACTTGCGCACGGCGCGCGCCACCGTCGGCGAAGTGCTGGCGGATCTCGAGGTCGCCGTTGACGCGTGGGACCGTGTCCAGCCGGGCCCGCAGGCTGAGGTGAGGCCCCGCATGCGGGTCGAGGTACAGCACGCACGCCGCGTGACGGTCGTCGCGGACGGCGCCACGCGCCAGATCTACACGCTCGCCGATCAGGTCGACGCGATCCTGGCACAGGCGAGCGTCGTGCGCAAGCCAGGCGACGAGCTGTGGGTGAACGGCACCCGCGTCGCAGAGAGCGGGGCGCCGACCGCTGCTGGCGCGACGGTGCTCCACGGCGTCGTGGCGCGCATCCTGCCGCTGCGCCCCGCCGCCCCGGCGCCGATCGCCCACGTTCGGGTGCGGCGCGCCGCTCTGATCCAGGTCACCGACGGCGGCGTGGAGCAGCAGCTCCGCACGACTGCGGCTACGCTCGGCGAGGCCCTCTCCAGGGCGGGCTTGACCGTTTTCCTGGGCGACCGCATCTACCCAGACCTCAACACGCCCGTCTCGTCGGGCCTCCGCGTCCGCATCGAGCGCGCGATTCCCCTCTCGGTGCGCGTCGATGGGCGCACCGTGCGCACGCGCACGCACGGCGAGCGCGTGGGCCAAGTGCTCGTCGAGACCGGCGTATCGCTCGTGGGTCGCGACACGGTTACCCCTGCGCTGGACGCGCCCGTCTACGCCGGGATGGAGATCCGCGTCACGCGCGTGACCGAGACGCAGTACATCGAGCAGGAAGAGATCCCGTTCGAGACCCTATGGGTTGCCGATGGCGCTATGGAGCTGGACCATCGTCGCGTCGATGCCGCGGGGACCAACGGGATCCAGCGCCGCCGCTACCGCATCGTGCTTCAAGATGGGGTCGAAGTCGAGCGCACCCTCGAGGACGAGTGGGTCGAGCGTGACCCGCATCCGCGCCAGATCGCCTACGGGACCCAGATCGTGGTGCGGACCCTCGACACGCCCGATGGTCCGATCGAGTACTGGCGCCGGATCCCGGTCTTCCTTTCCTCGTATACCGAGGCTACGTGCGGCAAGGAGCCGGGCGATCACTGGTATGGGCTGACGCGGCTCGGGTGGCCCATGCGGCGCGGCATCGTCGCTGTCGACCCCGCGGTGATCCCGCTGCTGACCGAGGTCTATGTGCCCGGCTACGGGCAGGGTATCGCCGCCGACACCGGCGGGCTGATCGTTGGGCGTCACATCGACCTGGGGTACGATGTCGACAACTACGAGCACTGGTTCTGGTGGGGCGAGGTGTACATCCTGACGCCCGTGCCGCCTGCTAGCCGGATCCGCTGGATCCTGCCCGACTATCCGCGCGGGCGTTGGCCATGAAGCCCTATCACGCCATGCGGGCGCGCAGCGTACGCGGGGACGTGCGTCTGGGCCAGCACATTTTGGTCGATCCCCAGGCTGTGCTCAAGATCGTCGACGCCGCGGAACTCGAGCGCACAGACACCGTGCTCGAGGTCGGCCCCGGTCCTGGCACGCTGACCACGCATCTTGCCGCACGCGCTGGCAGCGTGATCGCCGTCGAGATCGACGAGCGCATGATCGGCCCGCTGCGCGATACGCTTGCCGGACAGGACAACGTGCGGATCATCCACGGCGACATCCTGGAGCAGGACCTCTCCCTCCTCGTCTGCGGCAAGCCGTTCGTGGTCGTCGCCAACCTGCCCTACTATATCACCTCCGCTGTGCTGCGCCACCTGCTCTCGACGCCGCAGCGGCCCACGCGCCTCGTGGTGACCGTGCAGCGCGAGGTCGCGGATCGCATCGTGGGTCGACCCGGGCGCCGCGAGCGGCACAAGCAGTCTACCCGCATGAGCCTCCTCGCGGTGAGCGTCCAGTTCTACGGACAGGCGCGCATCGTGGCTCACATCCCCGCGGGCGCCTTCCGCCCAGTGCCGGGCGTCGACTCGGCTGTGGTGCGGATCGACACGTACGATCCGCTGCCGTGGGGAGGGGTAGACGAGGCGACGTTCTTTGAGGTCGCGCGCGCCGGGTTCGCCCAATCGCGCAAGCAGCTGCGCAACGCACTCCGCCATGGGCTCGCCGGGCGGGCCTCAGAGGTCGACGCCGCGCTCGATGCGGCGGGCATCGATGGCGCACGTCGCGCTGAGACCCTGTCTATCGCAGAGTGGGTTGCCCTGGCGGTCGCCCTGCCTCCGCAGCCGAGCGGGGAACGCTAGGCCCGTCCGGTCGACTGGGCGCCCCCGGGGGCTCTGGCTCGCCCTGGGCCTTGGGCAGGGGGGTCAGGTGCTCGCTCAAGTAGGCGTCCAGGCTGCCCGCGCTGGGCGGCATGGTGTAGGAGAAGATCAGGTAGCCGATGTCCACGTGCGCCGGCTGCCATCCCTCGAAGGGAAAGTCGAGGCTCACGACGCGCGCGCCCGGACGCAGGCGCGTTGCGAGTGCCTGGCGCAGCGCCTCGACGTAGGTCGGGTTAAGGTAGAGATAGACCACATCGGCCTGCGACAGGTCCGCTTGGTACAGGTCCCGGCAGCGCACCGAGACACGGCGCGCAACGCCGCCCAAGACCGCGCGCAGCCACGCGTACGCGCAGTGCAGGGGCTCGATCTCATAGCCCACCGCGCGCGCGCCGTACTCGCGCGCCGCGATCAGCAAGCCCCCTCCGGTCCCGGAGCCGAGATCGACCAGCACTTCCCCCGGCTGCAGGTCTACCTGGCTCAGTGCGCGCCGGATCCAGCGCGGGCGCGAGGATGCAGGCAGGATGCCGTGCCAGCGCGGGATAAACGCCCACATCGCCGCGCCGATCAGCGCCAACAGCCCTGCCAGGACCAGCGCCGACCATGCGTCAAAGACAAAGCCAGTCACGTGGAGCCCTCCTGACCCCTGTGCGCCGGGATCTCGTCCCGGTGACGCAGGCGCCACGCCCAACCGACCGGGTAGCCGACCATCTTGGCTACGTCCCCCACCAGGCGGATGCACGGCACGAGCGCGATCGCGAGCAGCTTCTGGCCCAGCGACATACCCGCCATTGCCTGTGACAGCCGGCGGTAGGGGCGCCACGTGTGCAGGGCTACGCCGAGCGAGAGCGCGATCAGCCACAGCGGGCTGTGCGCGATGCTCAGGACGATCAATGCCGGGCCGAGGGCGAGGTAGGTCAGGTAACGCACGGCGTGACGCACGCGCCACAGGTCGGCCTTGCCGTCGCCCCGCGCATAGCGATAGTACTGCCGGAAGAACGCGCGCAGGTCCGGGCGTGGGCGAAAGCGGACCACCGCTTGGGGCGCATAGGCGAACGTCCTGTAGCGGGCGCGCAGCGCCAGGTCGTAGACCAGGTCCTCGCAGTAGTCGAGCCACTCTGGGTAGCCGCCGACGGCGCGCCACGCCGACTTACGGTAGGCGACTGAGCGGCTGGAAGGCAGGAACCGGTCTGGCGAGAGCTCCGACAGGGAGGGGAGCACCGTCGCGCCCATGGCGACCTCAAAGGTCGTCTGCGCATCGGCGACAAAGACCCCCGACACGACGTGGACGCCCTCGTCCGCAAAGGGCGCGACCAGCGCGCGCAGCCAGTCGTGCGTCAACTGCACGCCGGCATCGGTCGAGGCGATCACGTCGCCGCGTGCTGCCTCGATCGCCGCGTTGCGCCCTTGCGAGATGTTCGCTCCGGGGCGTACCAGGACGCGCAGCGGCAGCGCTCCCGCTGCAGCGCGCGCGTGGAGCAGGTCGACCGTGCCGTCGCGCGATCCCCCGTCGACGATCACGACCTCGTCGGGCGTGCGTGACTGCTGAGCGAGCGAGTCGAGCAGGCGCGCGATCGATTCGCGCTCGTTGAGGACAGTGACGATCACGGATACGGTTTGCATGGGGTCTGACCTCGCAACGTTTGCCGTATTATAGCCACACCCTCCCCGATCCGCAAGCCTCCCCCTGGCGCCGAACGGGCTCTCGATTTGCTCCCCGGCGCACGTTGTGATATACTAGCCCTTCGGGCAGTTGCTGCCCAATCAAGCACGCGCCTGGACCGCAGTGGGCGTGCCGACCGACTGGGTTCCGGCCGGTCCTGCTGCGGGACGAAAGGCGCGGACGAACAACACACTAGGAGGCAAAATGGCAGTCGTATCCATGCGCGCCTTGCTCGAGACGGGCGTGCACTTTGGGCACCGCACCGAGCGGTGGCACCCAAAGATGAAGTCGTACATCTTTACGGAGCGAAACGGGATCCACATCATCGACCTCCAGCAGACGATCAGTCGCCTTGAGCAGGCCTACGCGCTCGTGCGCGACACGGTCGCCGAGGGCGGGAGGGTGCTCTTTGTGGGCACCAAGCGTCAGGCGCAGGCTTCGATCGCCGAGCAGGCGGAGCGGTGTGGTATGCCCTACGTCAACCAGCGCTGGCTGGGCGGGACGCTCACCAACTGGCGCACCATCCAGGAGCGGATCGAGAAGCTGCACGAACTGGAGACGCAGCGCGAGATCGGTGCGTGGGACCAGTTGCCCAAGCACGAGGCGCTCGGCTTGGAGCGCGAGGTCGCCAAGATGAACGCGCGCTTTGGCGGGATCAAGGACATGAAGGCGCTCCCTGACCTCCTGTTCGTGATCGACGTCCACCGCGAAAAGAACGCGATCCAGGAGGCCAACAAGCTCGACATCCCGGTCGTGGCGGTGGTGGACACGAACTGCGATCCGGCCCCGATCGACTATGTCATCCCGGGAAACGACGACGCGATCCGGGCGATCAAGCTGATGGCGACCAAGATGGCTGATGCCACACTTGAAGGCAGGCAGATGGTCAAGGATCGCGGGATTGGGGAGGCGGAGGTCTCGGAAGAGGATATGATGTATCTGGGCGAGGCGACGCTCGCCAAGATCCGGTCGGGCGCACTCGACTTTGAGGCAGACGGGGAACAGGAAGACAGCTACACGGTTGAGTACGAAGAAGACGTCGAGATCGAGTACGAGGAAGAAGACGAAGACGAGGACGAGGACGACGACTAGCGCGTGACGTCGGCCTCGAGATCAGTGCAGAAATGGAGTTGCGGTTAGCGTGAATATCACAGCGGCTATGGTCAAGGAACTGCGCGAACAGACCGGCGCAGGCGTGCTCGATTGCAGGAACATGCTGATCGAGACGAATGGCGACTTTGAGGCAGCAGTGGAGCGCCTGCGCGAGAAAGGGCTCGCCAGCGCTGCCAAGAAGGTCGGGCGTGAGGCGAACGAAGGTCTGATCGGACACTATGTGCACCCCGGCAGCCGGATGGCCTCTTTGGTCGAGGTCAACTGCGAGACAGACTTTGTGGCGCGCACCGCCGAGTTTCAAGAGTTCGTGCACGACATGGCGATGCAAGTCGCCGCTTCATCTCCCCGGTGGGTCCGCGTCGAGGATGTCCCTGAGGACGTGATCGCGGCGACCAAGGACGAGTATCGTCGCGAGATGATCGCGGAGGGAAAGCCGGAGCGCATCCTGGATCAGATCATAGAGGGCAAGATGCGCAAGTTCTTCGAGGACACCTGCTTGCTCGAGCAGCCCTATATCAAGGATGGCGACAAGAGAGTCGCCGACCTGGTCACAGAGATGATCGCCGCCCTGGGCGAGAACATTGTGCTGAGGCGCTTTGCGCGCCTCGAGATCGGGGGCTAGTCCGGCAGAGGTTAGGTGGGTCACCACCTAACCTCTGCTCACGTATGCGAAGCGGGGAGGACCATGCAAGCCAAGTACCGACGCATCGTGCTCAAACTGAGCGGCGAGGCTCTGGCTGGACCCGGTGGAAGTGGGATCGATCCCCTGCGTGCGCTCGAGGTCGCCGAGAAGGTCAGGAAACTGCGCGACCTCGACGTCGAAGTCGCGATCGTGATCGGCGCCGGGAACTTGTGGCGCGGCGTGATCGGCCTCGAGCACGGTATGGATCGTGCCACCGCCGACCAGATGGGCATGCTGGCGACGGTCATGAACGCGCTCGCCCTGCGCGATGGGCTGGAGCAGCTTGGCATGATCACTCGGGTCCAGACGGCGATCGAGATGCGCCAGATCGCCGAGCCCTACATCCGCCTCCGCGCGATCCGGCATCTCGAAAAGGGCTATGTCGTGGTCCTCGGCGGCGGCACGGGCAATCCCTATTTCACCACCGATACCGCGGGTGCCCTCCGCGCGATCGAGATCCACGCCGAACTGCTGCTCAAGGCAACCAAAGTCGACGGCGTGTACGATTCCGACCCCGTGACCAATCCCAACGCCAAGCGGTTCGACCATCTGACCTACATGCAGGCGCTCAATATGCAGGTCAGAGTGATGGACGCAACCGCGATCACGACCTGCATGGACAACGACCTGCCCATCCAGGTGATCGATCTGTGGGAGGAAGGAAGCCTAGTCAAGGTCGTGACCGGCCAACCCGTCGGCACCCTGATCACGCACGGATGACAAGGAAGAGAAGGCCATGATCAAGGACCTGTTGAGAGAGACGCAAGCCAAAATGCAAAAGGGGGCAGACACGCTGAGCGAGGAGCTGCGCGGCATCCGCACTGGCAGGGCTTCGCCCGCGTTGGTCGAACGGTTGGCGGTCGAGTACTATGGGACCATGACCCCCTTGAACCAGGTCGCCACCATCTCGGCGCCCGAACCGCGGCTCTTGGCTATCCGTCCCTGGGAAACGAGCATGATCGGCCCGATCGAGAAGGCCATCCTCAAGTCGGACCTCGGCCTGACGCCGAGCAACGACGGTAAACTGATCCGCCTCACCATTCCGCGTCTGAGCGAGGAGCGGCGCGAGGAGCTGGTGCGGGTCGTCGCTCGTCGCGTCGAGGAAGCCAAGGTCACGTTGCGCAACCTACGTCGCGATGCCAACGACGAGCTCAAGCTGTACGAGGAGGAGAAGCTGATCTCCGAAGACGAGCTGCACCGCGGGCGTGACCAGATCCAGGAGCTGACGGACGAGTATGTGAGCAAGCTAGACGAGATCGGCGCGCTCAAGGAAGCCGAGATCCGCGAGGTCTAGACCTTCTCCACCCCGCCGGGAGACGGGGGTCAGCCGGCTCCCCATCCCTGGTTAGAGAGGTTGCCATGACGGACAGCCGGGAAGAGCAGTTCCCGCCGTTGGCCCAGGTGCCCGTCCACGTAGGCATCATCATGGATGGCAACGGTCGCTGGGCCCGAGAACGCGGACGCCCGCGTTCCTACGGGCACCGCGCTGGGGTCGAGAACATCCGGCGCGTGCTCGAGGCGAGCGTGCGCTTCGGGATCCGGATCTTGACCCTGTATGCCTTTTCCACCGAGAACTGGAACCGTCCGCAGGCCGAAGTGAACGTTCTCCTCAACCTCCTCTCTCAGGCGCTGCGCCAGGAGGTGCCCGAACTACACGCCAACGGGGTGCGGCTGAACCACATCGGGCGCCTGGAGCGGATTCCCCCGCGCCTGCGGCGGGGCGTGCTCGACGCGATCGAGCTGACCAAGGACAACGATCGCTTGCTGCTCAACGTCGCCTTTAACTATGGCGGGCGCGCGGAGGTCGTCGACGCTGCCAAGCGGATCATCCAGGCGGGCATCGCCCCCGATGACCTGACGGAGGATGTGTTCGAGCGCTACCTCTATACGGCAGGGCAACCCGATCCCGATCTGATCATCCGCACCGCCGGCGAGCTCCGGATCAGCAACTTTTTGCTCTGGCAAGGGGCGTACGCCGAGTACTATGCAGCGCCCGTGTACTGGCCCGACTTTGACGAGGGCGAGCTCTACAGGGCGCTGCAAGAGTACAACCGCCGCCAGCGGCGCTATGGCCGACTGCCCGGAGACGCGTGACCGTGCGCTCGACCTTGCTCGTTCGCACGATCAGTGCACTCTTGGCTCTGCCCGTTGTCCTCGCCTCGCTGTGGGCGGGCGGCTGGTGGTTCGGGGCCTTGCTCGTGCTCGTGACCGGCATTGCGACGTGGGAGTACCTGCGCATCCTGGAACACCTCGACCTCCGTCCCTCCTATCCCTTCGCCCTGGTGCTCCTGGTCTTGCTCCTTCTGGTCTTCCTGCGCGGCGACGACGGGTACCTGTACCCGGGCGTGGCCTTTGTTCTGATCGCGTCGCTGGCATGGCACGTCCTCTCCGACCGGACCGGCACGCGCGTCCAGAACTGGCTGCTTCCCCTTGCGGGCGCGCTCTACATCGGGTGGCTTGCTGGACACATGCTCTTGCTGCGCGCGCTGCCCAGGGGCGCCTATCGTCTCCTGGCGACCCTACTCACCGTCTGGGTCGCCGACACCGGCGCCTATCTGGTGGGCCGAACCTGGGGAAAGCATCGTTTGGCCCCAGCGCTGAGCCCGAGCAAGACCTGGGAGGGCTATGCCGCCGAGATCGTGAGCGGTGTGCTCGCGGGCACGCTCCTCTTTGGGTTGGGCGCCCTGGGCTGGGCCCACGGCGCCATCCTGGGCCTGCTCTTGGCTGCGCTGACGCCGTTGGGCGACCTGGGCGTGTCCATGATCAAGCGCCAGGCAGGGGTCAAGGACACCGGTCGGCTTTTCCCGGGGCATGGTGGCGCGTTCGACCGGGCGGACTCGGTCCTCGTCGCGGCGGTGATCAGTTACTACTACCAGGTCTGGGCCATGGGCGTCGCTGCGCTCCCCTAGCGGACGGCATCCTGATCTGTGCGTTCAGCGGTCACTCTTGGGGCCGAACCGTGTTGTATTCATCGCAGGTCACGTCGCTACCCGTAAAGGAGGATGATCGCACATGGGCGTTCAAGATGCACAGGCACACAAGCGCGCGATACGCTCCTGGGCCATGTATGACTGGGCCAATTCGGCATTCATCACGACCATCGGCTCTGCGGTCCTGCCCGCCTTCTTTGGCGGCGTGGTTGCCGCCGGTCTGTCCGACATTCAGCAGAGCCGAGCCACGCAGATCTGGGGCCTGACTACGGCATTCGCCGCGGCGGTCGTCGCCGTGCTGGCGATCGTCCTCGGTCCCGTCGCCGACTATTCCGCCTCCAAGAAGCGCTTCCTGCGCTTCTTTACGGGCCTGGGCATCCTCTCCTCCCTCGCGCTCGTCCTCGTCGGGCGCGGCGACTGGGTGCTCTGTGTGCTGCTCTACATCGCCGGGCGGGTCGGCTTCTCGGGTGCCAATGTCTTTTACGACTCGCTGCTCCCGCACGTCGCCACCGAGGACGAGATGGACCGCGTCTCCAGCCAGGGGTACGCGCTCGGCTACCTGGGCGGCGGGCTCTTGCTAGCGGTCAACGTCGCGATGATCCTGCTCGCGCCCGACGGCGATCTGTGGGGCGTGCCCTGGGCCGAGTGGATGCCGCGCTTTTCCTTCGTTACCGTCGGCATCTGGTGGTTCATCTTTTCGATCCCGATCTTTCGCAACGTGCCCGAACCGCCGGGGTCGGCGGGCGAGGGACCGCGCACTCATCCGCTGCGCGCTGGCTTTCAGCGCCTGCAGCACACCGCACACGACCTCGGTCGCTACAAGCAGCTGCTGGTCTTTCTCGTCGCGTTCTGGTTGTACAATGACGGGATCAGCACGATCATCGACATGGCGACGATCTATGGTCAGGAGGTCTTTACCGCGCAGGGCGTGGCAGACCCGACGATCCACCTGATCGGCGCGCTCCTGATCACCCAGTTCGTCGGCTTTCCGTTCGCCTATCTCTTTGGTTGGGTCGCGCGCAGGCTGGGGACCAAGCGCTCGATTTATGTGGCCTTGGTGTGGTACACGCTGATCTGCATCGGCGGCTTCCTGATGACCCGGATCTGGCAGTTCTATGCCCTTGCGGTCGCGGTGGGTTTTGTCCAGGGCGGCAGCCAAGCGCTCAGCCGCTCGCTCTACGGCGCGATGACGCCCAAGTCCAAGACCGCCGAGTTCTTTGGTTTCTTTAACATCATGGGCAAGTTCTCGGCGATCCTGGGCCCGGTGCTCTTTGCTGCGGTCGGGCGCCTGTTCGGGCAGAGCCGGTACAGCATCTTTTCGCTGATCGTGTTCTTTATCATCGGCATCGTGCTCCTCTCGCGCGTGGACGAGCGGGAGGGCATCCGCGTCGCCCAGGAAGAGAACGCCGCCTACAATGCGCGCTTGGCGCGTGCGGCTACCGTTGATAGCGGTCAGCCAGCTCGCTAGGCTGCCCAGCTCGGGAGCACCGGTTTTGCGTTCGTAGTAGCGGACTTATCCGCTTCTTGGGCGCTTGACCAGTGCCAGGGCATCTAGGACCGGGGGGCGCGCGCTACGCCACGAGACCACTCGGTCAGAATCGGTGCTCCTACTGCCCAGCTCACGCTGCTTGACAGTGTGCCCACCATATGCTATAGTGACCGCAATCTGAATACCGAGCGGCGCTGAAAGAGACGAGTAAGGGGATCGCCCGACCCACAGAGAGCTGCGGGTGCTGCGACGCAGCGGCGTGCCCTCCTGAAGGACACTCCTGAGCCGCGAGGCCGAACGGGCACAGGACTCTGTGCGTCCCCTCGACGCCGAGGCGACCGGGAGCACATCCCACCTAGTAGGCCTTGCCGGGCGCTCCCGTTACAGGGCGAGGGTCTCCGCTGTACCCCAGGAGGCGGGGCGTTTCTGCGCCCGTCGCGCTCCTCTTTGGACAGATGCTACGACCCACCAAGGCTGGTCGCCGCGAGGCGACGGCAGAGCAAGGTGGCACCATGAGCGCCCCCCTCATCCTTGCGATGAGGGGGGCGATCTGATCTGTGGCAGGAGGGCATCTGGTGTGCGTCCCGCAGGCTTGAGCCGAGGGGCACGCCGCACAGGGCCATCCTCCACACCGTGCAGGTGGGGCGTGGCTGCGGTCCGCGCCATCCAGGAGGAGTGTACGATGAGTGAACGACAGCGTGTTCGGACGACCGAGGGACGTGCGCACGTCGGCGAGACGGTCCGCATGTGCGGCTGGTTGCACCGCTTGCGCCGCCTCGGCGGGATCAGCTTTCTGGTGCTGCGCGACGGGTATGGGCTCTTCCAAGCCGTGATCGACGACCCTGCGGTGCTCGAGGACCTGCGCGACCTGCAGCCCGAGTCGGTGATCGAACTGGAGGGGCGTGTGGTCGCCGAGCCGCAGGCGCCGGACGGCGTCGAGCTGCACGATTGCCAGGTCCGGGTCCTCTCGCCGGTGACCGAGACCCTGCCCTTCGAGCTCAACAAGCGCGTGCTCAAACCGGGCCTCGACGTGTTCCTCGACCATGCGACGGTGGGCTTGCGCCACCCGCACAAGCAGGCTACCTTCCGTCTCTTTGCCGGCATCCTCTCCGCCTACCGCACCTATCTCTCCGGCGCCGGCTTTACCGAGATCCAGTCGCCCAAGCTGGTGGGTACGGCGACGGAGGGAGGGGCGAACGTCTTTGCAGTGGCGTACTTTGGGCGCCAGGCCTACCTCGCCCAGAGCCCGCAGCTCTACAAGCAGGTCATGGTTGGCGTCTTTGAGCGGGTGTTCGAGACCGGTCCTGTCTTTCGCGCCGAGCCGCACGACACCTCACGGCACATCAACCAGTACACCAGCCTCGATGCCGAGATGGGCTTCATCCGCGACCACACCGACGTCATGGCGGTCCTCACCGGCGTCGTCCGCCACATCTTTGACGAGTTGCGCTCCCGGTACGCGTCCGATCTCGAGCTGCTGGGCGCGCGCGCGCCCATGGTCGGCGAGACGATCCCGTCGATCCGGTTCCGCGAGGGGCAGCAGATCATCCAGCGCGAGTTCGGCGAGGACTGCAGCGCCGAGGACGATCTGGCGCCACAGCACGAGCGCTGGCTGTGCGAATGGGCCGAGCGGACGCACGGTTCGGAGCTGCTTTTCGTGACCCACTATCCGGTCGGCAAGCGCCCGTTCTACACCATGCCGGCGGAGGGCGACCCGGCGCACACACACTCCTTTGACCTGCTCTGTCGTGGCACCGAGATCGTGACCGGCGGGCAGCGTGTGCATCGCTACGACCAGCTCCTGGCGCACATCGAGCGTTGGGGTCTTGGCGTGGAGGGGTTCGAGGGCTACCTGGAGGCCTTCCGCTACGGCATGCCGCCGCACGGAGGCTTTGGGATGGGGGCCGAGCGCCTGCTGCTGACCGTCCTAGGGGCGACCAACCTGCGCGAGACCACGCTCTTCCCGCGCGACATCAAGCGCCTGGCCCCATAGCGGGATCGCTGGTCGCGTTCGTGCTGACTGGTCCCTCCGGTCTCCGGGGGGACC
>JAFGIE010000043.1 GCA_016929775.1 Anaerolineae bacterium
GTGCGCGCAAGCCGGCGGCTTTGGTGGATGCATCCTTCGTGGTATAATCGCGCCAGTGTGGCGCGGAGCCACGGTGAGCAGTCGAGCGAGGAGGTGTGACATGGACTTGAGCGATCTCGTCAGGACCAGGTACAGCGTGCGGGCATACAGGCCCGATCCTGTACCTCCAGAGGACCTGGAGCGGATCCTGCACGATGCGTGCCTGGCGCCGACGGCTGCCAATCGCCAGGCGTTCCAGCTGATCGTGCTCCATACCGCTGGGCGCGAAGAGGAGCTGAAGCGCATCTATGGCAGGGAGTGGTTCGTGGCGGCGCCGGTGGTGATCTGCGCGTGTGGACTGCCTACGGAGAACTGGGTGCGGAGCGATGGCAAGAACTATAACGACGTCGACGTGGCGATCGTGATGGACCACCTGATCCTGTCTGCGGCGGACCTGGGCCTCGGCACGTGCTGGATCGGCGCGTTCGACCCGGACGCGGCGCGCGAGGTGCTGGGCCTCCCGGATGGCGTGGAGCCAGTGGCCTTTACGCCCCTTGGCTACCCGGCAGATGAACCGCGCCCCAAGCGGCGTAAGGCTATGTCCGAGCTGGTCCGATACGAGCGCTGGTAGGGCGACCGACGCCTGCCAGATGCCGCCCCCTGGGGTGAGGAGACGTGCGGATGTCCGAGCAGGTATATGAGTGCGATGTGGCTGTCGTCGGCGGCAGTATGGGAGGCGTCGCTGCGGCCCTTGCTGCGGTGGAAGCGGGCTGCAGCGTGGTGCTGACCGAAGGCACCGATTGGCTCGGCGGGCAGATCACCAGCCAGGGCGTGTCAGCCCTGGATGAGCATCGCTACATCGAGTCCTACGGGGGCACGCAGACATACAATGTGCTGCGCCAGCGGATCCGGCAGATGTACCGTGAACGCTACGGGATGCCCGAGACGATGCCAGATGGACGTCCCTTGAATCCCGGAAACGGGTGGGTGAGCGCGCTCTGCTTCGAACCTCGCGTGGGACTAGCGGCGATCGAGGAGATGCTGGCGCCGCACACGGCGTCCGACCGCCTGCGCATCTTGCGCTCTCGTGTTCCGGTAGAGGCGACTGTCGAGATGGGGCGTGTGACAGAGGTGCTACTGGGGGGCGGGCCCAGACACACGCCGGTTCGCGTGCGCGCCCAGGTGTTCCTGGATGCCACCGATCTGGGTGATCTGCTGCCCCTGACCGGGACGGCGTACGTGACGGGCGCCGAGGCGCGCTCGGACACGGGAGAAGCCCATGCCAGCCCCGATGGCCCGCACCCGGACGAGGTGCAGGGCTTTACCTACTGCTTCGCAGTGGCGCATTGTCCGGGTCAGGATCACACGATCGATCCTCCGGTCGACTATGCGCGCTTCCGAGACGAGCAGCCCTACACGCTGGTGCTGCGCGGTCACCACGGCGAAGCGCGTCCCTTTCGCATGTTCACCGAAGGCTCGACCGGGCTGCCGCCCTTCTGGACGTACCGACGCCTGATCGACGGCGCGTTGCTCGATCCGAGCGGCGCGCAGGGCGACGTGGCGATGATCAACTGGTCGGGCAACGACTACCACTGGGCCAACGTGATCGACAAGTCGGGTCCCGAGCGAGCGCACATCCTGGCGGAGGCGCAGCAGCTGGCGTTCGGCTTCTTGTACTGGCTGCAGACGGAGGCGCCGCGCGACGATGGGCAAGGGCGGGGATACCCAGGCATGCGCTTGCTTCCCGCGGTGATGGGAACCCGGCATGGGCTTTCCAAGGCGCCGTACATCCGCGAGTCGAGGCGCATCGTGCCGCAGAAGCGGATCGTCGAGGGCGAGATCGCGCGCGAGGGCCGTGCTGGGGCACGCGCGGCGCCCTTTCACGATGCGATCGGGATCGGCTGGTACGCGATGGACCTGCACGACTGCGTTGGCAACCCCACCTCCATGTACGCCCCGACGCTGCCCTTCCAGATCCCGCTGGGCGCGCTGATCCCGCGCCAGACGACGAACCTGATCGCGGCGTGCAAGAACATCGGGACGACGCACCTGACCAACGGCGCATACAGGCTGCACCCTGTCGAGTGGAACATCGGCGAGTCGGCAGGCACGGCGGCAGCGTACTGCTGCGCCCACGCCTGTACGCCGAGACAGGTGCGCGAGGAGGAGTGGCACCTGCGGCGGCTGCAGTACGCGCTGGTGAAGCGCGGGGTGCCCTTGGCATGGACGGTCGACGTGCCGCAGTCACACGCGCTCTTTGCCGCAACGCAGATGCTCGCCGCCTGGGGTGCGCTCGAGTGCGATGGCTCGCGCTGGCAACAACTGGAGGTCGCGCCGGACGAACCGTTGAGTGCGGGGGAGGCCCGGGCACTGGTGCGGAGCGCACTGCGCCTGACACGGGGGGCGACAGAGCTGCACGACGCAGGCGCAGATGGTGGGTCGCCCGTCGGACGAGCCTACATAGAACGCCTTCTGCGCGGGCACAGCCTGCCGGCGCCCGCTCTGTCCGATCTCACTCGCTGGGGGGAGGTGGTCGGGGCTCTCTCACCCTTGATCCGTGACGCCGTGGGGCGCTAGCGCGATCAGCCGACAGCGATGGGCATGCCCTGCCGTGCGAGGGCCCGGGCTGAGCGAGCGGCGCCGGTGCGGAACCTAGAGGAGACCTAGATGCGCATTCTATACATCGACATCGACACGCTCAGGCCCGATCACCTGGGCTGCTACGGGTACCATCGCAACACGAGCCCGAACCTCGACGCGCTGGCGCGCGACGGGGTCGTGTTCCACAACTGCTACAACACAGACGCGCCCTGCCTGCCCTCGCGGACCGCGCTATGGAGCGGGCGCTGTGGCTTTCACACCGGGGTGGTCAATCACGGAGGCACGGCGGCGGACCCGTTCATCGAAGGACCGACGCGCGGTTTCCGCGACATGTACGATGCGACGAGCTGGATGAGCGCGCTCCGCCGCGCGGGGTTCTACACCGTGACTGTCAGCCCGTTCGGCGAGCGACACGGGGCCTGGCATTGGTACGCCGGTTACCGGGAGATGTACAACCCGGGACGGGGTGGCGCCGAGACAGCGGACGAGATCACGCCGTACGCGTTGGACTGGATCGAGCGCAACGCACGCCGCGACAACTGGTTCCTGCACGTCAACTACTGGGACCCGCACACGCCATACCGGACGCCCGAAGCGTTTGGCAATCCTTTCGAGGGCGATCCGCTGCCCGCCTGGCTGACGGAGGAGGTGCGACAGATGGGCTGGGAGGGCTACGGCCCACACAGCCCGCAGGAGCCGTATGGTTGGGGTGGCGAGACGTTCTACCAGAGCTACCCGCGCATACCCAGCCAGATCGATTCGATGGCTGCGGTGAAGCAGTGGATCGACGGCTACGACGTCGGGATCCGGTACGCGGATGATCACGCTGGTCGACTGCTGAGCGCCCTGGACGAGGCGGGCGTGCTGGACGAGACGATCGTGATGGTCAGCTCAGATCACGGGGAGAACCACGGCGAACTCAACGTGTGGGGCGATCACCAGACCGCAGATCACGTCACGTGCCGCGTGCCGCTGATCGTGCGTGCGCCCGGCATCGCCGCGCCACGCCGGGACCACGCTCTGCTCTACCACTATGACTGGGCGGCGACCCTGATCGAGCTGGTCGGGGGCATGGTGCCCGGCAACTGGGACGGTGTCCCGTTCACGGAGGCGTTCCGGCGCGGACAGGAAGCGGGACGCGATTACCTGGTGGTCAGCCAGAATGCCTGGTCGTGCATGCGCGCCGTCCGTTCTGGGGACTATATCTGTCTGCGGACCTACCACGACGGCTACAAGCAGCTCGAACCGCTCATGCTGTACGACCTAGCCGACGACCCGCACGAGCAGCACAACCTGGCGTCGGCGCAGCCTGCGATCGTCGACCGGGCAATGCGCCTGCTCGAAGAGTGGCACCACGATGCCATGCTGAGCAGCACGCACGGGATCGACCCCATGATGACTGTGCTGCAGGAGGGCGGCGCGTTCCACACGCGCGGCGAGCTGCCGCGGTACCTGCAGCGGCTGCGGGACACGGGGCGCGCGCACCACGCCGACCGCCTCGCGGCGCTCCACCCGGACGAGGTCTAGGGCGTCTGCGGGTCCCGCGACGACGCAGTCGCGCTGGAGCTGTACGGCGACGATCAGAGCAGCTCCGCGAGCGGGACCGCCTCGAGGCCAAACGCCTCGGCGACCGACGCGTACGTGATCTGCCCGCGGTACGTGTTCACGCCCTTGGCAAGCGCCGGGTCCGCTCGGACCGCTCGCTCGGCGCCCATGTTTGCCAGCATGGACACGTAGCGCAGCGTGGCATTGCTGAGGGCGTAGGTGCTGGTGCGTGGCACGGCGCCAGGCATGTTGGCGACACAGTAGTGAATGACGCCATCCACGATGAAGGTCGGGTTGGAGTGGGTCGTCGGATGGGACGTCTCGACGCACCCGCCCTGGTCGACGGCGACGTCGACGACCACGCTGCCCGGAGTCATCGTGCTGATCATGCGCTGGGTCACGAGCCGCGGCGCCTTGGCGCCCTTGATCAGGACAGCGCCGATCAGGAGATCCGCAGGTCGCACGGCTTGCGCGATATTGAGTGGATTCGAGCTCAGGGTGGTCAACCTCCCGCCCAGGACTTCGTGCAGGTAACGCAGGCGGTCGAGGTTGATGTCGATCATGATCACGTGCGCGCCCATGCCAAGGGCCACCTGGGCGGCGCTAGTGCCGACGACGCCCGCGCCGATGATGACCACGTCGGCGGGACGGACGCCGGGGACGCCGCCCAGGATCTTGCCCCTCCCACCGTTCATCTTTTCCATATAGTGGGCGCCGATCTGCACCGACATGCGCCCGGCGACCTCGCTCATGGGGGTCAACAGGGGAAGGTGCCCGTTCGGGAGCTCGACCGTCTCGTAGGCAATGGCGGTGGTGCCCCGGGCGGTCAGCTCGCGGGTCAGCCGCTCGTCGGCAGCAAGGTGTAGGTACGTAAAGAGGACCAGATCCGACCTGAGAAAGGCGTACTCGTCGGGCATCGGTTCCTTGACCTTGACGACGAGTTCCGCGCGCCAGGCGTCTGCTGGAGTAGGAACGATCGTTGCCCCCGCCTCTTCGTACTCGGCGTCGGGGAAACCGCTGCCCTCGCCTGCGTCGCGCTCGACGTAGATGCGGTGCCCCGCTTCAGCCAACTGGTGTACGCCTCCAGGCGTCATAGAGACACGGTACTCGTTGTCCTTGATCTCCCGAGGGATACCGACGATCATCTTTGATCCTCCTATGCAGTGGTATCAGGCAGGCGTGTCTGGTCTTCGCTGACCGGAACAACATTATACCACACACGCTTCCGCACGCGAAATGGCGCGCGCGCCAGTCCTTCTCTGCGCATCGAGGGCAAGCGCATTAAAAGTCGACCTCTGGTAGAATACCCTCCAAACAAGCTCACAA
>JAFGIE010000275.1 GCA_016929775.1 Anaerolineae bacterium
GCCCCAAGAGCAAGCGAGCCTGTTGGGCGGCTTCTCTGTTAGCCGGCCCGCTGAGATTTCACAGACTTAGCGAGAGAACCAGTTAGGTGGACGAGCCGAGTTCCATCGCGCGGTTTGGTCGTTCCTGCGTTCCGCGTATAATGGGGTGCTGTACGGGTGAGGACGAGATCCGATCGGCTTGGCGAGAGGAGAGGAGCGCATGGACCAGGTGAGGACAGCGATCGTCGGGATGGGGATCGGGCGCCCCAACGGGCGCGCGATCGCGGCGGACCCGCGCGCCAAGGTCGTGGCGCTGTGCGATCTGCTTCCGGAGCGCATGGCGGCGTTTGCCGCGGAACTGCCCGACCCGGTGCGCACCTACACGGACTACCGTGAGATGTGCCAGGACCCCGAGATCGATGCGGTGTTTGTCGGGACGCCGAACCAGTGGCACGTGCCCGTCGCACTGGAAGCGGTGCGCAACGGCAAGCATGTCATGGTCACCAAGCCGCTCGCTGATTCAGAGGCGGCGGCGCGCGAGCTGGTCGAGGCGGCGGAGGCTGCGGGCGTGGTCAACATGATGTCGCTGTCGACGCGCTTTTCGGACGGCGTGCGCTACCTGGGCGATCTGTCGCGCGAGGGCGCGTTCGGTGAGCTGTACTATGCGCGGGCGCGCAGCGTGCGGCGCAGCGGGATCCCCGACTGGAGCCTGGGATTCATCCAGGAGGGGGGCGGCGCCTTCCGCGACATGGGGGTGCACGTCCTCGACGCGGTATGGTGGCTGCTCGGCATGCCCAAACCGGTCAGCGTCCTGGGCGTCGCGGGGGCCATGTTCGGCCCGCGCGGCGAGGGCTACTGGCACTATCGCACCCCACCGGCGTCCTTTTCGAGCCAGTACGCGGCAGACGACTATGCGGGCGGCTTGATCCGCTTCGAGGATGGGGTCGGGCTGCAGGTCGAGAGCTTCTGGGCCAGTCACCAGCCGGAGGAGCTGCAGATCGAGCTGTTCGGCACACAGGCGGGCGCCAAGCTGCGCCCGCTGACCCTGTATCGCACGGTCCACGGGGCGCCGCAGGACGTCACGGTGACCCTCCCCGAGGGGCCGAAGGCATGGGCGCACATCGCGGCGCATTTCATCGCCTGCATCCTCGATGGCGTCGACTGCCAGGCTCCGCTGCGCCACGGGCTGATCGTGCAGACGATGATGGAGGCGCTCCTCGAGAGCGCCCAGACCGGGCGCGAGGTCCGGATGGACGGGTAGTCGCACGCTGCACGACGACGCCGCTCGCAGGTTCGATCCCCAGAGACAGCGCGCGGCGGGTCGGGAGAGGAGGGCAGTGCGTGAGCGCGCAGCGCTTCGTGACCACCATAGCCCGGCAGGGAAACAAGACGGTGCTTCCCATCCCGTTTGACCCAGACGAAGTGTGGGGCGGGAAGCCGCGGCACCACATCACCGGCTCGATCAACGGGCATGCAGTGCGCGGCGCACTGGATACGGATGCGACGCAGTACGTGCTGTCTCTCGGTCCCGCGTGGTGCCGCGACACGGGAATCGGGGTCGGCGACCAGGTCGAGGTACAGCTCGCGCCGGAGGGCCCCCAGTTCGCGGACCTGGCGCCCGACATTGCCGCCGCGCTTGCCGCCGCGCCCGTGGCGCGCGCGTTCTACGAGGGACTGGCGACCTTTTACCGCAAGGGGTACCTGCGGTGGGTCGAGGGGGCGCGGAAGCCCGAGACGCGGGCGGCGCGCATCGAGGAACTGGTCAGCCTCCTCGAGGCGGGCGTGAAGCAGCGATAGGGTCGCGCGGGGGACGCCAGCGCGGCGTCGAGGCGGTGCGCACCTATGGGCCGATGGCGCATCGGTAGCCGATCTGACACGAGGAGGAGCACATGGCGAGGCTAAAGGTAGGCGTGATTGGCGTGGGCGGGATCGCGCGCACGCATATGCCAGGTTGGGAAGCATCGGAGCACGCGGAGGTGGTTGCCGGCGCCGACATCAGCGAGGCGGCGCTGCAGCGCTGGGGCGGGACGTACGGCATCACGCAGCTGCTGACGGATCCGGCGGATCTGATCCGCGACCCCGGGATCGACATCGTGGACATTTGCACGCCCAACAACTACCACGCCCCCTTGGCGATCGCGGCGATGGAGGCGGGCAAGCACGTGCTGTGCGAGAAACCCCTCGCGCCGACGCCGCAGGCGATCCGCGAGATGATCGCCGCGCGCGATGCGACGGGCAAGATGCTGATGACGGCGCAGCACTTTCGGTTCCGCGGTTCGTCGAGGGCGATGAAAGCCGAGATCGATCGCGGCGCGCTGGGCGACGTCTATCACGCGCGCAGCTGGCTCTTGCGCCGCGCGGCGGCGCCGACCCGACCGGGCTTCATCCTCAAGGAGCACAGCGGCGGCGGTCCGTGCATCGACATCGGGGTGCACATCCTCGACCTGACGCTGTGGTTCATGGGCAATCCTACCCCAGCGGCGGTGACCGGCGTCGCGCGCGCCGAGTTGGCGCACCAACCGGGCGCGTTCAGCATCTGGGGCGGTCCGATCCCGTCCACCTATAACGTCGAGGACTTTGCCGCGGCGTTCGTCCGCTTTGAGAACGGGGCTACGCTGATCCTCGAGGTGAGCTGGATGCTGCATCACGAGACCGGCGAGCGCGCCGAGGACATGCAGATGTGGCTGTATGGCACGCGGGGCGGCTGCCATTGGCCCAAGTGCGAGATCTACGAGTCGAACAACGAGACCATGCAGCACTATAACCGGGCGCTGCGCATCACGCACGACGCGCTCGAGGCGCACGCCCAGGAATGCGTCGAGTTCGCGCAGGCGATCGTCGACGGCGCCCCCTCGCCGGTGCCGGCGGAGCAGTCGTTGCAGGTGATGGCGATCCTGGACGGCGTGTACCGCAGCCAGCAGGCAGGGCGCGAAGTCGCCGTCTAGCCGGACCGGCGTGCAGATCGGAGGGCGAGGATGCTGACCGCCGTGATCGCGCTGCAGTTGGCCCTGATCGTGGGGGGCGTGGGCGCGTTGGTGTGGTTCGTTCGCGCGCGGCATGGTGCCGCGTGGCGGTTGTTGGGGATCGGGGCGGCGACGTTCGTGGGCTCGCAGGTGATCCACCTGCCGCTGAACAGCGCGCTGGGCGCGCTGCTCCGCCTGCCGTTCGCCGCTAACATGCCCGAGGCGTGGCAGCTGCCGGTCAGCGCCCTCCTTGCCGGGCTCACGGCGGGCCTGTGCGAAGAGGGGGCGCGCTATCTCGTGCTGCGCTACTGGGCGGTGGACGCGCGGCGTTGGGCTGCGGGTTTAGCCCTCGGCATCGGACATGGCGGCGCCGAGGCGCTGATCCTGGCAGCGCTTGTCCTGGCGACGCTCTTGACGATGGTCGTCGTGCGCGGCATGGACGACCTCGACCTGGGTCTTGACGAAGAGATGCAGGTCCAGCTGCGCGAGGCTGTCGATGCCTACTGGCAGACGCCTCTCTACATCCCGCTGCTCTCTGCAGCGGAGCGCTGGATGGCGATCGCCGTACAGCTGGCGCTCACGGTCCTGGTCCAACGTGCGTTTGTCTTGCGCCGGCTATGGCCGTTCTGGGCTGCGATGGCGTTGCACACGCTGGTCGATGCCGCGGCGGTCTATGTGCTGGTCACTTGGGGCGCGATCGTCGTCGAGGCTGCGTTGGCAGTGTTCGCCGCTGGCAGCGTTGCGATCCTGTGGGCGACGTGGCGTGCGGACCGGCGCGCGGCGGCAAACGGGTTGCGTTCATCGCCCTGAACCAGGACTGGAGGAGCGGGCATGGTCAAGATCCCGGTAGGTGTGCTCGGCGCGACCGGCGCCGTCGGGCAGCGCTTCATCCAGCTGCTCGACGACCATCCGTGGTTCGAGGTAGCGGCGCTCGCCGCATCCGACCGGTCTGTCGGGCGGACCTATGGCGAGGCGTGCCACTGGCTGCTCGCAACCCCGATGCCAGCTCGCGTGCGCGACATGGTCGTGCAGCCGACCGCACCGGGCCTGGCGTGCCGCCTGGTCTTTTCCGCGCTGCCGGCGTCGGTCGCGAGCCAGGTCGAGGAGACGTTCGCCGCGGCGGGCTATGCCGTGTGTTCGAACGCGTCGGCGCACCGCATGGACCCGGACGTCCCGCTCTTGATCCCCGAGGTCAACCCCGACCACACGGCGCTGCTCGACGTGCAGCGCCAGCGCCGCGGATGGAAGGGCCTGATCGCGGCTAGCTCGAACTGCTCGTCGATGCAGCTCACGCTCGCGCTCAAGCCGCTGCACGATGCCTTTGGCGTGGACATGCTGCACGTGACCACGCTGCAGGCTGTGTCGGGCGCCGGGTACCCCGGCGTGCCGTCGCTCGACATCGTCGGCAACGTGGTGCCCCACATCGCGGGCGAAGAGGCCAAGATGGAGAGCGAACCGCAAAAGATGCTGGGCACGCTGCGCGATGGGCGCGTGGTCGCGGCGCCCTTTGTGACGAGCGCCCAATGCAACCGCGTCCCCGTCCGCGATGGACACGTGGAGTGCGTTTCGGTCTCCCTGGTGCACAAGCCCCTCGTCGAGGAGGTGGTCGTCGCCCTGAGCCGCTTTCGAGCTTCGCCCGAGGTGACAGCCCTGCCCAGCACGCCTGACCTGCCCATCGTGGTCCGGTTCGAGCCAGACCGCCCGCAGCCGATCCTGGACCGAGATGCGGGGGCGGGGTACGCCGTGAGCGTAGGCCGGATCCGGCCCTGCCCGCTGCTCGACTATAGGTTCGTGGTTCTGGGCCACAACACCGTCCGCGGCGCAGCAGGGGGATCGATCCACAATGCCGAGCTGCTCGTCTCTCAAGGGTGGATTGCGTGAGCTGGGTACAGCCGGGATGAGCTGCTCGCGATGGCAGTGCGCGGGGCGGTGCGTCGAACGCGACTTGGGGGCCAAGCATGGGATACCGCACGTATGGGCTGACCTCGCTGCGCGAGTTCCTCGACCAGAACGTCGTCTACCGCAACCTGGTTCCCGCGGACGATCGATTGCCATCCTTTGGCGACTTGCGGGACGAGCTGGGACTGAGCGGGCGCGTGCCGCGCAAGGCCGAACCGGCCTACGGGTGCGTGGTAGCTGCCATGCTCCGTCGTGCGCGCGCCCTGGACGGGACAGGCGCGCGGGTGGCGCGCGTGCTCTACATGGGCGACACTGAGCTGAACGACGGGACTGCCTTTCGCAACATCTGCGCCGCCGGGCAGTGGCCCGGGTGGTGCTTTATCGGGCGTGACACACTCGCCCAGCCGCCCGCGCACAGGGTCGAGGGCGCGCTCTATGTGGCGAACCGCTGGGCGGCGCTGCCGGCATTCCTGGCGTACGTGGCAGGAGAGGGGTTCGCCCTCGACCAGGGGACGGCGGTCGTGATCGACCTGGACAAGACGGCGATCGGCGCGCGCGGGCGCAACGATGGCGTGATCGACCAGGCGCGCGTGGAGGGCGTGCAGCGCACGGTGGGAGAGCTGCTGGGTCCGAGCTTTGACCAGCGGGCGTTCCGCGCTGCCTACGACGAGCTGAACCAGTCAGCCTACTATGGATTGACCGCCGATAACCAAGACTACTTGGCCTACATCTGCCTCATGCTCGGCGCGGGAGTGTTCGAACTCGCGGCGGTGGTCCGCGCGGTGGGGGAGGGCACGCTGCGCTGCTTTGACGATTTGATCGCCCAGGCGCACGAGCGGCGCGCTGCGCTGGCGCCGTCGGGCCTGGTGGCGATCCACGACGACGTGTGGGCCCGGGTACAGGCAGGTGACCCGACCCCCTTTAAGGCCTTTCGGTACAACGAGTACCTAGCCACAGCCGCGCGCTTTGGCGACCTGCCTGGCGCGGGTCCACAAGAGGTGATCCAGCAGCGGATCGCGATCACGCAGGAGGTGCGCGCCGCGGCGCTCTCGCTGCGCGCACGGGGCGCGCTGATCTTTGGCCTGTCCGACAAGCCCGACGAGGCTTCGGTGCCGAGCGAGGCGCAGGCACAGGCGGGGATGGAACCGCTGCACCGCCTGGTCACCCTCGCGCTGGGCCAAGCGTGACGCCGGCGCATCTAGGACAGCGCTCAGGCGCCAGCGCTACCGGCTCTCCGGATCTCCCTGGCGCCGTTCCTCGAGCGCGCGGTGCATGCGCGCGTAGCGGTACAGCCACAGGGCCTGGTACGTCTCGCCATCCACGACCCGGTTCGCGAGATCGGCGACGCTGCGGATGCCCTCCTTCGCGCACCACGCCACGCAGATCCGGTACGCATCCCGTGCATGCGCCGGTACCTCAGCCCGATCTCGCCGTCCGGCGTGAACAGCAGGGCCGTATCGTACAGCCGGGCGTCCTCGCGCTCCAGCAGCCCAAGGCCCAACCAGACCCCGTGCGCAGCTGCCGCGTGCACCAGACGCTCGGTCGCCGGTCCGGGGATGGGCTCGCCGAGCGGGAGGTCGTGTGCGGGGCAATCGTCGTTGGTCAGGCCCGTCAGCGCAGCCTCGCCCAAGAGGATCAGGGCGGCGCCCGCCTCTGCGGCGCGGGCGATCTGGGCCAAGATCGTGCGCAGATTGGCCTCTCGGTCGGGCAGGATGCGGTGTACGACCAGCGCCGGGCGCACGAGCCGTTGTCCGGCTATGCCTGCGGGTCTGCGGCGTACACAAAGCCCAGGTCTGCGTCCGCCAGCGTGGGCAGTGCGGCGTCGCGTGACGACAAGATCGGGTCGGCGATCGGCCACGCGATCCCGATCTGTGGGTCGTTCCACACGATCCCGGCTTCGAGCTGTGGCGCGTACTCGGCGGTCACCTTGTAGGCCAAGTCGACTAGCTCGCTCAGGGCGCAGAACCCGTGTGCAAAGCCGGGCGGGACATACAGCATCTCGAAGCGTTCCTCGGAGAGCTGGACGCCCAGCCACTGCCCAAAGGTCGGCGAACCGCGCCGGATGTCGACGGCGACGTCGTACACCTCGCCGCGCAGGACGCGGACCAACTTGCCCTGGGCCTGGGGCGGCTTCTGGAAGTGCAAGCCGCGCAGTACGCCGCGCATCGAGCGCGACTGGTTGTCTTGGACAAAGCGCTCGGCAATGCCGTTGGCGGCGAACGCGGAATGCTTGTAGGTCTCGAGAAACAACCCCCTGCTATCGGCAGAGTGCCGGGCGTGGACCAGGATCAGGTCGGGGATGGCTAGACGCTCGAACTGGAATGGCATTGGACGCTCTCCTCCACTAGGGCAGCGCGGCGGCGGCTTGCAGTACCTCGATCGCGATCGGCGCGGCGGTCTCCCAGCCATCGTAGCCGTACTCGACGACCACGGCGATGGCGTAGCGTGGCTCTATCGCAGGAGCCATGCCGATGAACCAGGCGTGGGGCGGCGCGCCAGGTAGCCCGCTCTCGGCTGGGCCCCCTCTCCCTGCCACGTCGGCGGCGGGCAGTGCGACGCGCGTCCGTCCGACGGCAAAGGACTGCACGAGGATCGCCTGCACGTCGCGCGCTGTCTCGGGGCGCAGGACCCGGCGCGGGGCCGCAGAGGGGGCGACGGGCTCGCCGTCGACCTCGAGCACCAGGCGCGGTGCGGGCTGTACGCCGTCGTTGGCGATCGCCGCTGCTGCCAGGGCCATCTCCAGCGGCGTGACCAGGACCTCGCCCTGTCCCATGGCGGTGCGCGCGGCGAGCAGCCGCGTCCAGATCCCGCGCTCGAGCACTTGGCCCGTGGCGACCTCGAGCGGCAAGTCGAGCGGGCGACCGATCCCGAGGCGGGTCACGTGATCGGCCAACCGTTCGCCCCCCATCTCCAGCCCGAGGCGTGCAAAGAGCACGCTGCAAGGCCAGGTGTACGCCTCGGCGAGCGTAAAATGAACCTGGGGCGGGTCGGTCGGGCACGAGATCGGGGGCTCGACGTCGATCACCACCCCCAGCTCGTCGGTATAGGGCGTGGTGGGCGTCGCCAAGCCGTCCTCCAGCACCGCTGCCAGGGTCAGCGTCTCAAAGACCAGCCCAGGGGGATAGAGGCCCTGCGTAGCGCGGTTCAGCATGGGCTTGTCCGGGTTGAACTGGAGCTGTGGCCAATCCTCCTCCAGCGTGTTGGGATCGAACGTCGGTCGACTGACCAGGGCTAGGATCTCGCCGCTCCGGGCGTCGAGGACGACCACGGCGCCCGTGCGAATGCCCAACGCCTCCGCCGCCTCTCGCTGCAGCTCGCGGTCTATGGCCAAGCGCACGTCGGCGCCGACGGGGTACACGTGTAGCAGCTGGTCGCGGAGCTGTGCGAGGGGCGCCCCAGGGCGCTCGCCGCGCAGTTGCGCGTCGTAGGTAGCCTCGATCCCGCCCGTGCCCAGGTCGATCGAGGCATAGCCGACCACGGGCGCGGCGCTGGGCTCTGGGTAGACGCGCTCCCACACGCCGCCTGCTCCGGACACGCTGTGCGCCAGGGCAAGTCCCCGGCGGTCAAGGATGTCGCCGCGCTCGATCCGGCGCTCAGACTCGATCAGGCGCGGGTTGTCCTCGCGGCGAACCAGCGCCGGTCCGCGCACCAGGACCCAGTAGCCAAGGCCGAGGGTGATGGCGAGAAAGCCGAGCGCCATGGTCCGCCCCAGGTGGGTGATCTGGCGCTCGATCCCGCTGTCCCGGATGCTCACTCCCGCGCTCCTCTCTCGGAGGCGCCCGCTCCGGGCACCGGCGCGCGGTGCGCGGCGGAGGCGCGGATCAGGAGCCCGACCATGGCGCACGAGACGAGCATCGAACTGCCCCCATAGCTGACAAAGGGCAGCGTCACCCCGGTCAGCGGGATCAGCTTGAGCGTGCCGGCGAGGATGATCAGGCTCTGCCAGCCCAACGTCGCGGAAAGGCCGACGGCAAGCAGGGCGACGAACGGGGTCGACGCCCGGATCGCGGCGCGCAGTCCGCGCGCGACGAGGATGGTCAGGACCAGGACGAGGCCGAGCGCGCCGAGCATGCCCCACTCCTCGCCGATGGCGGCAAACACAAAGTCCGTGTGTACGACGGGGATGTAGGGCGTGGGGTGTCCCAGCCCGACGCCGGCGCCGAGCACGCCGCCGCTGGCAAACGCGAGCAGCGACTGCACGATCTGGTAGGCTTTGCCCCGCGGGTCGGACCACGGGTCCAGCCAGATCTCGCCGCGTAGCTGCACCCGTTCGTACAGGTAGTAGCCGGCGATGGCGACGCCGAGCAGCATCCCCAGCCCAGCCCAGACGTAGCCGCGCCGCCCGGTCGCTACGTAGAGCATGGACAGGAACGCGCCAAAGAAGAGCAGCGCCGCGCCCAGGTCCTGCTGCCAGATCAACAAAACCAGCGAGAGGCCCCACATCAGGAGCAGCGGGCCAAGGTAGGGGAGCGGGGGCAGGCGGAGCGGACCGATGCGGAGCCTGGTCATGACCAGCAGCTCTCGCTTCTCGGCGAGGTAGCTCGCCATAAAGATCACGATCAGCATCTTGAGCGCCTCGGATGGCTGGAAATAGAGCAGTTCGCCGATGCCCAGCCAGAGGCGGTCGCCCACGCCGAGCGGGTTGACGCCCCAGACGATGGTCAGGCCAAGCATGCCCAAGCCACCGATCAGCCACAGGTAGCGGTAGCGGCTGAGCCAGTACCAGCGGTAGGGCAAGGCGGCGAGGAGCAGCAAGGCGCCCATGCCGATCCCCACCCAGGTCATCTGGCGGGTCAGGAACCGCTCCTGGAGGCGCGTGACCTCGATCAGGCCCCACCCGCAGAGCAGGATGGCGATCGGGAAGAGGAGCGGATCCCGCGCGGGCGCGCGCCAGACCAGCGCTCCCCACCCGACGATGGCGCAGGCGGCGAGGACGAGCATGGGCCTGAGGTAGAACGGTGTGACCTCGCCCTGCTCGGCGAGCGCCAGCTGCACCATGCCGCACCCCGCAAAGGCCAGCGCGCACAACAGCAGTCCCAGCTCAGCCCATTGTGCGCCCCAGCGGATGGGAGACGCGCGCGGCGGATCAGCGCTGGACATACTTGCCGATCAGCAGGCGGAGCTGCTCCACCTTGTGCGGCGGGATGTGGGCTGGGTCGGTGATGATCGCGCCGGCAAGGGCGTTGGGACAGCCGCACGTCGCGTCGTCGCCGATGGCGTGCATGACCGGGAGCGCATGGCGGATGATCTGCTTTGCCGTTTCGAGGTTGGCAGCCATGTTGTTGACCACCATCTCGACGGTCACTGTGTCGTGCTCGGGGTACCACACGTCATAGTCGGTGACCAGGTTCATACTGGCATAGCAGATCTCAGCCTCGCGCGCCAGCTTGGCCTCGGGGAGCGCCGTCATGCCGATCGTGTCGAAGCCAAGGCGCCGGTAGGTCTCTGACTCGGCCTTGGTCGAGAACTGCGGCCCTTCCATGACGACCAGGGTCCCGCCGTCGTGGACGGTCACCCCGGCTGCGCGTGCGCTGTCGACCAGCACCCGCCGGAGGACAGGACAGAAGGGGTCGGCAAAGCCGATGTGGGCGACAATGCCGTCCTCAAAGAACGTGTGCGGACCACGGTTGCGCGTGCGATCGTAGATCTGGTCGGGGATCACGATCTCGCGCGGAGCCAAGTCCTTGCGCAGCGAGCCGCACGCGCTGCTGGCGATGATGCGCCGAACGCCCAGCTCTTTCAGGGCATAGATGTTGGCCCTGGCAGGCAGCTCGGTGGGCGCGTGCACGTGTCCGCGTCCGTGGCGCGGGAGAAAGGCCACGGGTACGCCCTCCAGCTCCCCGACAATGATCGCATCGGAGGGCTTGCCGAATGGCGTGTCGAGCTCGACCTCGCGGACGTTCCGCAGTCCCTCGAGCTGGTAGAGCCCGCTGCCCCCGATGACGGCGTTGTGGATCGCTTCCATTGGTGTGCCTCCTGCGTGATTACATACCAGGCGGCTTCTGGCGCCCTATCCGCCGAGCAGTTCCCGCACCCGCTCCGCGACGACCAAGTCTTCCCCTTCGCGGAGGGTATGTGGGTGGATGCGGATCTCGGAGTAGCCGAACTTGCCGCCTCCATAGATCGACGGGCTGATGCGTTGGATCGTGATGCGCGGCTTGCCGTTGCGCAGCCCCTCCTCGAGCGCGTCGTACGTCAGGCCGATCGCCTCGACGTCCCAGGAAAGCGCGACGTGCGGGATCTGCTGCCCCACGCCATAGGGCATCTGGCGGACGGCGCGCACGTGCGGCAGACCTGCGAGCTGATCCAGCATGCGCGCCACGCGCCGGTCCCAAACCAGCGCCTCGCGGTTGTGGTCCCGATGCACGTAGAGCTCGACGGCTTTGACCAGCCCCACGATCTCTTCCTTGCAGGCCTTCATCGAGCGCCCGATCGCGTCGTAGGGGCAGTCGTTCCGGCGGCACGCCTCGATCAGGTCCGCTCGACCGACGATGAACCCGGACGACTGTGGCCCGCGGATCGCCTTGCCGCCGCTAAAGGCGACGAGGTCGGCGCCCTCTTTGACAAAGCGCCACAGGTTCTCCACGGGCGGCACCTCTGCGGCGGCGTCGACGATCACGGGCACGTTGTAGCGGTGTGCCAGCTCGGCGACCCGGGGCAGAGGAATGGGCTTCTGCATGAGGAACCAGGCGTGGGTGAAGAACACGCCGGCGACATCCGGCATGTCGAGCGCGGCTTGCAGCGCCGCAGGCTCCGGATCGACCTCGACGATCTGCCCGCCGGGGACGCGCAGCGCTTGCTCGTAGGGCTGGCGGTGCACGCGCTGGACGATGAACCGGTAGGGAATGCCGGTCGTGTCGGGCAGCTGCGCGATCCGGGCTGCATCACCGCCTGTCATGCAGGCGGCAGCCATGAGCGCGATCCCGGCTGAGGCCCCGGCGCAGATGTGCGCTGCCTCGACGCCGATCAGCTCGGCGATCCGCTTGCCGGCGGCGCGGTGCAGCTCGTGCATGTCGACGAAGGCGTGGCTGCCGGCGACCATCGCCTCGATCACCTCGGCGGGCATGAGTGACCCGCCGAGCGCCGTGATCGTGCCCGAGGCGTTGATGATCGGCTCGAGGCCCAGCTCACGATAGATGTCCACGGCTTCCTCCTTCACAGGGGGTGGTCCGGCGCGCGGATCCGGGCGCAATCGGACGCTAGGTCGGTTCCAGCTCGATGCGCAGGCGCACGCCGCCGATGCCGACCTCGTCGCCGGTGGCGACAATGGCGGGCGCGTTGAGGCGTTCGCCGTTGAGTCGCGTGCCGTTCTTGCTGCCCAGATCCTCCAGCCACCAGCGACCGCTGCGCAGCGAGAGGACGGCGTGCTCGGCGGAGGCAAACGCATCCTCGATCACGACAGTGTTGGTCAGGGTCCGGCCCAACCCGGTGACCAGGTTGAGCGGGAAGGTTTGCCCGACCAGCAGGTCGGTGCTTCCCCGGTCGACGACGATCAGCCTGCCTAGCGGACGGGCGCTCACGGCGCGCTGCCCCTCGACCTGGCGGGCCAAGACGCGCCAGTCGCGCCAGATGACGACCAGGGCGCCCAGTAAAAAGAGGTACAGCAGGGCCGCAGCGGCAATGCGCAGGACCAGGATCAGCGCGTTCAGGCTCACGGGCTTGCCTTCCTCGTGGGGCGCAGGATGGGCCGCGTCGGGCGCGGGCCGTCCGGATCGTCGTTCGGGGCAAGGGCCTCCAGCTGTTCGAAGCGCACGCGCACGCCGGCAAAGGCGATCAGGTCGCCCGGCTGCAGCGGGGTCTCGCGCACAGGATCGCCGTTGACAGTGGTGCCGCCGGTCGAGTCGAGGTCGTAAAGCACGTACTGCCCGTAGCGCCGGCGCAGCTGTGCATGCGCGCGCGAGACGCGCCGGTCGTCGAGGATGATGTCATTGTCCAGCCCGCGTCCGATCGTGATCACCGCTTCACCGATCGGCATGCGCCGGTGACCGTCAAACAGGGCAAAGTGCGGCTGCTCCGCGTCGACTGGCGCCTGCATGGACGGCATCGCCTGAGTGTGACTGGGTGCGGCGCCGCCGTGCCGCCCGCTGAGCAGGCGCGCCTCAACGCGCACGCGCCGCAGTGAGATCCCTACGTTGGCTTGCACAAAGACGCGCGGGCGACCGGGCATCGTCGCGTCCGCGCTGCGTGCCAGGTTGGCGACATAGCGCGCCAGTTCGTCCTGCATGGCTTCGCGATAGTCCTCCAGCGCCGCATAGTCGTCGGGGTTGAGGTAGACCTGGTAGGCGTTGGGGACGACGATCCGGCCCTGGGCATTGATCACCTGCCCGTCTTCCATCGCGCGCGCGATCCGCCGCGCGACTTCGATCGGCTGCAGGCGCGCCCCAAACATGCGCGCAAAGGTGCCCTCGATCAGTTGTTCGGCTGCGTCTTCGAGATGTGAGAGCGGATTGGCCATCGGTCCTCTCAGTGCGCGCAGTGCGCCGGATTAGGGCCCGCCGGCGCGAAGCAGGAGCGGCAGGAAGACACGGGCGTGGTACCCGCCCAGGGCAAACAGGCCTGTCTGCCTGGTAGTGCATTCCGCGAGGTCGTGCACTGGGTCTACCGTGCTGCTCTGCGCCAACCAGCCCTTGCTCGGCGCCAGCGTGTCATAGTAGTAGAAGCGGAGCGTCTCCTCGTCGATCTCGCCGATGTAGGCCGAGTCGTAGTGCAAGGCGATCTCGTAGTCATTGCCGAAACTTACCGGCGCCCCGTTGAGATAAGCTGCGGTCAAGCTAAAGGGGTAGGAGGCGATCAGGGCAGAGGCGACCGGCGCTGCCTCGCACTGAGGCGCAAAGGTGACGATCACCTGTTGGTCCCCAAACAGGTAGTTTGGCCCAAAGGTGATCGTCACGCCGTGGCTCGCGATCGCCCAAGTGTACGGTTCCCAGGTGATGACGGTGGTGAGCGGCGTGGTGGCGGGCCACGGGCAGTCTGCCTGGGTCGCGACCGGGGCGGCGGCGTGGGCCACTGCCCCTGTGGGAGCGGCATGCGCCCCTGCGTACCAGAGGGCGGCGGCGATCGCTGCCGCTGCCAGCGCGATCGCCAGGCAGGTGTGGCCGATGGCGTTCTTGTTGGGTGCAGGCATTGCGCCTCCAGGCATGCTCTACTGCGGGCCTGCGCGCGAGCACGGTGCCCCCATTATACCAGGTTTGGGGAGCGCCAACAACTGCTGGTCAGGGTTCAACCGACTGGCACCTCCGGCTCTGCCGGGCGCGCCGGCGGCGCGCCGGTCACGTCGATGCACACGATCTCGGGTGGACAGAGAAACCGTGCGCGCGGCGCGCCTCTGCCCTCCATGCCGATCCCGCGGCTGACATACAGCGTCAAGCCAGCGACGTCATAGCGTCCCATCTCGTGGCGCTTGCCGGCGGCGGTGGCGGTCAACAGGGCGCCGTACAGCGGCAGGCGGATCTGCCCCCCGTGCGTGTGCCCGGCGAGGTAGAGGTCGATCCCGGCAGCGGCTGCCTGCGGGACGAGGTCGGGGGTGTGATAGAGCAGGACCGAGAAGGCGTCTGGCGGCACGCCGTCGGCGGCGCGCGCCAGTGCGGGGACGTCGATCTCGGGGACGCGCGTGCAGCTAGCGCCCACGAACGCCAGGCGGTACCCATCGCGCTCCTCGACGGCGTGTGCGTTGCGCAGCCAATGGACCGGCAGGCCCGCAAAGAGCGTCGGCAGGAGGGCGTTGGGGTCGACTTGGTGCGTGCCGCGCACCGCGTAGCAGCCTGCGCGCGCCCGGAGCGCGCCCAGCACCTGGCGCGCATCGGCGATGGCGCGCGCGTCGTCGGTGTAGGAGAAGCTCAGATAGTCTCCCGTGAGCAGGAGGTAGTCGGGGCGCAGGGCATTGACGCGCGCCACCACGTCGCGCTCGCGCCGGGTGATGCGCTCGACGTGCAGGTCGGAGACCTGGACCAGGCGGACGCACGCGTCCGGGGGCAGCTTGGCGCTGTGCACGACGATCTGGGTCACCCCCAGGCGAAAGGGCTCGATGCCCGTGGCATAGATCTCGGCACCCGAGACCCCGAGCTGGAGCGCGCCCGCGAGGACCACCAGGAGCGGCGCGCTCGCACCGATGGGCAGCGCGAGCAGGGGCGCCAAGCCGACCGAGAACCGCAGGACGAGCATCCCGAGGAGCGGGGCTGCAACCGGGCCGTAGGAAAGGCCCCATCGCGGCAGGGCAGCCAGCCACGCCCAGTCGCCGGCGGCGCAGAGGGCATAACATGCGGCGGCGATCCAGGGCCATGGCCCATTTGGCAGCAGGGCGCGCCACAGCGCACCGGTCGCCGCGCCGAGCAGGCCGATCGCGGCGACGTGGCAGAAGGGAGGGAGGCTCGATAGCCGGTCCAGGGCGACCAGCGTCCGGTGGAGCCAGGCGCGCCGCCCCACGGGTGGCTCGTCGTTCACGGGGTTCTCGGGCACAGGTGAGTCCATGCGGTCGGCAGCTTGGCGCAGTGAGGGCCCGGGCGCGCTGTTCTGCCGGGGCCCTCACCGGGCGAGGACGCTAGTCTTCGGGAACGTGTGGCGGCTCGTAGAACGTGAGGCTGACCTTGACCCCGTTGGCGTCGATGACCTGGATCGAGCGCGTCATCGCCGCGCCCGTGTTCCACTCGATCTCCGTCTCGGGGCCATCGAACTCGAGGATCTCGTCCAGGAAGTAGCGGAAGGGCGGCTGCCCGCCCGTGACGAGAACCACGAGCGTCGCCTGCCACTTGCCCTTGTCTGCCGTAAAGCGAAAGTCCCGGATCTCATAGTCGACCGACAGCGGGCCCGGGGTCGGGGTCAACGTCGGCGTCGGCGTCCGGGTCGCCGGACGCGGGGTAAAGGTCACCGTCGGCGTTTCGGTGGGCGTCGCCGTCTGGGTGGGCGTTGGCGTCTGGGTCGGCGTTGCGGTCGGCGTCGCCGTCTGGGTGGGCGTCGGCGTCTTGGTCGGGGTGCTGGTGCGGGTTGGCGTCGACGTGACGGTCGGCGTGCCCGTGGCGAATACGGTGGGCGTCAGGATCGCCAGGCCCAGCTCTGGTCCGCTTGCCCACCTCTCCCAGAGGAGGTCTTCCTGCGCATCGAGGGGCGCAGGCGCCGACGGGCTCTCGCCAAAGGGCACGCTGATCTGCTCACCTACGCCTACGGACATCTGCCCACTCGGCGTCTCGAACGCGACCGTGCCCACTTGGACGGCGACGGTCACGCTGCGGTCGGCGGCAAGGGCGACGCTGAACCGCGCGCCGCGCGCGGTGACCTTGCCCCAGGGCATCTCGACCTCGTAGCGGATGTCCGACGCCTTGGACTCGACAAAGATGCGACCGGCGGACAGGATCAAGTTGCGATTGCCGCTCTCGTCGACGTTCAGCGCCAGCGTGCTCGCCGGTGCGAGGCGGATGTAGCCGTCGCTGGGCTGAACCAGGATCGAGGCGTTCATCGCGGTGCGCAGTTGCGCGCCCGTACCGAGCACGAGACCGGAGCGGGCTGGGAGCCAGGCGCTCTGTGGTCCGCTGCGGTAGGTCGCTTGACCAAACACCTCGATCAGCGGGAATTGCTGCGATGGCTCGACGTCTTGCTGGCATGCCCCAACCAGGACGACGAGCACGATCGACAGGATCACATACGACACGCGCTTCATACGCTATCCCTCCTAGGCAGCGAACCAGTATAGCATGGAACGGCATGGGGGCAAAATGCCCGGGAGGCGGGCGTGCGGGCGGATTTGCGTTTGACAGGCCTCGGCTTCGGTGCTATGCTGGCGGTATGAGCGAGCACCTGGTACGGAAAGGACTCCGCATCCTGTGGGAGCGGATCACCAAGCAAGGCCTCCAGCCCACCCTCTTGTGGGCGATCGACCATGGGGTCCGCATCCTGGCAGGCGCCAACATCCGCGCGCTGAGCGAGGTCACGCCGACGCTCCACGTGGGGGGACAGTATCGGCGGCGTGGGTGGCGGCGGTTGGCGCAGCGGGGCATCACAGCGGTGGTGGACATGCGCGTCGAGTACGACGATCGCGCCGCCGGCATCGCCCCACCGCGCTATCTGTACGTGCCCACCGCAGACGACGCGGCGCCAACGCTCGATCAGCTGCGCGAAGGCGTGGCGTTCATCGCCGCCGAGGTGGCGCGCGGGGGGAGCGTGTACGTGCACTGCGGCGCAGGCGTGGGGCGCGCGGCGACTATGGCGGTCGCCTACCTGATCTACACCGGACTCTCTCCCGAACAGGCATGGGCGCAGGTGCGCCAGGTGCGGCCCTTTATCCGTCCTACGGCGGCGCAGGTGGCGCAGATCGAGCGCTACGCCGGTCAGGTGTAGGGGAGGCGTCCCAACGTCATCGCCGCCGCGATCGTGCCGTGGGGAAGGACGGTCGCCGAGCGTCTGGACGCGGACCGAGTTAGGGCGTACGCGCGCGATGCCGCAGGTAGGTCGCCAGCGGCGGGACGGACGGATCGCAGACCTCGTTGAGCTGTGCGGGCAGCGGCTGACCGACGACTGCTTCCACTCTTCGCCGCTGCAGGGCGACGACCTCGGGGTGCAGGTCGTGTACGTTGTGGCGTTCCTCCGGGTCATGGCGCAGCCGGTACAGCTCTGGGTTCGGGTCGCGTTCGTGCACCGAGGTGACATAGTTCCACTCGTCGTCGCGGACCGAGGCACGCCCTGCCGCACTGCCGTTGGCGAAACTCGCCCAGCCGATCACGACGTGGTCGCGCAGCCGCTCTCGCGCGCCGGTGACCAGCGTCCAGGCATCTGCGCCGTCGACGTTGGCGTACGGCACGTCGAGGAGCCGGAGCAGCGTCGGCATCAGGTCGTGGCTCTGCACGAAGGCGCTGACCTCGAACCCGTGCGGCCCGCTGGGATGTCGGATGTAGAGCGGGATCTGGGTGTTGAAGGGATGTAGCGCATCAGCGCCCTTGCCATAGCGGTCGTGGTCCATCAGCTGCGTTCCGTGGTCGCTCGTCATGACCACGACCGTGTCGTCCCACAGCCTGAGCTGGTCCACTACGTCCAGGAAGGCGCCTACCCACTTGTCGACAAAGGTCACCTCGCCACAGTACAGGGCTTTGATCCGCTCCAACTCGGCGGGCGTGGCTACGCGGTCCTCGGGATAGATGTAGTCGATCCCGTCGTGGGCATAGTAGGCGTCGGCGTAGGCGAGGGGCGGGTCCCACGGCTCGTGCGGGTCGAAGGAGTCGATCCACAGCAGGAAGGGCGCGTTTGCGGCATTGTCCTCCAGCCAGCGCATGGCAGACCGGAACACGCGCGCGCACTGATAGTCCTCCTCCCTCTGCCGTCCCCGCTGGTTCCACAGGTACTGCGCCAGACGCGCGATGCCTGGCGCGTCGAACGGTTGGCGCGTGTGCTTGTGCAGCTGCTCTGCGATCTGATCCAGCGTGCCGCCGCGCCAGTTGTCGGTCTCTTGGCCCCTCACAAAGTCATAGGTACAGAAACCGCGCGTATAGTTCATCGTCGGCTTGAACATATGGTAGGTGTCGGCGATCAGCCCGGTGTAGTAACCGCGCGCGACCAAGACCTCGGCCAATGTGTCCTGATCGGGCG
Source organism: Anaerolineae bacterium (assembly GCA_016929775.1). The sequence goes on from JAFGIE010000275.1 coordinate 18,411, forward strand.
GGATCTTGTGCCAGCCCGGGGCGTGGTGCCAGTGCCCGCGGCGGTCATAGTTGTAGCGCCAGGGAAAGGAGCGGCGCCCGGTAAAGAACGCACGCCGCATCTGGAGGGTGGGCTGTCCCTCGCCGAACGCGCGCGTGAACGAGACGGAGGTGCGCGCCAAGGCGTCGAGGTTGGGGGTGCGGACGTCGCTCATCGCCTTGCCGGGGCCGATCAAATCGGCACGAAAGGTGTCCAGGCAGATCACGATCAGGTTCATCGCTACCTCCTCTGTCGCAGGCAGGGGGGTGCGCTGCGCGACCTCACCGCACGGGCGCGATCGAGAGCTGCGCGACCTGCATCCATTGTCGCCCAGGCGCGTCGAGCCAGCCATAGCGCAGCCGTCCCCATGGCGTGATGACTAGGTATTGGTTGTCGAGCCACAGCACAAAGCCCAGGGGCCCGCATGGCGCCGCGCAGACTGCAGCGGTCTGTCCGTCGACCACAAAGCGCACGGCGTCGGGGTCCCAGTCCAGGCGGTAGTCGTGCCACGCCGTCATGTCCAGGTCGAGGGAGGCCTCGCAGATCCCGAGGTCGCGCTGGATGCGGGGCCACAGGGCTTGGTAGATGGCGCGCAGGTTCATGAGCGGCACCAGCAAGGGTGCAAGGGGCGCCCAGCGCAGGGCGCGTGGGCGCGCGGCGTCGATCGTGGCTGCCTTCCAGCCGCAGCCCGGGACGTCGCGATCGAGCGCGATGTTGGATGGCGGGGAGGCATAAAAGAACCACAGTGCGCGGGGGAGCGCGGGCCACGTGCGCCCGGTCATCATGAACGGGTCGTTCCAGAAACCAAAGCCCGCTGTGCCGACCAGCTGGCGCGCGGGATGTGAGAAACGGGCGCGCACACACATGGTCAGCGGCGGACGCCAGCGGTACTGCCGGCGCGGCAGTCGCTGGTAGTCGTCGATCTGGGCGACCGTCATGCGCCGCCGCGTGCTGCCGGTGGTGACCACCAACAGCTCGCCGTCGACACGCTCGAGCGCACCCGAGCCATGGACGTACGTGTTCCACGGGTTGCCCAGTCCAGCGTGTCGCTCAACGGGTGGGCGCATTGCGCTCCCTTTCTGCGGCATCTCACGCCAACGGCGCGCACACTGCACCGCGACGTCTGGGCTCTGTCAGGCTAGGGGTAGATCGTGCCCAGCATGCGCGGGAAGGCGATCGCTTCCCGGATGTGGGGCAGCTTGCAGA
>JAFGIE010000044.1 GCA_016929775.1 Anaerolineae bacterium
GGAGACGAGTGCGAAAATGGCCCCAGCCCACCGGGTGTGCACCGGCGGGCTGGGGCAGGCAGCGCGTGGGGTGTGCTGTGGGCGTTCTAGCGGCGGCGCACGATCCACACTGCGCCCAGCAGGGCGACCAGGGGCATCGCCATCGCCCCTGCACAGAGCAGAGACTGGGGTGGGCGCGGCTCGCTCGGCGCCGCGGGCTGTGTCGGCTGCGCGGCGGATCGGGTCGGTTCGACGCGCACGACGGCGTGCGTCGGCGTCGCCGTCGCCGGGAGCGGCAGCGGGACCGGTTCACCCGCCTCCGCGGCGACGACCTGGTAGGCCTCGCCTTCCAGGACGACCAGCACCCGCTCGCCCACGGAAAAGTAGGCGCCCCAGTCCGGGCGCGCGCCGAGCAGGTCAAAGTAGTCGTCGCTCATGAACCCGACCTTGTGCGGCGCCATGCGGTCGGCGTCAAAGGTCGTATCGGTCCACGTGCCCTCGCGGAGGACAAAGGCCTTATCCCCCACGATCCGGACCGCTTCCCCGGTCGCGCTGGTCGCCGTGCCCGTGCGCTCGAGGGCGCCTTGCTCCTGCGCCACGTCGACGGCAGCCTTGCCGCTGGGCGCCGCGGGCGGCTGCGCCAACATAAAGTCGTACACGCGCTCGGCGGTCTCGCGCCGCCCTTCCTCGCTGAACAGGGGCTCGTCTTCGTTGACCAGGAACGACGTGTAAGGGGTCATGATCCCATAGCGGACCGAGAGCTCGACGATCTCGTGGACCAGCTCTTCCGACTCGCCGTGCAGCCGGATCTCGTTCAAGAGATAGCCGACCTTGCGCGTGGCCCACAGGCGCGCGATAAAGGGATCGCCGCCCTGCTCGCGCAGCAGGACCCCGCCATACTCGTAGGTCCGCTGCTCGCCGTTGACCGTGCCGCGCAGCGTGACGGTCGTCTCTCCCCCCGTGCGGTATCGCCCGACCATCACCACCTGCGTCCCGGCGAACAGATCGGGGAGCGGGTAGGGGTAGGTGTCCTCGACCTGCACGCCGAGATCGACGCTCAGATCCGACAGGAGCGGGGTGCTGACCTGGGCATAGAACGCCGAGACCTCCTCGTCGATCCGCTGCCCGGGCCGCACGTACGCGCTCGTCCCACGGTGATCGCGCGCCATCCGATCGAGCAGCTCGGTGTGCACGTCGTCGCCGACCCCAAAGGCAAAGATGCGCGCATTCTCGGGCGCCGCATCGTCGATCTGGGCAAGGAGCGGCTCGGTTTCGACCACGCCTTCGGTCGCCAGCCCATCCGTCATAAAGATCACGATCGCCGGGCGCTCCTGCTCCACCTGCAGCAATGCCTCGAGCATCGCCCGCCCGATGTTGGTCCCTCCCTTGGCCTCGAGCTCGTCCACCCAGCGGCGTGCCCGATCGCGCTCGTGCACGTCGACCAAGCCATCGCTGAACTGGCGCACGCCGGTGCTGAACGCGACCACGTTGAAGCGGTCCTCGTCGTGCAGCTGCCCGAGCACGAACGCGAGCGCGTCCTTGGCCTGCGCCAGTTTCTCGCCGCGCATGCTGCCCGACGTGTCAAGCACCAAGAGCACGTCCTTTGCCACGATCGCCGTCTGGTCGACTTCTACCTTGGGCGCCAGCAGGAGGAGGAAAAACCCATCCTCTCCCTCCTCTGCATACGACATCAGGTTGAGCCCCAGGTCGCCCTCTGCCAGCGTGTAGTACAGGTCATAGTCGGTATCGGGCAGCACGTCGAACGCCTCATAGCCGACGACCACCTGGTGTTCGTCGCGCCGGTCGACCGAGACCTCGTGGCTGGGCGAGTAGACGGCTTTGATCTCTTCTTGCGACCGGATCTCGACGCGGATCGACACGTCCTCGATCGGGCGCGGGGAGAACCGTTCCGTATCGAGCGGGTAGCGATAGCGGACCAGGCCATTGTTCAGGGGCAGCACTTCGCTGTACTCGATCTCGACCCGCTTTTCCGACTGTGGGGGAATGGGATAGATCCGCGCCCGGAACGTGTTGCGCCCAATGTACTCGAGCAGCGCAGGGTCGCGCTGCCGGCGCACGATCTCCTCGTAGATCCGCCGCGCCTGATCCGCCTCCAGGATCTCGCCCCCGAGGCGTTCGCCGTCGACCCACATGGCAAAGTCGTTGATCGTCGCCCCGGCGGGCAGGGGAAACGTGTAGGTGCCCTCCAGCTCGTGGCGGCTCTCGTTGACAAAGACCTGGTCGACGTGGGTCGTCGCAACGCGGTTCTCGATCGTCACGGTTACGCGGTGGTACTTGACCGTGAGATAGGCGGGCACCTCTGGCGCCGGCGGATCGATGATAATGATCCCATCGGCGAGCGCAGGCGCCGCCACGACCAAGAGCGTGACCAGCGCCACGCACGCTGTGGTAAAGGCTCGTCGCACGTTCATCTCTCTTCTCCTTCCACGCCCGCTGGACTGCGAACGTGTGTCCACGGGGCGTTAGGACGAATAGGGCTTCTGCACTATAGACGCGCAACGCGCGTCCAGGGTTCCATCCACAGCGCGCCGTTGCCCCCGGGAGTACCGGCTCTGCGTTCGTAGCAGCGGATTCATCCGCTTCTTCGGCGCTTGACCAGTGCCAGGGCACCTAGGACTGCGGGCGCGCGCTACTCCTTGGCCCCCCCGTCAAAGTCGTTGCTCCTGGTCGCCCCCAGGAGCGACGATTCTGCGTTCGTAGTAGCGGATTCATCCGCTTCTTCGGCGCTTGACCAGTGCCAGGGCACCTAGGACTGCGGGCGCGCGCTACTCCTTGGCCCCCCC